>JBCCIN010000108.1:0-12954 GCA_039028235.1 Pseudomonadota bacterium
GCGGAGATTGAACTCCGGAATAAACAGGTTCTCCGGGAGAATCATGTCGAATGGGAACATGAAATCGGGTGATAGTGGAAATTGGATCAGAAACTGCGCGATTCCGCACCAGACGCAGAACAGCATGATGTCCTGGAAGCTGCTGAGAATTCTGAGATATTGATCGTAATAGACCCTGTAGGAAAAAATATATGAAAAATAGACGACAAGAAGCATCATTAATGAGATGAAAGAAAACTCGCCGCGCTTGAAGAAAATCGTCAGCAGGCAGCCCGACATCCCTATCGCATAGAGAAGCACACGCAGCGGATCGACGGTGAGGCGTCCGTTGAGCGCAAGAGCCATTGTGATCAGCAGACAAAAGAGAAAGCCGATGCCGAATTGGCTCTTGTCATAAGGGATCGCGAAGCGCTGCAGGATCGTGATGCTGACGAGAATGACGAGAAAGCCGATGAGAGGTTCGACGCGAAACGCGCTTTGGCTACCGGGCACGTCCTCGCCCATGCGGCGAAAGACGCTGTCTACCGGGCTTGAGTTCGACGCATCTTGATGCACCAGTCGCCTCTGTCCGTGGTTGAAACAGCTGCCCCCGCGTAGTGGGCGGAAGGTCCTGCCTTCAATCAATCGCCGCGGACCTTACCGCAGTCTGCTACTAAAAGGCGAGAAGGAATTGAGGGGGCGGGGACGTGGGCTCATACCTTCAGAGAACCATGTCGGCGCCTCTCTGGAGACATCTGACAACGAAAAAGCCGCAGCGGCATCAGTCTCCGCTACGGCTTTCCTTACGTTCGTCCGGCGCCGGTTTAGCGCCTGCGATCTGGCTATTCCTCGATCAGGCGACGTTCGACGTCGGCGTATTGCCCGACTCGCGACGATAGGCCTCGATCAGGCGATGCATACCTTCACCAATACGAATCCGCGCCTGCCACCCGAGCAACTCGCGTGCCCTCGTCGGATCGCCGACGAACCGGGAGACGTTATAACTCGGTGCCGGGATCTCGGCGACTCGCGCCTTGCCGCCGCCAAGGCTGACGGCAATGTCGGCAAGCTCACCAAGGGTCGTGGCCAGTCCCGTGGCGAAGTGAACCGGTGGCAGCACCTCGCCTGCCTGGAGCGCCTCGACGACGCTCAAGAGACCGAGCGTGACATCATCGAGATGGGTGAAGTCGAACGTATTGCCGCGACCATGGACCTGAAGCAACTCGCCCTCGGCGGCAGCGCGGGCAAAGGCCGGGGTTACCCGTTTCGGGTGATCGTTGAGAGCGCCGTAAACATTGGCCAGTCGGACGACGGCCGTCTCGACCCCGCTTCGACGCCAGGCAAGGGCAACGCGTTCCGCCGCGGCTTTCGATCGGCCATAGACATTCACCGGGCGCATCGGGCTGTCTTCGCGCACCGGCAGATCGCCGGGTTCGCCATAGACTTCGCGGCTGCTCGCCAGAAGGACCCAAGGGCGAATGGGCATATCGGCGGCTGCGCGCATCACCACTTCGGTGCCGATGACGTTGGTCTGCCAGCAAAGCTCCGGATCGCTCTCGCCGTCGGCGACACGGGAAACGGCGGCCAGATGCACCACGCCGCGGCATCCCTTCATCCGCTCTTTGACGAGCGCTTCATCGCGAACGTCACCCTTGTCGTCGGGATTGCTAGATCGCAGGTCCAGCTTTTCGACGCGGTAACCACTCTTAGCGAGCAACTCGCAAAGAGCGGATCCGATCAACCCCTCTGCACCAGTGACGAGGATTGCGCCCACGATATTCTCCCGAGCATTCAAGTTAGCGGCCAATGTAATTGACAACCAATGAACGGCCGCACAGTCAGCTGTTAATTTGTATGAGATCGCGGCGTATATTTTGTCAAATACAGATGGTTGTCAACAAACTTGGCGTTCCGACCTAGAGACTGCTTGTGCAAAACTTTCGACACTTTCTTATTTTTTACTGCAAAATCAGTTGGTTTGATGCGATTTTACAGAAATCAACTGAAGTTTGAAAGGCTGCGCCGATCGTCCCAGGATCGTGGTTTGATCGATTTTGAGGTCTCGTTTCATCGCTTTTTTGGCGAAAAACAACGTAAAATGCGACTAACAATGTGACTTTCTTGCATCATCGGTATCGTTGTTCTGTTCTGCTAGTTTCCTTGCCTCGGTTTAGCTCTGGCTGGATTTCTTAGCCGCCGACGTCATGAAGGACTGCCACCGCCTCCGACATCGACAGCTTCGCTTGGCGAGCCCGTCACTTCAATGATCTTAGCGGTGAGATGATTACCAAATCATGAAGATCGCTAAGGGTCGTCAGTATGGTGTACCTGGGAGCATGCATCATCCCTTGCCGGCAAGCGCCACTCTAAGCTTAAATGTTGGTAAGCTAACTTTTTCTTTACGTTATTGTGCTTTCATCATGATGAGTAGAGGCGGCGACATGTCACGCAATATTCCGCCAGCGACTTTGTCAGCAATCTGCGAGCCGGATTGCGGCCGTGAAGGAGTCTTTGTCGTGAACGTTCTTCATCCTAATGGCATGGTCGAACGCATGGGTGAGCGATATCGGAAGCCAGGGACCACCGGCGGCTATGGCCGACGGAAAGACGGTAATCCGAACGACTCACGGACCCTGAAAATTGCCAAGGACAGCGATCGCCGGCGCGAGTCGCGGCGGGATGACGATCCCCTGCGCGGTCGCCTGTTCGATCTGAGCGCCTAGTGTATCGATCAGGGCTGGTCCGCCAGAACCTGTCGCAATCGACGCATCATCAAAAAACAGGCGGTGTAGAGCGGAAAAAAGGCGGTGTAGAGCGGACGACAATATCACGCCGCTACCCAGCGGACTCTGCAAAGCAACCGTTGCGGCGAAGGTTGAATTTCATCCTCGCCCGTCCATTCTCGGCGACAAGTCCGGTTTGTGCGAAAGAGAGGCAAAGTGGGTTCGCCACGCCTCCTTTGCACCATCGTCGATCCCCATACATGCCTCCTCTATCGGTGCGTTTTGCGGCGCCAGGTCTTTTCAAGTGACCGCAGGCCGCTACAATAAATATTAAGGATTTGGTGACTATCCTGGTTATCAAAGCCGATAAATGACGGGTTTGGGAGAGCCCAATCTCGTCAGCGAGATAACGATCGAGCAATGTGTGATCGAGCCGGAGACGGCTGAAAAGTCCCGGCGATCGGCATGGGGAAGAGAAGGGCGAACGCAACGACAAGGCTGGCCGAACCAGGAAAAAGGAGGGTCGCTCATGCGTGACCTAGAACTGATGGTGAAGGATTACCGTCTGACGACGGCAGAAATCTTGTACCATCTCCCGGATCATCCAAGTCTTCTTCAGACTTACGTCTGGCAAAATCTTGATATTGCTCCGAAATTCCCCGTCCTCTCAAAATTTCTCGACTTTTGGGAAAGCTCGATCGAGGGACGATTGCATAGCGTCAAAATCGCTTCGGCCAAGTTGATCAAGCCGAACCAGATGCGCCATATCGATCACTTGCATCATCTGCATTGACGTCAGCGGCCTGGAACGGCTGATCCGTCAACGCTTGATGACCGGCAGACGTCGGTCGGCGCGCATTCATATCATCAAATCGGCGTTCTATAAGCGGCGATCCCGTGGTGTTCGGTGCGCGGCATCGTCGCTGTCGCATGCCTTAGGACTCCTGACGCCCAAAGAACGCGCAGAAAAATTTTCTGCCTAAATATTGTGCATTATTGTAGAGTGCCCACATAGTCATTGCAGCCTTCACCTGTTCTGGCTGCGCCGTCTGCAGTATGTCATCCGACGTCGGTGACGACGGATTTCTGGGAGATGTTGGGCATGGATTTCGAACGATACACCGAGCGGGCACGCGGCTTCATCCAGTCGGCGCAGGCGTTGGCCTTGCGCGAAGGTCACCAGCGGTTCGTGCCGGATCACGTGCTGAAGGTCCTTCTCGATGATCCCGAAGGCCTCGCCGGCAATCTCATGCGTGCTGCCGGTGGCAACCCCGGCTTGGCCGCACAGCAGGTTGAAGAGACGCTCGAGAGAATGCCCAAGGTCGAGGGAAGCGGTGCCGGCCAGCTCTATCTGGCGCCGGAGACGGCGCGACTCTTCGAGCAGGCGGAGAAGATCGCCGAGAAGGCGGGCGACAGCTATGTCACGGTCGAGCGACTGCTTCTTGCTCTGACCATGGCTGCCGGTACGAATGCTGCCGACGCGCTGAAGAAAGCCGGTATCACGCCGCAGGCACTCAATGGCGCGATCGAAGGCCTGCGCAAAGGACGAACCGCCGACACCGCCTCAGCCGAAGAGGGCTATGACGCACTCAAGAAATATACCCGCGATCTCACCGAAGCCGCGCGCGAGGGCAAGCTCGATCCGGTGATCGGCCGGGATGAGGAGATCCGCCGCGTCATCCAGGTCCTCTCCCGCCGCACCAAGAACAACCCGGTCCTGATCGGCGAGCCCGGCGTCGGAAAGACCGCGATCGCTGAGGGCCTCGCCCTGCGCATCGTGAACGGCGACGTCCCGGAAAGCCTGAAGGACAGGAAGCTCCTGTCGCTTGACTTGGGCGCCCTCGTTGCCGGGGCGAAATACCGGGGCAAGTTCGAGGAGCGCCTGAAGGCGCTTCTTCAGGAGGTCACCCATGGGGAGGGTGACATCATCCTCTTCATCGACGAGCTGCACACGCTGGTCGGGGCCGGCAAGGCCGAGGGCGCGATGGACGCGTCCAACATGCTGAAACCGGCGCTCGCTCGCGGCGAACTGCACTGCATCGGTGCCACGACACTCGACGAGTATCGAAAGCATATCGAGAAGGACGCAGCGCTGGCCCGGCGGTTTCAGCCGGCCTTTGTCGACGAGCCGACTGTGGCTGATACCATCTCGATCCTGCGCGGGCTCAAGGACAAATACGAGCTGCACCACAGCGTGCGCATCACCGATGGCGCAATCGTCAGCGCCGCGACGCTCTCCAACCGCTACATCACCGATCGGTTCCTCCCGGACAAAGCGATCGATCTGGTCGACGAGGCGGCGTCCCGAAAGCGCATGACCATCGACAGCAAGCCCGAGGCGATCGACGAGCTCGATCGGCGGATCATGCAGTTGAAGATCGAACGAGAAGCCTTGAAGAAAGAGACCGACAAGGCCTCGAAGGAGCGCCTGGAGGCCTTGGAAAAAGAGTTGTCCGAGCTTGAGCAGGAATCGGCGGAGCTGACCGCGAAATGGCAGGCGGAGAAGGGCAAGCTGGCCGACGTCCAGACCTTGAAGGAACAGCTCGAGCAGAGCCGCCACGAGCTGGAAGTCGCCCAGCGTCAGGGCGATCTCGCGAAAGCCGGCGAAATCGCTTATGGACGCATCCCAGAACTGGAGCAGAAGCTCGAAGAAGCCGAGGAAAACTCAGCCCAGGAGATGGTCCAGGAAGCGGTCACCGATGGCGATATTGCCGCCGTGGTTTCCCGTTGGACCGGCGTTCCGGTTGAAAAGATGCTCGAGGGTGAGCGCGACAAGCTGCTTCAGATGGAAACCAAGCTGCATGAACGCGTGATCGGCCAGGATGAGGCGGTCAAGGCGGTCTCGAACGCCGTTCGACGCGCGCGTGCCGGCCTTCAGGATCCCAACCGGCCGCTCGGCTCCTTCCTCTTCCTGGGTCCCACCGGCGTTGGCAAGACCGAGCTTTGCAAAACGCTGGCCGCGTTCCTGTTCGACGACGAGCAGGCGATGCTTCGGATCGATATGTCCGAATACATGGAAAAGCACAGCGTCGCCCGTCTGATCGGCGCGCCTCCGGGCTATGTCGGCTATGAGGAGGGCGGCGCGCTCACCGAGGCGGTGAGAAGGCGTCCCTATCAGGTCATCCTCTTCGACGAGGTCGAAAAGGCGCATGCCGACGTCTTCAACATCCTTCTTCAGGTACTCGACGACGGCCGGCTCACCGACAGCCATGGTCGAACCGTCGACTTTCGAAATGTCATGATCATCCTGACCTCGAACCTTGGCAGCGAGTTCCTGGCGGCCCTCGACGAGAACCAGTCGGCGTCAGAGGCGCGCGATGAGGTAATGGCCGTGGTGCAGGCGGCTTTCCGCCCGGAGTTCCTGAACAGGCTGGACGAAATCATCCTGTTCAACCGTCTTGGCCGCGAGGATATGTCAGGCATCGTCGATATTCAGCTCGATCGTCTTCGAGGTCTGCTCGCCGAGCGCAAGCTCAGCCTCGATCTCAGCGAGGCTGCCAAACGCTGGCTGGCGGAGGTTGGCTACGATCCGGTCTATGGCGCTCGTCCGCTCAAGCGCACGATTCAGAGAAATCTCCAGGACCCGCTGGCGCGCCTGATCCTGGAAGGCTCGATCACCGACGGTTCGTCGATCCAGGTCGATGCCGGCGAGCAGGGTTTACTGATCAACGGACGGGATGTCGCCATCGCCGCTTGAAGCCTGCCAGGATCAGATGCCAGCGCGTTGATCAGGCTTGCGCGGGCGCTCGGCTGGATGTCGGCAGGAGGGCGTCTTGGGGTTGCCTGTGGAGGCTGCACGGCTTGTCTTTCGGCAGTGTGAACAGAAAGCGCGCGCCCTCGCTGTAGGTCTGGTCGAGCCAGATCTTGCCGCCGCAACGCTCGATGATCAGCCGGCAGATCGCGAGCCCGGTTCCGGACCCTTCGCGCTCGTCTTTGTGATGCAGGCGCTGCAGGATCTCGAAGATCCGATCGGCGTGGCGTGACTCCACCCCGAGCCCCCTGTCGCTAAGGGCGAACTGCCAGAAGCTGTCGGCGTCCTCGACGGCAACATTGATCTCCGCTGCCTGCCCCCTGCCATGCCGGAGAGCATTGGTCAGCAGATGATGAAAGACCATCTTCAAGAGCGGGGGCCGTCCCCAGACCAGCGGCAGGTGGGTAACGTCGACACGCGCGCCGACGGCAACGATATCGGCGTTCAGGTCCTCCAGCGTTTGATGGAGCACGGCGAACATGTCGACCGGCTCGAACGGATGATCCAGCTGTTCCTTGACGCGGATATAGGTGATGAGATCGTCGATGATGAGGCGAAGACGCCGGCCGCCCGATTGGATCGTCTCGGCGACCTTTGCGGCGTCTTCGGAGAGCTCGGCACGATGATCCTGCATCAGAAGCTCGCAGTAGCCGATGATGTGGCGAAGCGGTTCCTGAAGATCGTGAGAGGCGATCTGGGCAAGGCGCACGAGGTCGGCATTGGCACGTTCGAGCGCCGCCGTCTGGCCGGCGAGCATCTGCTCCATCCGTCGACGTTCGGTGACGTCCAGCAGCACGGCGAGGCTCCGGAAAAAGCTGCCGTCGTTCCGAGTCTGTGTGGTCGCTGAAAGGAGGATGTCCCTGATCTCGCCATCCTTGGTGACGAACTCATAGGCGATATCGCTGCACTCACCGGTGGCACGATAGGCCGGGAGCACGACCTCCTGAGCATATTGCCTCGAGTCAGGCGTCAGAAAGTCGGTGGATGGCCGGCCGATCACATCGTCCCGTTCATATCCCATGGTCGCGAGCCAGGCGTCGCTGACACTCACCAGCCGACCTTGCTCGTCGATGGAATGCAGTATCGCTGGCGTCTTTTCATAGAGGCTGCGGTAACGTTCCTCGCTCGTGCTAAGTTGTTGATTTGCTTTCTCATATGACCGCTTGATGGTCGCGGTTTCCATGGTGTTGGCAAGCCACGCCGCCAAGAATTGCAGAACCTGCCGATCATGGCTGTCATAGGGCCGCGACCGCTGTAACCGGTCGGCAAAACAGAGCGTTCCAGAACGCGTCGTGGCGGCCTGGACAGGGACGGTGAGCGCTGTGTGAAGCTCGACACAGCCATGCGACATCTGGAGATGGGCAGCCGATTGGCCAGCATGCCCACTCGTCAATTCGTCGCACCCTTCGATCGAGAGCGACCAGGCCTCTCGGTCGCCGTCTGCCGGACCCCGCACTATCTCGCCGGCCATGGCGTCGATGCGCATGCCATGCTCGCCGGCAGTGAGAAAGATGCCGAGCTCGACGTCGAAATAGCGGCAGCCAAGCTCGAGAAATCTGGGAACGTCGACGTCATCGTGGCCGGACATCGCTGCCATCATGCCGATCATGTCCATCAGCGCATCGTTCCGACGCGTATCGTCCCGCCTGCGTTTCAGCGTGGCACCAGCGTTGTCATTGGCAATACTGGTATTCGACGGCTTCGATGACGCAGCGAGCGCCGGTCGCTCACCACTCCCAGTCATCAGGTCAGGCCATTTTGCAAGGAAGGTTGCTTCCCGCCATGATCTGATCTGCGAGGACGGCGGATGGATTGGCCGTCAGCACCGGCCATGCGCCATCACGCCATCGATTCCGCTGAACGGCAGGCATTGCTTTCAACTCTGCGCTCCATCCCAAAGCTTAAGGGGCACTTCGCCAGGCTACGGCTCGACCCATTCGTTGCCCCTAAAGCTACATGACTTGTTTGTTTGAAAGTTTGACGCCGACGTGGAAGAAACTCTTACCTCTTAACTCGCCATTAACCTCACTACGTTAGACAGCGTTTGCCTTCGCCAAGGATCCACGATTATCGATGTCCTTAATCGACTATCTCGCCTTCGCCGCGCGCCACCGGCGTTTCCTCGCCTTCGGCTTTCTGCTGACCTTTGCCTCAAGCGCCGGGCAAACCTTTTTCATCGGATTGTTCGGACCCGACATTCGTGAGGTGTTCGGCCTTAGCCACTCGGGCTGGGGCAGCCTTTATCTCGTCGGTACGCTTGCGAGCGCACTGGTGCTTCCCTGGACCGGCCAGCTGATCGACCGCTGGGATCTCCGCTGGTACATCACCTTCGCCCTGACCGGCCTGGCGTTCGCCTGTTTCATGCTCAGCATCGCCCATTCGATCGCTATGCTCGCCGTTGCGATCTTCCTTCTCAGGCAGATGGGTCAAGGTGTCACAAGCCATGCTGCAGCCACGTCGATGGCGCGCTATCATGCCGAGGGTCGGGGCAAGGCTCTGGCGATCGCATCAACCGGCATGGCCTTCGGTGAGGCGATCCTTCCGGTTCTGGCCATCCTGTCGATCGCGAGCGTTGGCTGGCGCAGCACCTATGGCGCAGCGTCGGCAATGATCCTTTTGATCCTGCTGCCGCTGGCTTTGTTGCTGTTGCGCGGCCACGGCGATCGCCATCGGCGCTATCTGTCCTCGGCAGTCTCGGAAAAGCTGAATGACCGCCCGGCGGTTCCGGACCGGGACCGGTGGCAGTTGCTGACGGAGCTTCGCTTTTACCTCCTGCTGCCCGCCTTTACGGCACCGTCGGTGATCATGACGGCGTTGTTCTTCCATCATCTCACCCTGGCCGAAGGCAAGGGCTGGAGCGCAGCCTGGATGACCGGCAACTACTGGGTCTTTGCGCTGTCGGCGATGGTCAGCTCATTGGCGGCGGGGCCGATGATCGATCGCTTGAGCGCCAGGCGCATCATGCCGCTTTTCCTTTTGCCGATGGTGCTGGCACTGATCCTGCTCGCACCGTCGACGGCGGCGGTCTGGCTCCTGCCCTATTTGGCCCTTCTCGGCCTGACCTCCGGCCTCGCCTTCACGGGCTTCACCGCCCTTTGGGTCGAGCTCTACGGCACCGCTCATCTGGGCGCCATTCGCTCGACGGCGGCGGCGATCAGCGTCTTTGCATCAGCCCTCGGTCCCGTACTGGCCGGCATGCTGCTCGACGTCGGTATCCCGATGGAAACCATCGGTCTCGGTTTTGCCGCCTATTGCCTTATCGCGACCGTCTTGCTGTTGCTGGCTCTTCGTTTGCCGGATGTCAGGCTTGCGCCGAACCGTCTCGGCCATTCGGGATGACGACGAGTTGAGATCCGACAGGCGATGGTCACGGCGGCTATTTCCCGAGCACCGATGACGGGCTAAGAACGACGTCAGTCAGAAAGCAGCCAACCGCTTATGCGAGAGGGAGAAACCATGGCCAGCGCCGATCACATCTTGGCCATCGATCAGGGAACCACCAGCAGCCGTGCGATCATCTTCGACCGCCTCGGGCACATCGTCGCCAGCAGCCAGCGGGAATTCGAGCAGCACTATCCGCAATCGGGCTGGGTCGAACATGATGCCGATGTGATTTGGAAGGACACAGTCGACGTTTGCAATGAGGCGATTGGCAAAGCTGGGCTCGATGCGGCGGGGATCGCGGCGATCGGTATCACCAACCAGCGTGAGACGGTCGTCCTCTGGGACCGATCCACCGGTGAGCCGGTGCACCGCGCCATCGTCTGGCAAGACCGGCGGACCGCGGAGTTCTGCCGACACCTCAAGACCGATGGTCACGAGCCACTGGTTCAGGAGCGAACGGGACTTATTCTTGATCCCTACTTCTCCTCCACCAAACTCGCCTGGCTTCTGGACAATGTCGCCGGCGCGCGTGAGTCGGCGGACAAGGGCGAACTCGCCTTCGGCACGATCGACAGCTTTCTCCTCTGGCGCCTTACCGGCGGCAAGGTACATGCGACCGACGCCACCAACGCGTCGCGCACCATGTTGTTCAACATTCACGAACAGGACTGGGACGACGATCTGCTGGCACTTCTGAACATCCCGCGAAGCGTGTTGCCGGAGGTGAAGGACTGCAGCACGCTGTTCGGCACCACGCCGGCCGAGCTGTTCGGCACGCCGCTGCCGGTCACCGGGATCGCCGGCGATCAGCAGGCGGCGACCGTCGGGCAGGCTTGTTTCGAACCGGGCATGCTGAAGAGCACATACGGCACCGGATGTTTTGCGCTCCTCAACACCGGCGATAGCGCGGTGACGTCGACCAATCGTCTCCTGACGACCACGGCCTATCGACTGAACGGCAAGCCGACCTATGCGATCGAAGGCAGCATTTTCGTCGCCGGCGCTGCGGTTCAGTGGCTGCGAGACGGGCTGAAGCTGGTTCAAAAGGCGGGCGACACCGAGGCCATCGCCAGGGGCGTGGAGGATACCGGCGGTGTCTATCTGGTGCCGGCTTTTGTCGGTCTCGGCGCGCCCTATTGGGACCCCGATGCGCGGGGCGCACTGATCGGCCTGACCCGTGACAGCGGGATCGATCAGGTGGTGCGGGCGACGCTCGAATCAGTCGCCTACCAGACCCGCGATCTGATGCTGGCCATGGAGGGGGACATCCAGGGCGACGGTCGGCCGCAGGCGGTCAGGGTAGATGGCGGCATGGTCGCCAATGACTGGATCTGCCAGTTCCTGGCCGATGTTCTGAACCTCCCGGTGGAACGCCCCAAGGTGATCGAGACGACAGCACTCGGTGCTGCTTACCTTGCAGGATTGGAGACTGGCCTTTACCCGTCGATGGACGCGATTTCCGAGGCCTGGCAGGTCGATCGACGTTTTGAGCCGGCCATGTCCGATACCGACCGCCAGCGCCGCTACGACGGCTGGCTAAAAGCCGTCCGCCGCACCCTCAGCAGTGGCGCGGTTGACGCGGCCACCTCGTAGACTCGGACCGGCATGGCCAGGATTGACGGTTTACGATCAGATTTTTGGAGGTCAGGACATGACCTGTCGCATCGGAACGACAACGCGTGAAAGCTTGGGCGCATACCGTCGATCTAGGCTAGATCGGTCCAAGTCAACGAGCTGGCTGGGCCAGTTCGAGGGCGTTCAGGATCTTCTTTTGGCGTACGCCCCAGCGGTAGTTGTGCATGACGCCTGAGCTCAGGATCACCCGGTGGCAGGGGATCAGCCAGGAGATGTTGTTCTTGCCGACCGCACTGCCGACGGCGCGCACCGCTTTCGGGTTGCCGATCGCCTGGGCGACGTCCTGATAGGTGACCAGGCGGCCGAAGGGGATGCGCAAGAGAGCTTCCCAGACCTTGATCTGGAAGTTGGTGCCGCGGATCAGAAGCGGCAGCGGTTTCCTGCCGAGATCCTCAATGGCAAACGCGCGCTCGACCCAAGGTGCTGTCGCCGCATCGTCCCGGATGAGCGTCGCGCCGGCCCAGGCCCGTTCGAATTCCTCCTCGGCCGGGCGGCCGTCGTCCGCGACGAAGGCAAGCCAGCAGATGCCGCGTTCCGTGGCCCCGAGCATGACGCGGCCGATTGGCGTGTCGTGCATGCCGTAACGGATCACCAGCGAGGGCCCGAGCGCCTTGAACTCGCCGGGCGTCATCGCCTCGCAATTGACGAAGAGATCGTGCAGCCGCGATGGACCGGACAAGCCGGCATCGAGTGCTGCATCGAGCACGCTCGCATCCTCGATCAGCGCCTGCTTGGCATGGCTGAGCGTGACATATTGCAAGAACTTTTTGGGGCTTATGCCGGCGAACCGCTTGAATACCCGCTGGAAGTGGTGGGGTGACAGCCCGGCATGATCCGCCATGGTTTCAAGTGAGGGCTGATCGGTCGCGTGGTCGATCACATAGGCGATCGCTTCGCGGATGCGGCTGTTGTCGGATGCACCGGTGGCATGAGAAGCTGTTGCAGGCGCGGGATCGCGGTTCGCCTGCGCGGACGCGTTGGAGCCGATGTCGAGGGTCATGACGGTTTTCCTCCAGGTCATGGCGTCAATCTGCGCCGGACGTGACGTGCCGCCAACCCGATTCTTGCGCTTCCCGACAAGATCGGCTTCGCTTCTGTCATGCCACTGCAAAACCGTGTCACCCCCAAGGGAGATGTTCAGGCGCTCGCCGAGCGCGGCCTGTTCATGGGCAATCGCGGCATCCTGCATGACACCAGCCGGCAGCTCGGAACATCCCGCTGGCGGCATCCGCATTGGATCATCTGCGTGCTCTCGTTCAAGGGCTGGCATCGCGAGGTCATGCAGCCCAATACCTGGACCGAGCTGTTCTTCATGGACGAGGCGACGGCGCTAGCCGCCGGACATCGGCCCTGCGCCCTTTGCAGGCGGTCCGCCTATAACGCGTTTCAAGAGGCGCTTCGGACGGCGCTGCATCGGGATCAGCGCCTTGATGCGGCTTCGCTCGACCGCATGCTGCACGCCGCCAGAATCGAGCCCGGCAC
>JBCCIN010000109.1:0-12906 GCA_039028235.1 Pseudomonadota bacterium
GACCGCGGTTGCCTGCACCAATGTCCCGAAAATCACGCTTCTGATTGGCGGTTCCTTCGGCGCCGGCAATTACGGCATGTGCGGCCGCGCTTATGCCCCGCGATTTCTCTGGACCTGGCCGAATTCCCGCATCTCGGTGATGGGCGGCGAACAGGCGGCCTCGGTGCTCGCCACGGTAAAGCGGGACGGCGCCGAGCGTCGCGGCGGCAACTGGTCGGACGAAGAAGAGGCAGCCTTCAAAAAGCCCGTACTCGATCAGTTCGAAGCCCAAAGCCACCCGCTTTACGCCTCAGCCAGACTTTGGGACGACGGCATCATCCATCCGGCGAAAAGCCGCGACGTGCTCGGCCTCAGTCTGTCCGCAGCGCTAAACGCACCCATCGAGCCGACCACCTTCGGCGTGTTCAGGATGTGAAGCGCGCCATGTTGAAAAAACTCCTGATCGCCAACAGAGGTGAGATCGCTTGTCGGGTGATCCGAACAGCCAAGCGGCTGGGTCTGGACACCGTCGCCGTCTACTCGGATGCAGACGCCGGCGCCCTTCACGTCGAGATGGCTGATGAGGCCATCCGCCTCGGTCCGCCGCCGGTTGCTGAGAGCTATCTGCTCGGTGATGCGATCATCGAGGCGGCACGCGTGACGGGTGCCGATGCGATCCATCCGGGCTATGGCTTTCTCTCGGAAAACCCGGACTTCGTTGCGGCGGTCGAAGCCTCTGGCATCCGATTCGTCGGGCCCTCCGCGGACGCGATCCGCGCGATGGGCCTGAAGGATGCTGCAAAGAGACTGATGACCGAGGCCGGCGTCCCGGTGGTGCCCGGCTATCACGGCGACAACCAGGACCCGGGCGTTCTGGAAGCTGAGGCCGAAAAAATCGGCTATCCGGTCCTGATCAAGGCGCGCGCCGGTGGCGGTGGCAAAGGCATGCGCCGGGTCGAGGAACCCACCGACTTTCGAAGCTCCCTGGAAAGTGCACAACGCGAAGCCCAGGCGAGCTTCGGCGACGATGCCTGTCTGATCGAAAAATGGGTCGAGAAACCTCGCCACATCGAGGTGCAGGTCTTCGGCGACGACCATGGCAACGCCGTTTATCTGTTCGAGCGGGACTGTTCGCTGCAGCGGCGCATGCAGAAGGTGATCGAAGAGGCACCTGCCCCCGGCATGCCCAAGGAAATGCGCGCGGCCATGGGCGAGGCGGCGGTGCGCGCGGCCAAGGCGATCAGTTATTCCGGTGCTGGCACGATCGAATTTATCGTCGACAGCTCGGAGGGCCTGCGCCCGGATCGCTTCTATTTCATGGAGATGAACACACGGCTTCAGGTCGAGCATCCGGTGACCGAGTTGATCACCGGGCAGGATCTGGTCGAATGGCAGCTCCGCGTCGCCGCTGGCGAGGTGCTACCGCTTGCCCAAGCTGATCTGCGAATCGATGGCTGGGCGTTCGAGGCGAGGCTCTATGCCGAGGACGCCGCCAAGGGTTTTCTCCCAGCGACCGGCAAGCTCGGCACCCTGTACTTTGCCGGCGACGATGTCCGCATCGACAGCGGCGTGCGCACCGGGGATGAGATCACGCCCTTCTATGATCCGATGATCGCCAAAGTCATCACCCATGGCAGAACACGCGCCGCGGCGCTCGGAAAGCTCAGGAAAACCCTTGCCGAAAGTCACGTGGTCGGCACCGTCACCAACCTCGACTTCCTCGCGGCGCTTGCTGGCCATGAGGGGTTCGGTCGAGGCGAAGTCGATACCGGGCTGATCGGTCGTGACCTCGACAAGCTCCTCGAACAGCCAACACCAACCATCGACGTCATGGCGATCGCAGCGCTGACCGCGCTCGGGCTCAACGAGGATCCGATCAGTGACGATCCCTGGCACCGGCTTTCAGGATGGTGTCAATGGCTACCGGCGAAACAGCATGTCGTGCTCGAGTCGAAAGAGGGTACCTCCGTCGAGCTGGATATCACCCTGCTGCCGGGCAAGACCTGTCGTGTCGAGCATGGGACCGAAGTCTGTGAGCTTCGAATTTTCGGCCATGAAGACGGTAGGCTTCGCCTGCGCATTGATAATCACCTGCGAACCGCTCGGGCTCTCCGCTGTGATAGAACCATAGCTGTTCTGATGGGCGGCGCTGCCTATGAGTTCACCCTGCCCGATCCGCTGGCGGGATCGGATCATGCGGAAGCCAGCGGTGATCGCCTAATAGCACCCATGCCGGGCCTGGTTCGCGTCGTCTCGACGGAGCCCGGCAAAGAGGTCGCAAAAGGCGATCCGCTTATCGTCCTGGAAGCCATGAAGATGGAACACGCCCTCCCCGCCCCGCGCGACGGCCGCATCGCCGAGGTTTTCGTCAGCGTAGGCGATCAGGTGGCCGATGGTGCCATACTGATGGCCCTGGAGCAGGATGACGGCGCCGCCTGATCGGACGACGATTCCGAATCCCTTGACGCAAGCGCACCGTCACTTGACGATGATGGTCAAAAGCCTGGGGAGGATTTTGAGCCATGAATGCCACTGTCCATCCGGCCCTCGACGGGTAAGGCTGCTCAGGCCATGCTGCGCATCGCCATCGCCGGGGGCTCGATCGGCGGGTTGACCGTCGGCTGTCTGCTGCGCGATGCCGGCCATGACGTCACCATATTCGAACGCTCGCTAACCGAGCTGAAGGATCGCGGCGCGGGCATCGTATGCCTCGAAGCGACCTCACGCTACCTGACCGAGCGGGCCGGCCTCGCAATCGATGATTTCACGGTCAAAACCGACCACGTTCGCTACCTCGGACGACATAATCGCGCAATTTTCGAGCAGGCTCACAGCTACCGCTTCAGTTCCTGGACCACCGTCTATCGCCTGCTCCTGAGTTCCTTCGATCGCGACCGCTATCATCTCGGTCATGAGCTGACCGACTGGACCTCCGACGATGACGGCGTCCAGCTTCGGTTTACCGATCGCGAGCCCTTCAGGGCCGATCTTCTTATCTGTGCCGACGGTGTTGGCTCATCTGCAAGGCAAAGGCTGCAGCCGAAGGCGACGTCGAATTACGCTGGCTATGTCGCCTGGCGCGGCATACTTCCCGAGAGCGATGTTGATCCTGCACTCGCGGCTCGCTTGTGCCAGGCCATCACCTATCATGTCGGCGCGAACAGCCATATCCTCGTCTATCCAATTCCGGGGATGGACGGATCGGTCGCAAAAGGTGAGCGGCTGATCAACTACGTTTGGTACCGCAACTACCTGGAAGACGGCGATCTCGATCACCTCATGACCGATCGCGACGGCCGGCATCGGCCGATGTCCCTGCCGCCTGGCAAAGTCGCGGATGTTCATCAAAATGAAGTGCGTGCCGCAGCGTCCGCTCGTCTGCCGGAGGACCTCGCCGGGATCATTCGGAACACACCGGAGCTTTTCCTGCAGGTGATCTACGACACCATGGTCGAGAAGATGGCGTTCGGCCGGGTCTGTCTCTTGGGCGACGCAGCGTTCGTCGCCAGGCCCCATGCCGGCGCCGGATCGGCCAAGGCCTGCGAGGACGGATGGGCGATGGCGAGAGCGCTTCTTGAAGCGCCGAGGATCGAATCAGCCCTGCAGGCCTGGGAAGTGACAGAGCTTTCTCTAGGGCGAGCGTTGGTCGAGCGCACCAGGCGCATGGGCAGTCGATCTCAATTCGAAAATAGCTGGACCCCAGGCGATGTCGATCTGATGCTCGGGCTGCGCGGACCGGGAGACTGAGGACATTGGGCAAGGATCTTATCGCCACGGAAATGATCGAGGCAGCCTCCAGGCTGATCGACACCCTCGACCCACAGCAAGCCAAGGTGGCCTGCCGCATATTCCCGGATGACAAAGAACGGAAGCTCTGGTTCTACACGCCAACCGACCATGGCGGTTTGCCACTTGCGTCCATGTCACCGACGCAACATCGCTTGGTCCACAAGCTGGTGGCGACAGGTCTCTCCAAAGCCGGCTATGTGACCGCCGCGGCGATCATGGGCCTCGAGAACATTCTCGATCATCTCGAAGGCTGGCGCGTCGACTTCGGACGCGAGCGCGGACGCGATCCACTGCTTTACTTCATCACTTTCTTTGGAATGCCCAGTGCCGGCGGCACCTGGGCATGGCGCTTCGGCGGTCATCACATCTCGCTGCATTATCTGATCGTCGACGGCGGGGTGATGGCGACGACCCCCAACTTCTTCGGCGCTGATCCAGCGGACAGCCCGCTACTTGGCCCTCACCTGCACCGCCCACTCGCCGCTGCTGAAGATCTAGGCCGTGAACTCTTCCGCGACCTCGGCGCTGAGCAACGGTCACAGGCGCTGATCTCGCCCATCGCCCCGGTAGATCTTGTAAGCGCCAATCGCCCAGCCATCACCAAAGGCGATCACCCTCTGCCAATCGGCGATCTCTGGCGCAGCCATTTCGAGGGCGACCTCGGTCAGCTCGTTGCGGACATGCAAAGCAATGCAGAGAAGAAACTCGGCATCGGCGACGATCACCTCGATCGCCTGAGCTTTACCAGAAGGCCGAAAGGCATCGGTACCGTCGATCTAAACCATGGCCAACTCAGCACGCTGCGCGCGCTCATCGGCTGCTACCTCGATCGTCTGCCCGACGGGCTAGCCGATCAGCAAAAGGTGATGGTCGAGAGGGAATTCGCCAAGATCAGATTTGCCTGGGCCGGCGGCGATGAACGCTATGAGCCGCACTACTACCGCATTCAGGGCGAGCGGCTGTTCATCGAATATGACAACACCCAGCGGGACGCCAATCACATCCATGCGGTCTGGCGCGATCTGGCGAACGACTTCGGCGGCGACGTCCTCGCCCGCCACTACGCGGAAAACGAGCACTGACGGCTGATCAGCGTCAGACCGACATCGCGGCGTCGACCTTGGACAATGCCTTCTGCACTGGGAGGATCACGAAGCGGATGGCAGGTTCAGCTAAGGCAATGATCGATCCGTCCCGCTCATCTCAACATGAAGCCCGGCAGCCAGGTGGCGAGCCAGGGCATGAACAGGACGATGAAGGCGGAGAGCAAGATCAGGAAAAAGTAAGGCACCGAGCCCTTGAAGATCTGGGCGAGCGTGGCCGTCGGGTCCGTCACCGAGCCTTTGACCGTGTAGACGAGAAGCCCGAAGGGCGGCGTTAGCAGACCGGCCTCGATCACGAGGATGCCGAAGATCGCAAAGGCGAGCGGATCAAGACCGAGCGCGAGTGCGATCGGCGCGAAAATTGGTACCGTGAGCAGAATGATCGAGACCGAGTCGACCAGCATGCCCAAGATGATCCAGATGACCACCATCAGCGCGATGATCACAAACGGGTCGACACCGAATCCTAAGAAGAGCGCTTTGATGTAGTTGACCGCTCCGCCCATGGCGAGGAGGCGCGAATACATCTGGGCGGTGATCAGGAGGAACATGATCGGTGCGGTCGTCTTGCCGGCCTGAAAGATCGCCTCGATGATCTCCTTGCCGCGCATGCCCTTGACCACGCCGATCAGGAGCGCGCCCAGCGCACCAAAGCCCGCCGCCTCGGTCGGTGTGAAGATCCCGCCCCAAATGCCGCCGATCACCAGCAGAATGAGAAAGAGAATGCCGAGTCCGCCAGTCAGTTCCGAGCGGAGCTCGGCCGGTGTCATGTTCACCAGGGTCTGTTCGGTCGCAGGCGCGATCTCGGGATTTCTTGCGGCCGAGATGACGACATAGCCTGCAAACAGCAGCGCCAGCACCAGCCCTGGCAGAAGGCCAGCGATAAAGAGCGCGCCCACACTCATCTCGGTCAGGATCGCCCAGACGATCAGGAGAATGGATGGCGGAATCAGCATGCCGAGACAGGCAGAACCGGCGACCGCACCGAGCGCGAAGGTCTGCTTGTATCCGAGTTTTTTCATCTCGGGATAAGCGATTCGCGAGAAGGCGGCAGCGGCTGCAATCGACACACCGGTGACAGCAGCGAACACGGTATTCCCGGCAATCGTCGCGATCGCCAGACGGCCGGGAAGCCGCTTCAGTGCACGGTCACAGATCCGATAAAGATCGCCCGCCGCCCCCGATCGCGAAATGACGTCGCCCATGAGCACGAACAGCGGGATGACGGCGAAGACATCCTTCCGCACGGCCTCGTAGGCCGTGTTGCCGAGGATGGCAAGCGCCGCCTCCATGCTGCCGAGCATCAACCAGACACCGAGCGCGCTGCAGATAGCGAGCGAGACGCCGATATGCACGCCCAAGAGGATCAGGACGATCAGCAACGCCAACATGTAGAGCGCGATATCGCCGCCCATCAGCGTCCGCCACCAAAGGAGTCAGGCGCCGCATTCTCGTCGATCAATCGACCTTGCCAATCGAGCACGATCATCATGAGATAGGCGACCGCACCGAAGATCGACATCACCAGGACGAGCCCGCGCACCGGCCAGGTGGGCACGCGGAGCGCGCCCTCGCCTTCATATTCGCCAATGCGCCACGCATCGAGGAAAGACGGCCAGGTACTCAGGACGATGCCGATGAAAAAGGCGACACCCAGGAGTGCGGTCAGCGTGCGCAGCAGCTTTCGGACGGAAGCCGGCACAGCGTCTGCGAAGATCGAGGTGCGCAGCATCGAGCCTGTATAGATGGCAAGCGGCAGCTGCAAAAAGGTGATCGCCACCACGGAGTTTTGGATGATTTCCTTGGTGCCTGGGATCGGATTCGACAACAGCCCGCGCCCTGCCACGTCCAAAAAAATCAGGACGGCGAGGCCCAGTGTCCAAAAGGCCGAGACCAGATGGATCGATCGCGCCAAACCGATGGCAGCTCCCAAACGCCATCCTCCCGAACGCCGCGGCCTTTGCCGCGATTTTCTTTCACTTGACGCTAAAGAAACATCGCCCACCGCTCAACCCCACAAGCCGAGGTGGACATTTGCAGCCACACTGACACATCATAAGGCAAGACCACGAAACGATCGCGCCCGCAGCCAAGGTCCGAACGCAGAAACGCCGCGCGGGTGGAACAGGGAGGATGAGATGACCGGATCACCGTCACGCTGTGGGATCGCTGCGGCTCTGCTCGCCAATGCAGCCTTCGCCAGCAACGCGATAGCCGACGACTTCACCCTTCGCATCGGCTCCGGCCACCCCAACGGTCCCGCCGTCTACGTCGCCGATACGGCCAATTATTTCGTGCCGACCGTGAAAGAACGCGTCGCCGCCGAGACCGACCACACCATCGAGTTCGTCGAAGGTTATGGCGGCGCGATCGCCGGCGTCGCCGAAACGCTGGAGGCTGTGCAGAACGGCATCCTCGACATCGGCGCCTACTGCTTCTGCTTCGAGCCTGCCAAGCTGTTTCTGCATAACTTTCCGTACTATGCCCCCTTCGGCCCGCAGGATTCGGACCAGCAGATGAAGGCGGTGCGCGCGGTGTATGATGACGTCGCCTGGCTCACCGAGGTGTTCGAATCAGACTACGGGCAAAAGCTGCTCGGCCTGCATGGCTGGGACAACTACCATCTCGGCACCACGGACCCCTGGGACACAGTGGAAGATCTCCAGGGCGTCAAGGTCGGCGGCGCGGGTCCTAACCTGCCCTGGCTGGAATTCGCCGGCGCCATTCCCGTGCAGTCGACCCTGCCGGATGGTTATCTCTCGCTGCAAACGGGGGTCTATAATGGTTGGCTGATGTTCCCGTCCGCCTATCTCGGGTTCAAATTCTACGAGCCCGCTCCCCACTACACCCTGATCGGCTTCGGCGCGATGGCGGTGAACGGCCTGACCATGAACAGCCGCTCCTTCGATCGCCTGCCGCCGGAAGTCCAGACCATCATCATGGAGGTCGGGCGCGGCTATGAAGACCAGGCCGGCGCCACCCTCAACGCCCGCCAGGAAGCCGGTCTCTCCGGCCTCAAGGAGGTCGGCGCCGAAATCAAAACCCTGGGCGACGACGCCCGCGCCGGCTGGGCCTCGTCCCTCACCGGCTTCCCCGCCCAGCAAGCCGCCGACGCCGACGGCCGCGGCATGCCCGGCACCGAGGTCATGAACGCCTACCTGAAGGCGGTCGAAACAGTCGGCTACGGCTGGCCCGTTCAATATGAGATCAAGTGATTTGTGGCACGGCCACTTCGTTGACTCGGACCGGAGTAACCTGGCACTCGGGTTTGCGCCCAAGCTGGTGTAACGACATGACTTGGGCACGACCTTGAGTGCATTGTCAGACCGCATTCCGTATCAGGCGATCGTCGATCGGCCGAAGCTGACCCTGCCCGACGGCAAGCGCATCGCGGTCTGGGTGATCCTGAATGCGGAGGAGTGGCGAATCGAGCGGGCGATGCCGCGCACCGTGCTGCCGCCGCCTATGGGTCAGCCGCTCCTTCCCGACGTGCCTAACTGGTCCTGGCATGAATACGGCATGCGCTCCGGCTTCTGGCGGCAATGGCAGGCGCTGACCTCCAGAGACATCGCAGCGACCTTCGCCGTGAACGGCAGCGTCTGCACCGCCTATCCGCGCGTCGCCTCGGCCGCCAAGGACGCAGGCTGGGAATTCATGGGCCACGGCTTCCAGCAAGGCCCCATGCACAGACTCGGCAGCCAACGGGGCGCCATCCGGCACACGGTTGACGCTATCGCGGAGTTCTGGGGGAAGCCGCCGCGAAGCTGGGAAAGTCCGGGCCTGACCGAGACGGAGGAGACGCTCGACCTCCTCGCCGAGCACGGCATTCAGTATGTCGCCGACTGGGTAATCGACGACCTCCCCGAAACCATCGACACCCGCTTTGGCCCGATTACCACCATCCCCTACACCGTCGAAACCAACGACATCGCCATCTACGCCCTCCAACACCACCGCTCCAACGAGCTCCTAAAACGCGGCATCGACCAGTTCGACCGCCTCTACCAGGAGAGTTCGAAAAACGCCCGCATCATGGCCATCTCCATCCACCCCTACATAACCGGCGTCCCCCACCGTATCCGTTATTTGGAGGAGTTGTTGGATTATGTCGGCGGGCATGAGGGTGTGGCCTGGATGACGGCGTCGGATATCGGGGACTGGTATCGGGAGGTGGTTTGACAGATTCGTAGATCAGTGCGGCCATCGGAAAAATGCAAGAGGCTATTTTGAAAATTGTCGTTTGATTTCATGGTGTTGTCCATGATCAGATACGAGGAGTGCGGCGCACCGAGAGTGGCACAGGACGATGCAGATGCCAGGGACAAAACCACCCGAAGGGTCATCTTGCAGTCTGCTCAGACTTCGTCATCGGGCTCGACCAATGCGCCGCATCGCTCAGCGCCCTCCTCCTCCCCTGGTCTCGACTGCAAGACGATGAAATCATTCGATAGCTTTCAAAACGAGCTCCAAGAGTTTCTGCCTGCAGATCAACATTTCACGTATAGGAAACCGGGACTAGGATTAGGGTTGAGACTCAATCAGCCCACCATATGACAGTTGCAGCGAGTGCAATGGCAGCGAGGAAGTTTCTGGCGGGTTTGTCGTAGCGGGTTGCGATGCGCCGGAAGTCTTTGAGGCGGCCGAACATGGGCTCGATCAGGTTGCGCTCGCGATAGGCGCTGCGATCGAAAGGGCTCGGCGTCTTGCGCGATGCCGTGCTTGGGATGACGCCCTCGGTTCCGCGCTTGGCCGGGAGATCGCGGAAATGGTTGGCGTCATATCCCTTGTCGGCGATCAGTCGGGCGCTGGGTGGCAGCGCTTCGATCAGTAGAGCGGCGATGGCTATGTCGGCGATATTGCCGGGTGTCAGTGCCAGCACCACAGGCCGGCCATAACCATCTGTCAGCGCATGGATTTTGGTCGTCCGGCCACCACGCGAACGCCCGATGGCCTGAGCTTGCGCCCCCCTTTCAGGCCGCTCGCCGAGCGATGCGCCCTGACCGCGGTGCGGTCGATCGACAGGTCATCTGGCAAGTCTGCTCCCGCGACCAGCGTCTCGAAGATCTTCTGCCAAAGGCGCTTTCGGCTCCAGCGATTGAAGCGGTTGTAGATCGTGGTCGGCGGGCCATAGATGGCGGGACAGTCCTTCCAGCGGCTGCCACTCTTGAGAACCTGGATGATGCCGCTGATCACCCGCCGATCATCGACACGGCGCGCGCCGGGCTGGTTCGTCGGCATCAACGGTTCGATCGACGCCCAGGCACGATCGGAAAGCCAGTATTCGTTCGCCATCACCAACGATCTCCTCAAGTGGAAACCATTTGAATCACAAGAAAATATCTATATCAATATGTTAAATGGGTTTTATGCCTAGGGCGCGTTGGAACAAAATCAACTAATTGCGCCAGACAAAACGGCCCACTCTTGTAAGGCTAACTATGGTACGAGTTTCATCGAAAATGGAAGTGTCCCTACATGCTGCAATTGAGTTTCATACCTCCGGCTTGGTTACATGCCTGAAATCTTGACATAATGTACTTTTTGTACATAATCCTATGTTAAGAGGAATGAGGTTTCGGTTTGGAGAAAAGAAGCATGGATCGAGATTTGGAAGGATATACGACCGCTGAGTTTCGCAAGTCTATTGCAGAAGCTTTTGAGGCGGCACGTTTTTCAGATAAAATCGTTGAAGTGAGTCACCATGGTAAGCCATGGGTTTCGATCATATCTCCAGAGAATGCAGAATATGTCCGGAAAATTCGCCAGATCGGAAAGATCGAAGCACGTGAAGTCAAAGCTGTTGTAGATAATCTAGATTCTCCAATTGAATTTGGTGAGTTATTTTTACGGATAGAAGAGGCTAGAAAAAGAAGATAAGATGGCGATAAATCGTAGATCACTAACTTGAAGGAGTTGCTCTCATGGCAACTGGAACGGTCAAATGGTTTAATCCTGTGAAGGGATATGGATTTATCCAGCCGGAAGACGGATCAAACGATGCATTCGTTCATATATCTGCTGTTGAGAGGGCTGGGTTAAATAGCTTGCGTGAAGGGCAAAAGGTAGAATATGAACTAGTACCTGCAAGGGGCAAACAAGCAGATAACTTGAAGGTTGTTGAATAAACTTTTAGGTAATTCGCACCCTATTTGCGATATATTTGACGTGGGGATTGGTTCGATAAATTGCTGGATACAGAGAACAGCTATTCTGGTGGTCAGCCTCTTTCTAGGCTTTCCTTTGAGCGCCCAATTCCGCAGGCTGTGCGGGACAATGGATGGGCTATAGATCCGAAAATTCTTGAGCCTGGTGATCTCATCCTCGTTTCGCTTGACAAGCCCACATGGGCTTCAAGAAACATCATTAAATATCAAAGCATGATGTTCCCCGAGGAACATTCCAAATGGCATCATGCAGCGGTCTCTGGTGGTCGATACGAGATCTGTGAAGCAGGAATAACAGGCGTCAGAGCCTGCGAGTACTGGCGATATATGACGGGCGAATATCAGATCAAGGTGAGGCGTTTAAAGGGTGCTGACAAAGCTGAGAGATATATGATCGCATACTATGCAGCAATAAATGTGAAAACGTCCTATGGGTTCCTTGCAGCTCTGAATATCGCCAATTTTATGAGAAAAGGCGAAAGTTGGCGGAGACCGATAATAGCATCGCGGGGAATAATTTGCTCTCAATTGTACTGCGAAGCCAGTATGAGGCTTGGTTACTTGATTGTGAACAATCCTCCGGGCACTGTTTGTCCAGCTGATTTGAGCATGTCGCCACTTCTCGAAGATGTATCCCTCTCATGGGTCGAGGTATAAAAGCTGATGATTTTCTGATAACGTCTCCGTTGCCGTGACTGGCCGTGCCAGCCCCGCAGGATTGCTTAGCACCGAAATCAGGCGTCTTGGTCAGGTTGGCATACGCTTGATGACCGCGTCCGGTATCTCGATCGCTATCGGCAATGGGTCGTTAGCCATGGAGCCTTTGGAAGCTGGCGGTCTTCAAAGTCATAGCAATCGCACGACGCTTCCAATCATAGCCCTTCAAGCTACGCTACCCCCGGCAGGTTGTCGTCCGACCTTTAGCTCTTCGTTAACCCCTCCATGCCATGCTGATTCATGGTCCATGCGATTCTGGGAATCCGCCCGCCCGCAGGAAATGGTTGGGCGAGGCTCGGACTCCCAGGATCGCATGGACCAGGATGTCAGGGTGACAGGCTTTGCCTAAGAAAGCGTTAACCCTGCGCTGGCGGTGAGAGCAGGAACCTTGGAAAGATGCGTTCGGTGGGGAGGGAAGAGAGGCATGGCGGCGTGAACTAGGGTTGGCTAAACGGTCACGTCGTCGCCGCGTTGCCCCCAAAACCCTCCTCCAACGTCGTCAAACCTGGCGGCATACCGTCGGGCTTGGCGCTGGCGGTCCGAGTCCATGAGGTGGCCACGCCACTGGGTGTATCGGCCATTCGTGATGTCGCGATCATTCCTGGGCGAAATCTGGTGCGTGTAGCAAGAGGTGCGTGCTGACCTCCTGGAGTGCGAACGACGTCGCGGCTGGCTGCTTTTGGGCGGCGATCGTTTCGGCGGCACGTCGACGCCATCGGGATTTGACGAGGAGGTTATGACAGCGTGCCGTGTTGTCCCGACAGGGACAGCGTCACGGTCAGGCTGACTTCATTGATCAGCCATCGGCGCATGGTGAATGTGCGCGCACCTTTCTTGTGCATCGGATCTTCCTCGGCGAAGCACCGGGCCTGTTCGAAGGAGTTGGCGCGGTAGACGATCATCCCGTAGCCTTGCATCTCCTTGCCGGTCTCGTCGGATAACGGCCCTGCGAAGACGAGGTTGCCCTTGGCCTCCATCTCCTTTTGGTAGTCGAGGTGATCGGGCAGGGTCGACTTCATGAGATCATGGTCGCCGTTCGGGGTCGAGTGCACCACGTAGAGCTCCAAGGCCAGCGCTCCTCTGGCTTGGGCGATTGTCTTGTACTCTTGCCAGCTCGGCATGAAGAGCCTCCTTCTTCCGCTGTTCGATCAAAC
>JBCCIN010000110.1:0-12858 GCA_039028235.1 Pseudomonadota bacterium
CCCGATGGTACCAGACGCATCTTGGCATCAACCCGGCCCCGAAGGACATGACAACGCCGCCCTGGACATCCGAGGAAGGCGTCACCGTTTTCGCACCCTTTTCGAGCGACACGGACTATTTCGAGGCCGATTACCAGTTCATGCTGAATTTTCGGGTCAATGACCTGGAGGCGATGCTGACACAGCTTCGCGCCGCCGACATCGAGGTGACACGGGAGGAGGAGATGGAGAGTATCGGGCGCTTCGCCCGCATCCACGATCCCGAGGGCAATCCGATCGAGCTTTGGGAGCCGGCGCAGGCCGCCACTTGACGTCCTTAAGGCGGCATCACCCCTTCCAATCTCCGACCCAAGTCAACGCTGCGGCGCGTCGCCACCTAGACGAACCTTGCGATCAGCCCGCCGTCGACCACGAGATCATGGGCGTTGACGTAACCTGCCTCGTCCGATGCCAGGAACAAGCAGGCATTCGCCGTATCCCAGGCCGTGCCCATCTTGCCGGTCGGCGACTGGGCATCGCGCGTTCTCACCAGATTGTCGATGTCGCCTTCCTCACCGTAAGCCGCGGTCAAGCCATGATGCACCATCGGCGTATTCATCAAGCCGGGTGAGACCGAGTTGCAGCGAATGCCGTCTTTGGCAAATTCGAGCGCAATCGCCCTGGTGAGCGCAATCACGGCACCCTTGGTCGCGTAGTAGCTCGCATAGTTGATCCCGGTCCAGCGATGGGCCGCGACCGATGCGATGTTGACGATCGCCCCTTTACCCTGACGCTGCATGACCGGCACCACCGCCTGGCACATCAGATAGACGCTCCTTTGATTGACGTCGGTGACCAGATCCCAATCCGCCTCCTCGGTGGTGACGATTCCACCGGTGCGCGCGATGCCGACATTGTTCACGAGCACGTCGATCCGACCGTATTTCTTCTCGCACGCTTCGACCAAGGCTCCGATCTGCCCCGCATCGGTCACATCGGTCTGATGAGCCACCGCCTGCCCACCTTCACCTTCGATCATGCCGACCGTCTCCTTCGCCGCATTGAGGTTCATGTCGACGGCCAATACCCTCGCCCCTTCGCGCGCGAACAGGATCGAGGTCGCCTTGCCATTGCCGACACCAGGGCCGATCGAGCCCGCCCCGGTAATGATCGCGATCTTGTCCTGCAATCGTCCGGCCATCGCGTCCTCCCTGGTCTTCGCTCAACCAAAGCGGTATAGCTCCGCCGAGCTTCCGCCCTTCTCTTCAACGATAGGCCGATCGGACCCCATGACGATCCTGAACGCTCACTTTTCCCGCCGGCGTCTCGCCATGGCCATCGGCGCCATCGCGCTGCTCACCGCGAGCCAGTGCGACGGTGACGTGGTGATCGAGGCCGTACCGGATTGGGGCGGCGGCGAGCGCTCGCCTTATGTGCCCGAAGGCTACGACCTCACCTTCGAGGACAATTTCGATCGCCGAGGCGGCGATGCCTTGTTCCATCCGGTGAGCACGGACGCCACGTCCGAGAATGGGCAAGTCGAGGCCAGCCCGCCTCAGGCTTGGCAAACCTACTTTACAGGTTGGGAGGTCAGGCATCTGGAAGGCAACAACGATCAGGCATTGAAGGCGGGACCGGACTATCGCGGGCGCGGTGAACTCAGCCTCGGCGAGTATGGCATTCACCTTCACAAGATCGCCGAGGAGGGCACGCTCAAGCTCTACGCTCAGCCGACACCGCCCGAGCTTCGAGAGCAGTTCCACGACTTTCCCTATCTCGGCGGCATGGTCTCCGGCGAGAAGCTGCACGCCCAGACCTACGGCTATTGGGAATTGCGCGTTCGCATCAGCAACCTCTCAGCCGGCCACCACTGGGCCTTCTGGCTGATCCCCGACGACCACTCATGGCCCCCCGAAATCGACATGCTGGAGGCGGTCGGCTCCAATCCCGAAAACCAGTCGGATGCCGATTATTTCTTCTTCAACTCGATCCTGACCGACCGCAGCAACGACAGCTACACCCGCGTCGTTCCACCCAAGGGCCACAATGCTTGGTACACCATCGGCTTTCTCTGGACCGAAACCGACATGCGCTGGTTCCTGGACGGCCAGGAAGTCCGCCACCGCCCTGCCATGGGCGGCGATGTAGCGCTTTACTTCCTGGCGTCCCCCGAAATCGGCGGCAAGTGGGTGGGTGCGCCGACAGCGGAGACAACGTGGCCGGCGGAAGCGGAAATCGACTATGTCAGGGCATATCGGAAGGGCTAGAGGCTAGTCAGGAAGCATGACCGCAATGGTGGCGAAAGCAGACGCGGGAGCCCAGTTGCCAATACGAAAAACTAACCCAAAGGGAGCACTTGGCCTTGCTATAGCCCGCCGCTAGCAGACATGAATCCCTAACTCACTGAATTACAACACACTTACGCTCTGATCCATTGACGCAAGTCGGTTCGGCAGGTGTAGAAACCCTAATCCACTGTCTGAGCTCTCGAAGGAGATATGGACATCCCTAGGCCGCAGAAGGCTCCAAATCGCTCAGTCCAGCTGCGCCAGTGCTTGTCCCAGGCAGTGTGATCGAGAAGGTCGTGCCGATCCCGACGGTGCTGGCGACATCCATCTTACCGCTATGCAAATCCACCAATGTCTTGACCAGATGAAGGCCGATGCCCGTGCCGGCAATGCCCGTCGACGTGCTGGCGCGAAAGAAACGCTGAAATAGCTTATTGAGTTCTTCTTCTGGAATGCCGACGCCTTCATCGCGAATGTCGACCTTGATCTCCCCCTCCTCGGTCAATCGGCCAGAAACCCAGATTCGCTTAGCATCGGGTGAATATTTGATGGCGTTTGAGATGAGGTTCGACATGACCTGCCGCAGCAGTTTGATGTCCGCAAAGAAGCTGCCTGGAAGCTGATCCACGTCGACAAGGATTTTATAGCTCGGATTGACATCCATGTGGTTGTCCGACACCTCGCGAATCATGACGGCTAGATCACAGGGCGCCGGATTGAAGCTGATGCTGCCGGCCTCGAGGCGAGCGGCGCTCAAGACGCTTTCCATCAGATCCGTGAGCCTGATGACAGCGGTCCGAATCTTCGACAGGTTGTTCTTGCGCTTTTCAGGCGTAATCTTGTCGTGTCGGCGTATCAGTCGTTGCGCATTCCCGTCGATGATGGCGAGCGGCGTTCGGAACTCGTGACAGACCATGGACACGAACTGGCGCTGCAAGCCTGTCAGTTTCTTCTCCGCATCAAGCGCAAGCTGCAGCTCTTCCGCTTGTTCCGATATTGTCATCGTGCGCTCTTCGACCAGCTCCTGCAGATGGTCGTGGTGGTGCCTAAGCTCATCCGCCGACTCTTCAAGCTTGTCGCGATACATCCGCTCTCTGAATGCGATCGACGCTGCGATCGCCAGAACGGTCACCAGCAGCGCCAGGAGGATCCAGCGCCCTCGATAAATTTCTACGTTGACCGAAGCGTTATTGGACGTAACGCCAGCGCGCGTTTCATCAAGCAGCGTATTGATTTCGTTGGTGAAAGTTAACGCGAGATCATGAGTGAGTGTTACGTTCCGCCGCAACCTCTCTTCTAGTCTCAGCTCTTCTCTACGCAGCGC
Organism: Pseudomonadota bacterium; assembly: GCA_039028235.1. Lineage (GTDB taxonomy): Bacteria > Pseudomonadota > Alphaproteobacteria > Geminicoccales > Geminicoccaceae > JANQPX01. The sequence continues at coordinate 3,592 of JBCCIN010000110.1, forward strand.
AATCAGGCTGCTCTCACCTGTCGCCTGAGCGACGAGAGATTGCAAATGTCGATCGAGCTCGTCAACCGGTTCACCGGCAAGGTCGAGGGTGCTTCTAAGGTCAGTCAAGTGCAAAATCGCTGATTCGATCTCTTCAGCCACCGGGCCTAGGGCGGCGCTATCGAGCTCTGCAGCGGCCTGGCGCAGCAGGCCCGCGAGCCAGTTGCTTTCCGACGCAATATTAAGATAGGACGTTAGTCCGAGGACAGACTTATCGATCAGCCTGTTAATCGTTTTGGAGCTGCCGTCGACCGCCGCTTCGCTGAACATGATCACGTCGCGACGAGCTGCGGCGATGGCCGGCTGCAGGTCGTTCAACGTGGACTCTTGGAGCTGCTCGATTGCGGACACCGCTACGGCCGGCTGCGATGCCCGCGCGTTCTCTCCGATGAGGTCGCCACCATTCAGAGCCTTTCGACGCTTGCGGAAGACACCATCGTTACCGCTGCCAAATGCCATCAGCAGTGCGATGTTTTCTGCAATGGTCTGAGCTAGGCGATCTTGAACCAGCTCGTCGATCGTTATGCTGGTGCTTTGAACTCTTGCCGCGAAAGCGCTTTCGAGCTGCTCCAACGAGAAAACGTCGGGGGCGATGGCGGCATTGGCCATGATGGCAGTCAATCCGTTGACATCGGCGCTCAGCTTCAGCAATGCATTCAGCCGCCCAACACCATCCCTCGTAAGCGTGCCGAGCTGGTCGCTCAGGCTCTCTGTGGCTTCCTCTGTCTGGATAACCAGGTCGAAGTTTGCATCATCGATTTTGGGCGTGAGCCAAGCGGAGAGTGCCTGATGGAGCTCTCTTGTCTCCGCAACAAGCAACCTTCTCTTCGCAGCAATCGCCAGGCGATCGTCGACAAGCCGCTCAAGCTGATCCAGGGCATTGAAAAGATCGACATTGAGATCCCGCGCGCTGCTCAGGATTCCCACGTCGAGGCCTCTTGCCGACAGGCTACTCAAGAGTTGATCCACCTTCAGCCGGTAGATCTCAGCTCGTTCCCGTGCTCGATCATATTCACGGACTTCGGATGTCGCGGCAAAGGAGGAGGTCAGCGCGTTCACGGCGGCGGCTTGCTCGACCAGCAGCAAGGCGTCGGCCATGGCCGGAACACGCTGTTCGGCGACCTGTTCGAATCTCGACTCGATTCGCTCGTAGGAAAGGAAGCCGATCCAGCCCGCGACGATGGCTGCAAACGCAGTCACCGAAATGGAGAGAGCGAGGCGCGCGTCGGTACCCAGAAATCGGCGAATCGCACTATCAAGGCTAGTTTTGATCATGATGCCCGATCAGGTCGGTTCAAAGACCTCCGATTGGCCGTCAGAATGATGGACTTTTTCTAAGACATCGTTAACGACGATGCGAATTGCGAAGTTCTGGATTCATTCTATTGATGAAGCTGCGGTCAGGAATGACAGGGGAAATTCTTCCTTTCACCTGGAGTTGGCATGAGCACGAAGTCAGCCATCCGGCAAGAAGGCGCCACAGAGCGGACATCTCCGGGCGGTGGATGCCCGCGGGGACAGCTTCGCGGCACCAAGCGGACGCTAAGACGCAGGCCGCTTGCTCCCGGCGTTGCCCCTAACATGGCCCTCGCGTCGTAGCTTGCGCTCTCGCTCAAGAACATAGAGACCACTCGCCAAAATGACTAAGGCACCCATCAGCCACCTCCAGGACCAAGAGCCGTCTGCACCGCGACGCAACCCTGTCGGACACGCCCGCCCTTGCCTCTTTTCCTATAACCGGCGTACAGACGAAGGCAGACCTTCTTTAATGCTGCCGGCTCTTGGTCCTGGAAAGTCCGAAAAAACATGCCACCCTGGATTGCCTATCTCGCCTGCCTGATCGGCGTGTTCGGTCATGCCTCCAGTGAATTCGTCGCCAAGCTCGCAGCGACGCCGGGTCCGGAATTCAGTGTCTGGCGCTTTCTGATCGGCGGGGCCTTTCTCGTCCTGGTTACGCAGTTCTGGCCAGGTGCGCGGGATCTGATCACGCCGCTTCGGGAGAATGGTCGGCGCATCGCCCTTCTCTCATGCCTCGGCATGGCGCTTGGTCAGTTGATCTTCCATTGGGCACTGGATTTCGCAAGTGTCGTCCAGGTCGCGACCATCGTTACCGGCATCCCTATCGCCGTCGTTGTAGTCGACCGCGTCGTGAACGGCACCACCATGACCGCGCCCAAGATCGTGAGCGGCATCGGCGCTTTTGTCGGCGTTGTGCTGCTCCTCACCAACAGTGCCGCGGAAGACGTGCAGTTCGGCGGACCCAATCTGATCGGCACGGTCATGTCGGTCATCTGTGCCGTGATTGGCGGGTTTTATATCGTGCTCGCAAGGCCGCTCATTCAGCAATACGGACCCGTGCGCATGACCGCCTACACGTTCGCTATCGGCTTTTTCTTCCTTTACGCCGTGGTCGGCCTCGCCTGGGGTGTCTGGGTCGATCCGACGTCGCTCTTCGAGAAACGTCCCGAACAGATCGCCGGCATTCTCACCATCGGCATCTGGAACACGGCGATGGCGATGACGCTCTGGCTCGCCGGCATGTCCTTCGCGCCCGATCCCCAGCGCGCCAACTATCTCTTCTTCCTGAAGCCGGTCATCGCCGCCTTCCTCGCCGTCATCTTCCTCGGCGACCAACTGACTTGGATGCAGGGCCTCGCCATCTTCGCCATCTGCTTTTGCGTCGCTCTCGAATACGTCTGGACGCAACGGCAGCAACGCGCAGCAGCGGTGCCTTGAGCGGCGACGCGCCGCGGCGTTGACCCGACGTAGTCTGCTTCGGGAAAAGATTGAGCCTGGACGACCCGCTGGCCTATGCTGGGCCGCTGGAACCACGTGAGCAAACAGCGGGAACCGTCTGGAAAATATGGAGGACCTCTCTGCGAGAACCGCGGTGGCGCTGGCCGCCTTTATCGCCGGTCTGGTGTTCGGCACCGTGGTCCAGCGCACCCATTTCTGCACCATGGGTGCCATCGCCGACCTGACATTGTTCGGAGACGGCCGCCGCATGCGCGCCTGGCTCCTTGCCATCGCCATCGCTCTCCTCGGCAGCCAGGCGCTGGTGAGCGCCGGCCTAGTCGACCTCTCGGACACATTCTATCGAGCCTCCGACATCCTCTGGCTCGGCGCCCTCCTAGGCGGCCTGATGTTCGGCTTCGGGATGACACTGACAGGCGGCTGCACCTCGAGAAACCTCGTCCGCCTCGGCGCCGGAAATCTCAAGTCCCTGGTCGTGCTTCTGGTCATGGCGGTCACCGCCTACATGACTATGAATGGATTCTTCGCCCTTGCCCGGATTCGCTTGGAGGACGTCAGCGCCGTGGCGAGCGGGGATCAAGGCATCACCTCGATGCTCGGTCTCAGCAGCGCCGCAGCCCTCATCCTCGCCTTCGGCATCGCGGCCGCCCTGACGGCCTTTTGCTTCAAAGACAGAAAATTCAGAGCCTCGGGCAAGGACATCACCGCAGGCCTCATCCTCGGCGCGCTCATCCCGATCGGCTGGCTGATATCGGCCACGCTCGGCGCCGACGATTTCGAGCCGGAGCCGATGGCCTCCTTCGCCTTCGTAGCGCCGGTGGCGAGAAGCCTGATCTACCTCATGACCTACCCAGCAGCCCCTATCAGCTTCGGCATCGCGGCCGTCGGCGGCGTGCTTCTGGGCGGCTTCATCGCCGCACGTGTGGGAGGCGACTTCCGCATCGAAGGCTTCAGCGGCCTCGACGATCTCACCAGGCACTTGATCGGCGGCGCCCTCATGGGCGTGGGCGGTGTCCTCGGCCTCGGCTGCACCATCGGCCAAGGCCTGACCGGCCTCTCCACCCTCGCCCTCGGCTCCGTTCTGACCACGGCAGCGATCATGGCGGGCGGCGTCCTCGGCGTGCGCTATCTCGAGCGCGGCAGCCTGGCGGCAGCTTTTCGCGCGATCATTCCATCGCCTGGTGCGGAAAGGCCGGGTCCATGAGCAAATGCGCGCCTGTAGCAGCCAAGCCGCTCCTCGACGACTGCTTCGCTCACGACCCCAAACGCATGCCCGCGAGCGAAGCGCTCGGGCTTTTACGAGAGCGTGTCTCCACTGTCGTTGGCAAGCAGAACGTGCCGCTGGAACGGGCCTATGGCCGGTACCTTGCCGAGGAACTGGTCGCCGACCGCAACGTCCCCGCCTTCACCAATGTCGCCGTGGATGGCTACGCCTTTGCCCACAAGAGCCTCGAAGCCGATGGACCTATGCGACTGCGTCTCCAGGCCGGACGCGCGGCGGCCGGCCAACCGTATGACGGCGTGATGGATAAAGGCTGCGCTCTCCGAGTTCTCACAGGCGGAGCGCTTCCCGAAGGTGCCGACACGGCACTCATGCAAGAAGACGTCACCATCGACGGCAATCACGTCCTGATCCCACCAGGCGTCAAACCCGGCGCCAACTGCCGACTCGCCGGCGAGGACATGAAGAAGGGGCAGACAGTCCTCGCCCCGCCCTGCCGTCTTCGCCCGCAGGAGATCGGAGTCGCCGCAGCACTTGGACGGACCTCGCTTTCCGCCTTTCGCCCGCTCAAAGTCGCCTTGGTCTCCAGCGGCGACGAGATCGTCCCCCCCGGCCGGCCGCTCGCCCACGGCATGACCTATGACAGCAACAATGCTATCCTGAAGGGCCTGCTCGCCCCACTCGGCGTCGAGATTTCGGACCAGGGCATCTGGCCGGACCGGGCCGACGTCATCCAAAAAAGCCTCGCCGATATCGCCGACAGCCACGATGCGATCATCACATCCGGCGGCGCCTCGCGCGGCGACGAAGACCACATGGTCAATGCCGTCGATGCCCTCGGTCATCTCCACTTCTGGCAAATCGCGGTCAAACCCGGCCGCCCCCTCGCCCTCGGTCAGATCGATGAGGCCATCTTCATCGGCCTCCCCGGCAACCCGGTCGCGGCCATGGTCTGTTTTCTGCTGTTTGCCCGCCCCGTCCTGTCCGCGCTGGCCGGCGGCGGATGGTCCGAGCCGCAGACCTACGAGGTCAGCGCCGACTTCTCCATGAAGAAAAAGCCGGGACGACGCGAGTATCTCCGTGCCCGCCTGGTCATGGACAAGAACGGTCGACAGCGCGTGCGCAAGATCGAGCGAGAAGGCTCCGGCATTCTGACTTCGCTCACCGAAGCCGATGGTCTAATCGACGTCGCCGAAGGCGTGACGTCGATTAGACCGGGTGACCACGTACCTTTCCTGCCGTTCAGTGGGTTTGGCCTCTGATCAACCTCTGACGCGGTCGTTCCCCGGATCGTAGAGCGCACGTCGAAGCAGCGCAGCGCCGTTCAGCTGAACGGTTCAATCATGCTGTTCGAGTCTGATCCGACCGGCGTCTTGGGCATTTGCATACACCGACGCCGACCAGCGATGGGATACGGTGCGAAGAAATGAGGACGCGTCCTGCGGTCAATCAGCGGAGGACAGGAATCATTTTGACGTTAGCCCTGATCACCGCGCCCTTTGGGCCTTCAGGCGAACCTGCCATAGCCCCGACCTTGAACTCGTGACTCGCCAAACATCGCTGGTGACGATCTTTCGATCGACGCACTCGCAATTTGCATCGAGCACACGACTTCCTTCCTCGCACCATACAAGAGTGTCGATGAATTGATCCCGTTGGCTACCCGCGCAAGGTGGAGAGATAGGCGATCAAGTCCATGCGATCGGCCGGCTTTCTGAATCCCTGAAAAATCATCTTCGTGCCGGCAATCATCGCCCGCGGACGGGTCAGAAACCGATCGAGGTTTTGTTCGTTCCAACTGCCGCCCGATGCACCGAAGTCGATCATGTCCTGAGAGTAGCCGAACGCGGGAACGCTGCCCGGGCGTCTATCGACCACACCTGCGAGGCTCGGGCCGATCTTCACCTCGTCGGGTACGATGGCATGACATTTCCGGCATTCCTTGAACAGCCTTTCACCGCGGGCAGGATCCGGCTGTCGCTCGATCTCCTCCTCCTGCTCCCTCAGGTCCCAGGGCTGCGTTGCCGGTCCGGCCTGCTGAGCCGCAGCCATGCCGCAACAAAAGATCGACAGCATCAAAATGATCACGCTGCATCCGGTCTCGAACGATGTGGTCATCTGCCCTCGCATACCCTGGCCCGGGATGGGCGCCCTGATCGACAATGCCGGGCAACGAAGCCAACAGTAGTAGTGACATGCCCAGACATTGCGCGCTCTCCTATCACGATCCGACCCGAAGACGCAAAGTCCATCCGGCAAAGAAACATCTCGTGCCTGGATTATCGACAGCGCCGCCATGGGAAGCCATGATGCTGGCCGTCATAGGCAAACAACCTCCTCGAGAGCGAAGAAATCATGAACCAGATCGATCTTCAGGGTAAGCGCGCCGTGGTCACCGGCGGTGCACAGGGCATCGGACGTGCGATCGCAGAGCGATTCCTCGCATCGGGAGCGCGTGTAAGCCTTTGGGATCGAGATAAAGCGCTGATGGATGCCACGTGCAGCGAACTGTCGAGCGCCGGCGAGGCCATTGGCATCAAGGTCGATCTCACCGACCTCGACGCGGTCGAAGCGGCGCGTGATGCAACCAATGAGGCTTTCGGCGGCATCGACATCCTGGTCAACAATGCCGGCATCGCGGGGCCGAATGCCAAACTCTGGGAATACCCGCCCGACGCCTGGCGCGAAGTGATCGACATCGACCTCAACGCGGTCTTCTACTGTTGCCGTGCCGTGGTGCCGCAAATGATTGAGCAAAACTACGGTCGCATCTGCTCGACTGCCTCGATCGCCGGCAAGGAGGGCAACCCGACCGCCAGCCCCTATGCCGCCGCCAAGGCCGGCGTGATCGCGCTTACGAAGGCGCTCGGCAAGGAGCTCGCAACCTACGACATCGCAGTCAACTGCATCACCCCGGCTGCAGCCAAGACCCGCATCTTCGAACAGATCGAGCAGGAGTTCATCGACTTCATGCTCAGTAAGATCCCGCGTGGCCGGTTCGTCACGGTCGACGAGATCGCCGCCATGGTCGCCTGGCTTGTCTCCGAGGAAAACTCGTTCACCACCGGTGCCGTCTTCGATCTTTCCGGCGGCAGGGCAACCTATTGATGTCGCTGTTATACCGATCATCCTCCGGATCCGAGCAACAGGCTAAGGCCTTGTCACATGGCACGTTCACATAGCCGCCCCTGCGTGGCCTGTTTGGACGCTTCGCCAGTAAGGTCTAACCAGCTTTGGTTAACGTGCGGTTAAGCCTTTTTCCTTTTTTTGGGTTCAGCTTTACCTGAGAGCCAGCGCGCCTGCCGTTAGCGAAAACTTAACGAAGCTTCGCGATACTCCCGATGTTGACATGCCGGATTGCGGCCCCACGCCCGTCCGGTGTCGAACTGAAAGGAGTGACGTCGCGTGGATCAGGCGATAGGGACGACGGCCGGGCAGCTTGGCGATATTCCACCGGCGACGACCGGAAAAAGCTCAATATCGGGTGGTTCCGCCGGCGACGCGGTCGACGCCGAGCCGAGCATGGACCGCCGACATCACTATGCCGGCCGTGAATGGACGTCGGAGCACTCGCTCAACATTCGAGTCAGCATCCCGCTCGGAGTCGGTCGCTACTACGTTACGCTGGTCGCCGGCAAGGAGCGGCGCGCCCGCGCCCGGCTCGCTCTGGATCGGCGGCAAAACCCGCTCGACACGCCGGGCAATGTCGTGTTCCTCGCTTTCGTGAGCACGATTGCGACCGTCGGCGGCGTTACGCTGCTCTACCTGTTGCTCGCCCATATCTTCGGCTGGTCCGGACGGCTGATCCTCTAGGCCAACCCACACAGGAGCACGTCTTCTCCGGGTGCGGATGGCGACGCTCTCGTCCGACAACTGCGCTTAATCGGCCGATGTCACCGACCTGCCTTTCAGCGGTCGGCCTAGTCGAAAGGCTCGCATCGCCGCGATGAATGGTGTAGTCCGGGAACGGTTTTCGACAGCCTTTTCGGGCCTTCATGCCGACAGACGCGCAATCCTGGCAGCCAAGCAAGGTCGATGCGACCAGTGATCGGCCTGAAACGTCGGCCAAGGCCTTCTCGTGGCTCGCGGAGCCACGCATCATTCTTGCCCTGATCGGTCTCTACGTCCTTGGCCATTTCGTCTTGCGCCTTGCACTGAGCCCGACGCTTGGGATCGACGACGCCGAGCAGATGCTGTTCGCGCAGCATTGGGCTTTCGGCTATCGCTTCCGCCAGCCGCCGCTCTTCACCTGGCTGCTTCTTCCGGTCATTGAGGTGTTCGGCCCCAGCATTGTCGCGATCAGCCTGGTTCGTTACGCCCTGCTCGCCATCACCTTCGTCTTTCTCTACCTGACGGCACGTCTTTGCTTGCATGACCAGCGCATGGCCGGCCTCGCTGCCCTTTCGTTGACGCTGATCTACGTCTTTGCTTATTACGCCCACCACGATCTGACCCATACTACCGCCCTTGGCGCGATGATCGTGCTCCTCTTATACGTGACGGCGCGCCTTGCCAAAAATCCCACCTGGAGCGCTTATGCCGCCGCTGGCCTGGTGATCGGTCTCGGCATGCTCGCCAAGTGGAACTTCGCGATGCTGGCGATCGGATTGCCGCTCACTTGCCTCGCCCTTCCGGCCTACCGTCACCTGGTGCTGACCCCGAAGATCGCCTTCACCATCGCGATCGCAGCAACCGTGGTCGCGCCGACAGCACTTTGGATGCTCAGTCACGACCAATCCGTGCAGGCCCTGTCCAGCGACATCCTGACCAAAGACGGCGCCGCTGCAGCCGGCACGTCCTGGCTGGCCGGCGCCGGTGCTCTGTCTCGTTCGATCCTGTTGTTTCCCCTGCCTTTTCTTCCAATCTTCCTCACCATTTTCGGCCGCAGCCTTCTCGCACGGCAACATGTTCCGACAACAGATTTCCGCCCTGCCCTCACACCGGCGTTCTTCGCGTGCCTGATGCTGGTCGTCCTCGGCCTTCACGCTTTCCTCATCCCCCTTTTCGGCGCCGTCAGCTTCACCGAGCGCTGGCTGCATCCGGCACTGATGGCCCTGCCGATCTATCTGTTCGCCCTCGCCGAGCGCGGTAGCCCCACGACTCGGCAGGTAACCGTCTTTCTCGCGTCAATCGCCATTTTGGTTGCCGTCGCCACAACCGCCCGGCTATACCGCTATATGGAAGGTGTCGATGATTGCGGTCGTTGCCGGGAGTTCGCTCCCTTCGCGGAATTTGCCGAAGGCTTGCGTGCG
>JBCCIN010000111.1:0-12817 GCA_039028235.1 Pseudomonadota bacterium
GCGTTGTAGCCGCCAAGATAGACCAGTGCCTCCTGAATGCGCCGCTTACTGTCAAGCCAAAGGCTGGCCGGGGTCGCGACGATGCTGCCGTTAGCGGGCTCAGATGATGCTTCGCGCTCGATGCCATTCGCTTCGTCGAGGCGGGCCTGTAGTTCACCAAGCTCGGCATTGATTTCGGGTAAACGGCCATTGACATCGGCCATCTCCCGATCGATTTGCTCAAGGCGCTCATCGATGACTTCGATTTTCCGTTTTTCGGCCTGGGTGCCCTTGGACGGTCCCTCCTGAAGGGTGCGGCGCTGCTGATCCAGCTCAGACGCCTCGACGGTAAGCCGAGACTTCAACATATCGGCTTCCTTCAGCTCGTTTTCGACCAGCCTGATCAAAAGCTCCAGCCGCATTTTGCCGCGATCGATGGTCGGGCTCTGCGACTGGTCGTCTTCAGTTGCAGCGACCTCATTTTCATCAGGCGACTGGCCACGCACCTCGGTCGCGAGGCCGATCGGGCCGCCGAACAGCAGCGCGGAGATTCCGAAATATCTTAAGGCCTTTGCCGACGTCATTCTCAATCCCTCAGACCTATCCCTGTTCCGCTCCAGCTCAATCGGCGATGCCGCGAACATGGCTGCGAAGCTTACTCCGTCAACGATCTCTGACGATATGGAACAAGCCTTTTAGCCGGTTTCGCGCCGTTGGAACAGAATATTAGCGACGAAAGTCAAGACATCATCCCCGGATTGATCAGCGACCACACAGCGGAGCCTGGCAAGGCCCCGGTCCGGTTTGGATCGGCTGGGTCGGGTTTCTATCACCTCGACCCGTGCGTCCAAGCGATCATTTGGGCGCACCGGCTTCAACCAGCGCAGCTCGTCCAGGCCAGGGGAGCCCATCGCCACCGATCGGCTGAGCAGGCCATCAACGAAAAGGCGCGTAAACACGCATGCGGTCTGCCATCCGCTGGCGATCAGACCGCCATAAATGGTCGCCGACGCCGCCTCGGGATCGATGTGGAACGGCTGGGGATCGTAGTCCTGAGCAAAGGCGATGATCTCCTCTTCGGAGAGCGAGCGACTGCCGAGCTCGAATATCTGCCCGGCCTCCAGATCCTCGAGAAAGAGCGTGCTCATGCGCAAGCGGTCCTTTCTTCATTCCGGTATGGTTCAGCAGCAAAGCTCTCACGAGTCGTACTGTGCGAGGCGACCAAACGGCAAGGCCTCTGCGTCCATCAGCCTTCCTTGAAACGATAGTGCTTTACGCCTGCGAGAATTCCGACAGATTGAACAAGGGAAAGCAGGAGACATGAGGCATGGATAGCACGGCGGTCATGGCGTTGACCTTCGACGTATTCGGCACGGTGGTGGATTGGCGAAACAGCATTGCCCGGGAGGTCGAGGCGCGGCTCGCTGCCGAAGGTCATTCTGTCGATGGTCAGGCGTTCGCGCTCGCCTGGCGCGCCCGCTATCAGCCGTCAATGGAGGAGGTTCGTGCCGGGCGCCGGCCTTTCGTTAAGCTCGATGTGCTGCACCGGGAAAATCTCCTGGATGTCCTCGGAGAATTCGGCATTGACGGCTTGTCCGAGCCGGCCATCGATGGGCTCAATCGCGCCTGGCACCGGCTCGATCCATGGCCGGACGTGACGGACGGCCTCGCCCGGCTGAAGCGACGGTTCATCATCGCCCCGCTTTCCAACGGCAATGTTTCCCTGATGGTCAATCTCGCCAGGCATGGGGGCCTTCCTTGGGATGTGATCCTGGGCGCCGAGATTGCAGGAGCCTATAAGCCGGACCCGGAGGCCTATCGGCGCGCCGTGTCGATGCTCGATCTCGATCCGGGCGAATGCCTGATGGTTGCAGCCCACAATGACGACCTCACAGCGGCGGCGGCCACCGGTATGAGGACCGCTTTTGTCGCAAGACCGGACGAGTACGGCCTGCGACAGACGAAGGATCTCGTCGCTGACGAGCGCGTCGACATAGCGGCCGAGAGCTTCGTCGATCTTGCGGAACAGCTTGGCGCATAAGAAAAAGTGCCCTATCCGCATCATCTTGAGCTCGACGCGGCGAGCCAGCGAGGAAAGGAGATCACGTGAAGGCAAGGCTTGCGGTGGATATTGGTGGCACCTTTACCGATGTGGCGCTGGAACAGGGGGAGCGGCGCTGGACAGTAAAGACATTGACCACGCCGAAAGCACCCGCCGAGGGCGTGCTTCGCGGTATGAAGCAGGCGCTTCAGACCGCAAGACTCAGAGGCAGCGACGTCTCGCTGGTCATTCACGGAACGACGCTTGCCACCAATGCGATCCTGGAGCGCAAGGGGGCCGTCACGGCACTGATCACCACCGAGGGTTTTCGTGACGTCCTGGACATCGGCTACGAGACGCGATTCGATCAATATGATCTGATGCTTGAGAAGCCAAAGCCGCTGGTGCCGCGCGAGCGGCGCCTTCCTGTGGTGGAACGCGTCGACGTGCATGGTAGGGTGCTGGAGCCGTTCGACGAGGCATCTCTACTGTCGCACCTGCCGGTGCTCGATGCGCTTGGTGTCGAAAGTGTCGCGATCGGCTTTCTGCATTCTTATGCCAATCCCGAGCATGAGCGCCGTGCGGCGGAGATCCTGGGGCGGGAACGCCCGGATCTGGTTATCTCGCTCTCCTCCGAAGTCTGCCCTGAGATCCGCGAATATGAACGCTTCACCACCACAACGGCGAATGCCTATGTCCGACCGTTGATGTCCACCTATCTCGGCGAGTTGGGTGAGCGCCTGGAAGCTGCCGACATCATCGCACCTGTCCTGCTGATGACCTCCGGTGGCGGCCTTACCACCCTTGATACTGCGAGAGAATTTCCCATTCGCCTGGTCGAATCCGGCCCGGCCGGCGGCGCCATTCTGGCGAGCCAGGTGGCGGAATCACTGGGTCTCGATAAGGTCCTCTCGTTCGACATGGGTGGCACCACGGCGAAGATCTGTTTGATCGAGGATGGTGAGCCCGAAAGTGCGCGTGAGTTCGAGGTCGATCGTTCTGCGCGCTTCACCAAAGGGTCCGGTCTGCCCCTTCGCATCCCGGTGATCGAGATGGTCGAGATCGGCGCGGGTGGCGGCTCGATCGCTAGGCTCGATACGCTAGGACGCATTACCGTCGGCCCCGACAGTGCCGGCGCGGATCCGGGTCCGGCCGCGTACGACCAGGGTGGCGAGGCACCGACCGTAACCGATGCTGACGTCGTCCTGGGAAAGATCGATCCAGCCGCGTTCGCCGGCGGCAAGGTGTCGCTCGATTCTGGCCTGGCCGGCACCGCCATCGCACGCGTGATCGCGGAGCCCATGGGTCTTTCGGCTGAACTTGGCGCGTTCGGGGTGCAGGAGATGGTTGACGAGACCATGGCGAGCGTCGCCCGGGTGCATACGGTCGAGCGCGGCAAGGTGGTGGCGGATCACAGCATGGTCGCCTTCGGCGGCGCTGCGCCGCTCCATGCTGCCAGGCTTGCGGCCAAGCTCGGGATCGGACGTGTCGTGGTGCCGCCGGATGCCGGTGTCGGGTCCGCCATCGGCTTTTTGCGGGCGCCGATTGCCTATGAAGTGGTGCAAAGCCGGCATCAGCGCCTTCGCCATTTCGATGCCGAGGCCGTCAACGCTCTCTTTGGCGAAATGCGGGCGGAAGCTGAGGCCGTGGTGCGCCAAGGCGCTCCGGAGGCCGAGCTTGCCGAGACCAGGCTGGCCTATATGCGCTACTACGGCCAGGGGCACGAGGTCGTGGTCACGCTGCCTAATCGAGCCCTCACCGGAGAGGATGCCGAACTCCTGCAGCAACGCTTCGACGAGACCTACTGCCAGATCTATCGCCGTATCATTCCCAATGCCGAGGTCGAGATTCTGACATTCGGTCTCACTCTCGCCACCACCGGCGGAGAGGCAGCGCCGCTGGCGTCCTTCGCCACGAACGGAAAGGTAACGCCAAAAAGCCAAGGTACGCGTCCGCTGTTCGATGGCGACAGCGGCGAGGTCATTGAGGTCCCGACCTATTGGCGCGCCGATCTTGAGCCCGATGATCGGATCGACGGGCCGGCGCTGATTCAGGAGGAGCAGACTACGACCCTGGTCACCGCCAACTTCACCGCGACGCTCGCGACGAACGGCGCCATCGTCATGCAGGCACGATCGGGAGAGGCCAGATGAGCCAGGGCAAGCCAAGCCAAAGCGAAAAAATCCGGCTACAGGTGATGTGGCATCGGCTGATTGCCGTGGTCGAGGAGCAGGCGCAGGCACTCCTGCGCACCGCGTTCAGTCCGATCGTGCGCGAATGCGGCGATCTGTCGGCGGGCGTGTTCGATTTGAAGGGCCGGATGCTCGCCCAGGCGGTCACCGGGACGCCTGGTCACATCAACTCCATGGCGGCCGCGGTCGACCATTTTATCCGCTATTTCCCGCTCGAAAGCATGGCCGAGGGAGACGTCTACATCACCAACGATCCCTGGATGGGGACGGGTCATCTGAACGATTTCACCCTGACTACACCCTGCTTTCGCCGGGGCGAGCTGGTGGCGCTCTTTTCCTGCACCTCACATCTGACCGACATCGGCGGCGTCGGCATGGGGCCGGACGGCACGGACGTCCACATGGAAGGCCTCTACATCCCGATGCTGAAGCTCGCAGATCGGGGCGAGATGAACGAGACCCTGCTCGCCATGATCCGGGCCAACACCCGCCAGCCGGTGGAGACCGAGGGTGACGTCTACTCGCTCGCAGCCTGCAACGACATCGGGTGCGAGCGTCTGGTCGAGATGATGGACGAGTTCGCGATCGACGGTCTCGGACCGCTCGCCGACTATATCTGTGAGACGTCGGAAAGCGCCGTTCGCGCCGAAATCGACAAGCTGCCGGACGGCGTCTATCACAACAGCATGCGCATCGACGGCTATGACGCGCCGGTCGATCTGGTCGCCGCCATGACCATCGAGGGTGATCATATCAGGGTCGACTATGAAGGCACGTCGCCGCTGCAACGCCATGGCGTCAATGTGCCCGGCATCTACACGACGGCCTACAGCGCCTTCGGCATGGCGACCGCGATCGCGCCGGAGGTGCCGAACAATGCTGGCTCGCTCCTTCCTTACGAGGTGACAGCTCCGCTGGGCTCGATCCTGAACGCCCCCTATCCCGCCGCGGTCAATTCCCGGCATATCTCGGGGCAGATGCTGCCGGACGTGGTGTTCGGCTGCCTCGCCCAGATCGTGCCGGATCGCGTGCCGGCGGAAGGGGCCTCTTGTCTTTGGAACCTCACGTTTCGCGGGCGGACGGATCGTGCTGCTAATGAGAGCAGGCTGTTTACGACCACCGTCGTCACCAATGGCGGCACCGGTGCCCGGCCAATCAAGGATGGTCTATCGGCAACGGCTTTTCCCAGTGGCGTGAAGGGGACGCCGGTGGAGATCAACGAAACACTTTGCCCGCTGATCTTCCACAAGAAGGAGTTCAGGCCGGATTCGGGTGGGGCAGGGCGTTTTCGCGGCGGGCTCGGTCAGAATATCGAGATCAGCTCGGCGATCGATGCCGACTTCGAGCTGCTCGCAGCGTTCGATCGTATCCAGAACCCGCCGCGCGGGCGCTTCGGTGGTGCGCCTGGCGATCATGGCTATGTAGGCCTGGCATCGGGAAAGGTCATGGCGGGGAAGGGTGTTCAGACCGTGCCGGCTGGCGAGCGTCTGGTGATCAGGACGCCAGGCGGCGGCGGTCACGGTGATCCCGAGACGCGCGATCCAGAAACGCATGCTGCGGATCAAGCAAGCGGTTTGGTCAGCGAGAGGAGCGGTGGTGCCGGCTGAGGGCCGCGAGCGCCCGATGACGGGCTGCAGGGCGGGCCGGTGTGCTTCGCCCGATACAGCCGATTTGAAACTGCTTTGTCACAAATTTGCCACTCTCGACAGCGGGCATCGCGCCGGGCTAAGAGAACGCGCATGAAAGCCCTTATTTTGAGCGCTGGACAGGGGTCGCGTCTGTTGCCCCTAACAGCCGATACGCCGAAATGCCTTCTGCCGATCGGATCGGCGAGCCTGATCGAATGGCAGCTGCAATCATTGATCGCCTGCGGTGTCGACGAAGTCGTGGTGGTGACCGGTTATGCCAGCGAGCAGGTCGTCAAGACGCTCGATCGCTGGCGGCGTCCCGGGCTGACCGTCAGGATCGTCTTCAATCCCTTCTACAATGTCGCCGACAATCTCGCGAGCTGCTGGCTAGCGCGCCACGAGATGGATCGGGATTTTTTGATTCTGAACGGCGATACGCTGTTCGAGCCGGATGTGCTGAAAACGGTGCTCGCCAGCCCAACGGCACCGATCACCATCACGATCGACAGGAAGTCCTGCTACGATAGCGATGATATGAAGGTGCAGACCGACGGTGACCGGCTGATGGCGGTCGGCAAGAAACTGCCGGCTGATATCACCAATGGCGAGTCCATCGGGATGCTTCTGTTCCGAGAGAACGGGCCGGCCCTGTTCGCGGATATGCTCGATCAGTTCATGCATACGCCGGAGGGGCTGAAGACCTGGTATCTCCGCGTGATCGATCGTCTTGCCAAGACGGGCGTGGTCAAGGCGTCATCGATCGAAGGCAAGAGCTGGGGTGAGGTCGATTTTCTCGAGGATCTGGAGCGTGCGCGCCAGATGGTGACCTCATGGTCCTTCGAGCTGCCGGGCTCCGACGAGGTTGCCTTAGCCTCGGGCTCTTAGGATCGTCTCCGCAAGGTCAAGATCGCCTGGTTTGTCGACGTCGATCGCCGCTTCGGCAAAGGGCATGGCGACCATGCCGATCGCAGCCCCAATTTTTTGCGACAGATGGCGTAGCGCGGTCTCCAGACTGAGCTGGCCGATCGCATAGCGCAACAGCGGGGCTACGCCGATCGCCCCGACCAGTCGCCAGGGGCGTTTCCGATGGCGTTCCATATCCTGCCAGAAATCGACGACTAGGCGCGCCTTCGGCGTGTTCATCAGAAACAGATTGCAGCCGCTGAAGCCCTTGCCCTTGAATCGATAGAAGGTGCGGATGGCGTCGGGATAGTGCGCGCGGATTATCTCGGCCTCGGCAAGCCCGATGACGAGGTCGGCATCGGTTGGGGCGGCGTCGGCAAAATGCTCGACCATCGACGGCGTCAAGAGGGGATGGTCCGCAGTGGTCACCAGGAGCGGAAAGGCATCGTCTGACATGGTTTGCAAATGGTGGCCGACGCTTTCGCTGGGCGACGACTTCGGGGTCGCGAGCGTGATCCGACCGCACTCGATCTGTTCGCTCAGCGCCGGTCCGAGGCCATGCGCGGCAAGCGCCTTGTCGGTGCAAAGCACGATGTGTTCGATGGGGGGGGACGCAAAAAGCGTCTCGACCACACGCTCCAGCATCGGCGTCCCGTTGATCGGCACCAGCGCCTTATGAGGCAAGCCTGCCGCTGTGGCCACCGGATCGGTCGGTCCTCGGCTTCCGGCGAGAACCAGGGCGTGGCGAGGAGGCGCGTTCAAAGGAGCGGCTTTTCGAAGATCCGATAAGTCCGATAGGCTTCGGCGCCGAGCCCTTCAAGCACGCGGCGCATCGGCATATTGTCATCGAGAATCCAAGACATTTCGATCCGCTCGAACCCTTCGGCGACCAGCCCACGATGCAAGGATTTCAGCAGCAGGGGCAGAAGCGCCGATCCGATCATCGAGCCCTGGTGGCGCTGGCGTATACCCATGAGTGGCACGCGACAGCTCTTGAAGCGGTGCGTCTTCAAACGCCAGAGGAGCTTCGCCCAGCCGAAGGGCAGCAGCCTACCGTCCAGATCATCGATGATTTCGCAGAGATTAGGGAGGCAGATGATCATCGCTGCCGGCTCGCCGTCGACCTCGGCGATGTAGTTGAGAGCCGGGCGGACCAGTGGCCGCATGCCCTTGGCGATCTGGCGCATCTCCGCATCGGTGAACGGGATGAAGCCCCAATTGTTGGCCCAGGCGTCGTTGAAGATGTCGAGAACAACGCCGAGTTCCTCCTTGTAACGCTTCATCTCCACCGGGCGGACGCTGATTCGCGCCTCCTGGCCGATGCGCTCCAACATGCGTTCGCCACGGATCTGGATCGTCTCGTCGACGTCCATGGCATAGGCGAGAAGATCCTTAGCCGGCATGTATCCCTCGGCTTGCAGCCTTTCCGCCGCATAGTCGGGTGCAAACGGCATCAGCATCATTGCGGGATGCTCGAAGCCGTCTACCAGGAGGCCGCATTCCTCGTTGATCGACAGGTTGAAGGGACCGCGAATGCGCTTCATGCCCTGGTCCTTTAGCCAGGACTCCGCCGTTTCCAGGAGTCGATCGAAGACGGCCGGATCGTCCTCAGCATCGAGCAGGCCGAAATGGCCGGTGTCGTCTTTATATCGCTGCAAGTGCAACTGATCGACCTGCGCGCTGATCCTGCCCACCGGACGGCCGTTTCGAAATGCCAGCCAGTAGCGGCCCGTCGCGTGCTCGTAATAGGCGTTCTTGGCGCTGTTGAGGGTTTCATCGCGCTCGACGGCGAGTGGCGGAACATAGCCTCGCCAGGCCCTGTAGAGCTGGTTCGGCAGATCGATGAAGGCCTTCAGGCCGGATCGATCGGTCACCGGTCGTATGTCGATGGCACCGTTGGCCAGAGTTGTGGTCATCGAAATGCGGGTCTCGTCGGCTGTGCCGGAGGGCGGTCATGCATGCGCATTTGCTCGTCCGGCGGGCGGCAATCTAGAAGGTGAGGGAAGGGCCGGCAAGGTCAGCGACGAACGACGCCTCAGCGGTGGACGACGTCGACCACCTCGAAGGCGAGGCTTGGAACCAGCACGTTTCTCACCTGCACATGGGATCGGTTGAGCTCGACCTCGTTCCAGGTCGGGTCCATGCCGATCCACTGGCCGTCGATCATCACTTCGACCCAGGCATGGCCGCCGAGGGAGGGGTTATCGTGGTCGCCGCCGTAGACGAAGCCGGAAACCTCGCGCGCCGGCAGACCCGCCGCACGTGCCAGCGTCACGAAAAGCTGGCTGTATTCGGTGCAGTCACCTGTACGATTGTCCAGGACGTCGAAGACGGATGTCGTGTGGTAGGCATAGGGATTTTCCGGCACGTTCTCGATATAGCCGGTGACGAAGGATAGAATCGCTTGGGCCAAGACACGATCGTCGGCATTCTCACTCAGCGGTGCTCTGATCTTCTCAACCAACGCCTTCAGCCTTGGATGATCGGCCGGATGGCTGGACGTCGCTCGAAGGTAGTCCTCTTTCCGAACGTCGCCGGAAGGTGCCGGATGGTTGGCGATCTCGACGATCGCGGTCCTGTCGTCGAGATAGGTGACCCGCTGTGCGAAACCGTCGCGCACGACCTCGTCGATGGCCGCAGTCTCGCCGTCAACCTCCGCTTTCAGTGTCAGCCTATCGATGGCGGAAAGGCGTGCGAGCGGTCGATTCAGCGGCTTTTCGAACTCCGCGAAAAGATCCACCCGCTGATTGGGCGCCTGCGCGATGGCTTCGCTTTCGGCTCTGAATTCGATCGGGCCAATGAAAAGATTGACCGCTTCGCCATTTTGAAAGCCGGCTTTTGCCGAATATGAAAAATGGTCGCTCGACGCTTCCGTGTGCAGGGTCTGGAAATTGTGGTCGGCTCCCATGATCCGGCGCGTGCTGATCGCTTCCAGCTCATGGATAGATTTGGTGAACAGCTGATGTGCGACGTCGATGTCCGTCGTTTCAATGCGCGCACCGATCTCTTGGCTTTCCGTCAGAAATCGATGAAGAGCGACATCCTCCTCGTCGCAAAGATGGCGGTCAACATCTGCCCAGATGCGGGTGATGCCCTCTTCCGCGAGTTCCAGGCCATCCTCCCGCTGCCGGTACGTAATGTGACGGTCGGCGTTGCGAAACATGCCATCTAGCAGCGGGTGGGGCGGTGCCGCATCAAAGCGTCTTACCTGTTCGATGGTTTCTTCCGTCTGTTCGAGCTTCAAGGTCATGGCGAGACGAAGCGCGATCGACTCGCGGCCGCCGATGTCTGCATTCGACGTCTCGAACGTCATCATCGAGCGGGCATGACCGATCTTCCGATCTTCGAAATAGAGGCCATACCAGCGGGTTTCTCCAATTAACGGATGATCGGCAGAAAGGTGACAGGATGGTTCGGATGCGCTGACATCGACAGGGATCAGGCTGGAACCTGCGAAGCTAAGAAAAAGCAGCAGCAAGGCCCCGGCGAGGCCATGCCCTGACATGGTCAGACCGACCAATCGTTGTGGAAGCTTCCCGCCTTGTCAGTACGCTCAAAGGTGTGGGCACCGAAATAGTCGCGCTGTGCCTGGATCAGATTGGCCGGCAGCTGAGCGGCGCGATAGCCGTCATAATAGGCAAGCGCCGAGCTGAAGGCCGGTAGCGGTACGCCGTGCTCGATCCCGAGTGCCGTGATCTCGCGCCAGGCGGGCTGGGCTCGCTGCAGGATGTCGGCGAAATACTGATCGAGCATGAGATTGGGCAGGGCGATGTCCCGTTCGTAGGCCGCGCGCATGTGGTGCAGCAGGCGGGCGCGAATGATGCAACCGCCCCGCCAGATGCTGGCGATCTTCGCCTTGTCGAGCTGCCAGCCATGGCCGGCGGCGGCCGCATCCATAACGGCGAAGCCCTGTGCATAGGCGCAGATCTTGCTCGCCAGAAGGGCGAGTTCCAGCTGATCGACGAAGCGGTCGACGTCCAGATCCAGAGGCTTGCCAGGGCCTCTTAGCCTGTCCGCCGCGGCCACACGCTCGCTCTTCATGGATGACAGCGTCCGCGCTTCGACAGCGGACGCGATAGTCGGTGCGGTGCTGCCGTAGTCGAGGGCAGCGCGCACCGCCCAGCCGCCGGTGCCTTTCTGGCCGGCGCGATCGAGGATCACCTCGGCCATCGGCTTGCCGGTCTCGGGATCGGTCTTGCCGAGAATGTCGGCGGTGATCTCGATCAGATAGCTGTCGAGCTCGCCTTGGTTCCAGGCGGCGAAGGTCGTGCGCATCTCCGGGTAGGTAAGGGCAGCCGGTCCCTTCATCAGCGCATAAGCTTCGGCGATCAGCTGCATGTCGGCATATTCGATGCCGTTGTGCATCATCTTCACGAAATGCCCGGCGCCATCGCTGCCGATATGGGCATAGCAGGGCTCGTCGTCGACTTTGGCCGAGATCGCCTCGAAGACCGGGGCCACCCGAGCCAGTGCCTCACCATCGCCGCCTGCCATGATCGAGGGACCGTGGCGAGCCCCTTCTTCGCCGCCGGAGATGCCGGTGCCGACGAACAGGATGCCTTTGTCGCGAAGGGCTTTTTCCCGGCGGATGGTGTCGCGATACTGTGCATTGCCGCCATCGACCAGCACGTCGCCGGGTTGCAGCAACGGGAGGAGCTGCTCGATCTGCTGGTCCACGGCATCACCCGCCTTGACCATCATCACGATCGCCCGCGGGCTCTTGATCGCCTGAACGAAGTCCGCAAGCTCGAACGTCGGCACCAAGGGGCGGCCCGAGGCCTCTGGCCCGTTGACGAAGGCCTTTGTGCGCTCTGCCGTTCGGTTGAAGACCGCGATCCGATAGCCGTGATCGGCGATATTGAGCGCCAGATTCTGGCCCATGACCGCGAGGCCGATGAGGCCGATATCTGCCTGTTCGTTCATGCTACCATCCGGACTCTTGGCGAGGAGGAACATGTCGCACAACCTGCGCGGCCGGGCAATCCTTCGGGATCGACGTCTTTCGTCTGGCATGCGGGCGCAGGTCGTCGGATAGTTCTCGCATGACCTATCTTCGCGATCACTGGCATGGGCGACATGCCCTACCGCGCGCCTTCTGGATCAATTTCCTGATCCCCTTCCTGCTGATCGCGATGGGCGAACCCTGGATCCGACCGGCGGTGACGGGTGGCTCTACGGCAGAGGCCATGCTGGCATCGTTCTACATCGTGATCGCCCATGGCGTCATTCTCCCGTGGCAGGTCGTCGGGCTCTGGAGGAGCAGCCGGCGCCATCTGGAGGAGCGTGGTGATCTTGGCCTCGTCACCTTCGCTCAAGGCGCTCTCCTCATAGCATTGGTGACGGTGGCTGGCGCGACAACGACGACGGTGCAGCGAATCGTCGGTTTTGGCGTTGATCCCGGCGAGCAGGAAAAACCTCAAGCACCCCGCTACGCCCTCACTGTCCTCAGCGACGACAGCCACTTGCCGGAGAAAGGTGCTGCCATTGTCATCGACGGGCCGTTCGACACGGGCCTCTCACGCGACCTAAAGGCATTGCTGGCAAAAACACCCGGGATCGAAGCCGTGATTCTCAACAGCGATGGTGGCCGTGTCTTTGAAGCGCGGGGCGTCGCCAAGCAGATCGTCGAGAACGGGCTTAACACGTATGTCTTCGATCACTGCCGCTCAGCTTGTACCGTCGCCTTCGTCGCTGGTGCCAGGCGAACGCTCGGTGAACATGGCCGGTTGGGATTCCACGGCTATCGCCTTGAGGGCGCCATACCCCTGACCGACCCGCTTGAGGAGCAGGCAAAAGATCGATCCTTTTTCCTTCAGCAGGGTTTGGAGGCGACATTCGTCACCCAGGCGTTCGCGACGTCGCATGAAGCGATGTGGCACCCGGATATCGAACAGCTGCTACGCGCCGAGGTTGTGCACACGATTCTGGGAGATCGATAGGCAGAAGAATAGGAAAGGATCGGAAGCGGTTTTTCCCGCCTCCGATCCGCTCTGGTGTGGCTATTGTGCCGCCTGGTTTTCGTCGGGGCTCGGCAGTGCTTGAGCCATTGCGATCGCCTGCTCGGCTTCGAGCGA
>JBCCIN010000112.1:0-12777 GCA_039028235.1 Pseudomonadota bacterium
CCAGGAGGATCACGGGAAGCAGGCTGACCGCGACAATCGCAAGAGCCACGGTCGAGGCCTCGGCCATGCGTTCGTCGCACGCGAACTGGTAAACACGGACGGCCAACGTCTCGGTATTGAAGGGCTGCATGATCAAGGTCGCCGGGAACTCCTTCAGGACATCGCCGAACACGATCACTAAGCCGGTGAGAAGCGCTCCCTTCAGAAGCGGCAGATGCACCTTGCAAAGCGTGTCGCCCGGCCGCTGGCCGAGGGTGCGCACCAAACCCGGTTACCGACCGAGTTCTGTCATCCGTCGGTGGAGATTGTCGATCACATAAGATGATGCCCCGATCCGACTAACCTGTTGCAACATCGTGATAAAAGTCATCAAATGCGACGAATTTCCGACGGATTGAGGCGGCAGGTCGGAATCGTCTTAGGTCGGGATCAGGCCAACCAGGCGACCACACGCGCCGGCGCACCGTCCGACGCGGGCAGCTTGAGCGGCAGGCAACAGAAATGGACACGGCTCGTGGTTATGGCCAGCGTATTGGTGAGATATTCGATGAGAACCACGTCGTTTCTCAAGAGCACATCATGGCTGACATGCTCCTCGATCGGCCTGGCCTCGCCGGCAAGAAGCAGACGGATACAGTAATCCTGCGGGAAATCGAAAGCTACGGCCCTTGGCGAACGAGCGAGCAGCCACTCGGCAGCCGAACGCTCGAGAAAAGGGGCATCCAGCCAGAATTCTGGCGCCGTCGCCGAGCGCTGCTCGCACCAGCCGGTGCGAAAGAGGATGATCTCGTCGGCACGCACATGACCGCCCGCCGTCTCGAGCCGCGCTGCGTCGATCGCGGTCATCGGCGCGATTGGCGAGAGATCGATCACCGCGGCCGGTCCGACCGTCGCCTCCAGACCGATGTCATCCGTGGTCTTGCCATCGGGAAAATAGTGACGGGGACTGTCTATATGGGTGAAGCCATGCACGGCAAAGCCCTGCCAGGTCACCTGGAACAGATCGCCTCTGGCATGATCAGCGACCAGGCGGCGTTCCACCGGCCAGCGAAAGTGATCGGCAATCGGCATGGTCAGATCGATGAGTGGGCGATCCACGGGAGGCGGCTTCATGATCTCCTCATCACCAGATGCGCCAGGCGCCGCCGATACCTCAGACAGGCGCCTGAATAAATTCGACGGAGAGGCCGTTTTCGCTTTGCAGGTAGACCACCCGTCGCCCCCGGTTCGGCCCCTGATCGATGGTGACGACATCGCCGACCGGCAGAAGGCCATAGGCAGCGGCTGCTTCCACCGCGGCGTCGGCATCGTCGATGTCGAGAGCGATATGGCCGGCACCGTCCTGAAAGATCTTGGGCAGGCTTTGACCGCGATCGGGGGGTGATTTGTACTGAATGAGCTCGATCCACTGGCCGAAACCGCGAAGATAGGCGACCTCAATATCGACGCCGGCAAGCCCGGTCATGTCCTCGATCGCCTTTTTGTCGCGCCCGGCTCTCGACGTCAGCTCAAAGCCCAAGAGGTCCTGAAAGAAACTGATGGTCCGATCGAGATCGGAAACCACAAAAGCCGTATGATTAAATCCATAAACTGTGATTGTGCCCATGATCCACCTCCATCGGCCATTCGCGCCGATGTCCCGGCCGCTGTCAAGCCAGGGTGCAGGCGGCCATTTCGGGATCCGGTCATTGGCCGTCTGCCAGTGCTACAGCGTTAATCAAATATGAACTTTCATAGAATAGCATGGTCCGACGATAAGAGCTGGAAGGTTGGTGATCATGCGACTCAATCCATTCTCACAAGGCATCGGCAGACGGCGTGCCGCCATGATTCACGGCGATACGCCCGATGACGACGAACCGCCGATCGAGCTGGAAGAGCCGCTGGCGTCGCCCCCGCTGTCGGGTAGGGACAACGCGATCGCATCGGATGATGGCAAGCGGTTTGGTTTCGCCTACCGGAACGACCAGGGTTCGCAAGGCGGGCTGGAAACCGGCATCCCCGCCACATCGCCAGGCCCGGAAGACCGGACGCAGCAGCAAGTGACGCAGGAAGAAGCCGTATCATGGCAGACGGCTGATCCGCCGATCGACACCCCCTCGCCTCGGCGCACACCGCCGGCCTCCGAATCGGTCGTCAGCACGCCGCATATCGAGCGCCTTCGCGAGCAGATCGGTGTCGATGCCGCCGATGCCATGGAGCCTTGGCTTCTGGACAACGATGCTGCATGGGAACAGCCATCTGAAGCGAAGGCCCATGTCGAGACATCGGACCGGACGGCGCATCCCGCTCAAGACAGAGATTATCCGATACCAGAGCCTTACCCAGTTTCCGAACCGGCACCGTCCTACGAAGACGATCATGACAGCACCACCGCCGGAGGCCCGGATGCGCCGCAGGCCGCGGCTTACGAACAAGTCGAGCAGTTCGATCCGATCGAGGATGTCGCGGTCACCATCGGTCGCATCGTCTCGATCAAAGGTTCGGTGATCTGGGGTGCCCTTTTCGACGACATCGACGGTCAGGCCGCACGCGCTGCACGCATGGGTGCGCTGGTATCAATGAAAGGCCCTGACTCCCGAGTTTTCGGCATCGTCAACCGCCTCGAGCGCGAGCAGCAGATGGGCAATGCCCAGGCAGAACGCACGGTGTTCGAAGTTCAGGTACTCGGCGAAATCGCCGACGATCGCACCGGCTTTCAGCGCGGCGTTTCCAGCTACCCGCCGCTCGATGCCCCGGTGACCACGATCACCCTCCGGGACATCGCCACCATCTATGCACGGCCCCGGTCGTCGAATGTCCATATCGGCCAGCTTCGCCACAATATGAAGGTGCCGGCCTTCGTGCTCACCGACAGCCTGCTCGGTAAGCATTTCGCCGTGCTCGGCACGACCGGCACCGGCAAATCTTGCGCGACCACCGTGATCCTGCGCTCGATTTTGGACGAGCATCCGATGGGGCATGTGGTCCTGATCGATCCGCATAACGAATATGGCGCCGCTTTTGCGGATCGCGCCGAGCTTCTACATCCCGGCAATCTGCAGCTCCCCTATTGGCTCCTCAACTTCGAGGAAATCGCCCATGTCGTGCTGCACGGCGCCTCGCGGGAGCAGCTCCACAGCCAGGGCGCACTGCTGAAGAACGCCATCATTCAGGCGAAGAACCTATTCGCCGGCGGTGATCGCGAGGACAGTCAGATCACGGTGGACACACCGGTTCCCTACCGTCTTTCCGATCTGGTCGGCATCCTCAAGGAAGGGATGGGCACCTTCAACAAAGCCGAGGGAGCCACTCTCTATCTAAGCCTGATCAACCGGATCGAAAGCCTGCGTTCCGACAAGCGCTTTGCCTTCATGTTTTCGAGTATCGCCGTCAGGGACAACATGCAGCAGGTGCTGGCCCAGCTCCTGCGTATTCCCACGTCAGGCAAGCCGATGACCATCATCGACATTTCCGGCCTGCCGTCGGATGTGGTCGACGTGGTCGTGTCGGTGCTGTTCCGCCTGACCTTCGAACTCGCGGTCTGGAGCGAGCGCGGCAAGGCGCCGCCGGTACTCCTGGTTTGCGAGGAGGCGCATCGTTATGTGCCGGAGCAGTCGGATGTCGGCTTCGCACCGACCAAGCAGGTGATCGCGCAGATCGCCAAGGAAGGCCGCAAATACGGTGTCACTCTCTGTCTCGTGAGCCAACGCCCGTCCGAACTCGCGGTAGGATCGCTCGCCCAGTGCAACACGATCTTCGCCCTTCGCATGAGCAATGAGCACGACCAGGCGTTCGTCAGTCAGTCTTTATCCGAGAATGCCCGTTGGCTGGTGGACAGCCTGCCGTCCCTCAATACCCAGGAGGCCGTGGTGGTCGGAGACGGCGTCACCGTGCCCGTGCATATCCGTTTCAAGGATTTGCTGCCCGAGCATCGGCCGGCGAGTCACGATCCGTCCTTCGCGAGGAGCTGGTGCCGCGAAGCCGATCCCACCTTCCTCGAAAGCGCCATCGACCGCTGGCGCCGCCAGGCGCGCTGACAAATCGGTGCGGCCGTTTTCTCGAAACGGGCGGATCGGTGCATACTGTTGAACATCGCCGACATGTCCTGACGTCGTCGATCCTTTCACAACGTTTCTTGACCGCGCATCGATGAAAGTTCTGTGCGGTCGGCATCATAGGTCTTCCGGCGTCGAGCGTCAGATATCGGGTGCGGGGTGACGGCAAAGGGAAAAAACCGCCTCGCGGCAAAGGAGAACATCCGGCTGCCCTGTCGTCTTGCAGGCCATTTCCGCCATTAGCAGCTTTGCCTGCGCGGCTTTGAGTGCCCACCCCTGCCATCGCCTGAGCGCCGCCTTGACGTCGGCCTTTCGACGGAAGTGGATCGGTGGTCGCGCCTGCGCGATGGCCCGGTCAACAGGGTCGCCGCGCTCGACCAGGAGTGCCAGGCGGTGAAGCCTGGAGACATGGTTGAGCAAGGTGCGAATCAGCCTCACCGGAGCCTGGCCCTCGCCGAGAAGACGGTTCAGGCAACGCTCGACCGCTTCAGCATCGCCCAGCGTGGTGGCGTGGGCAAGATCGTCGAGGCCGACAGCGGCACTATCACCGACGACGCCGGCAACATCATCGAAGCCGAGTCGTCGCGGCGTTTCGGCGGAAGCGTCGGCATAGAGTGCCAGCTTGTCGAGTTCCGCGCGGGTGACGGCGCGATCGCCGCCCAGATGCTCGGTCAGATAGGTACGGGCTTCGGCATCCGGGCGAAGATGGCGCTCGGCGAGAAGACGGTCGACCAGACCGCCGAGATCACGGCCTTCGTCCCGGTAACAGGGAAGAGCTGCGGCATTCGACGCCGCTTCGACCTGCTTTCTCAGCGACGATGCCCGGCCAAGATCGCCACTTTCGAGAACGACCAGCGCATCGATGGTCTCCAGGGTCAGGAGAGTCTTTACGGCCGTTCGCAGCCCATCGGCTGCCTGGCGCACGCGGACCACGCGGCGGCCGCCCATAAGGCACAGCGCCCGGGCCTCATCAGCCAGCAAACCCGGATCCGACCTGATCTGATCCGCGGAAAGATCACTCAACCGAAAGGGATCGCCGGGGTCGTTGAGCACCGTCTTGATGAGTTGAGCGGCGCGCTCGCGCACCAACCCTTCATCCGGCCCATAGATCAGGACGACCGGTGTCTTCGGATCGGGCTTTCGCAGGAATTGTTCGGCCTTGCCGGCAGCGATCTTCATGCATCGCCCGCCTGACGCTGAAAGTGCAGTGCGAGCAGTGTTCGAATGTCGTCCGCGATCTCTTTGGCCGCCCGCCGCTCCGCATCCTGCTTGGCGGTCAGGGTCGCGAAGGGTGCCCGCCGCACATTATAGCTCGCGACCCGACGAACACTCGAACGGTAGAGGACCTGCTGGTCATCCCGTGACGTGAGCTGAAAACCCGCGGTCAGCGCCAGATTGTAGCGGGTGATCGTATTGTCGAGCTGAATGGCCAGCGCGCTGTTGGTATTTTGCAACCTGATATCGAGATCGTAGCGCGCAGAGCCGCCGGACGAGGTGGGGTCGAGATTGTCTTCGAGCGCGGTCTTGAGCTGCTGACCGAGACGCCCGCCAAGACCGGTGACGCGGACGGCGGCAAGCTTGGTGCGCACGCTGTCGCCCTCGGTTTGGGAGAGAAGCGGGCGAAAGCCGCAGCCGCTAAGCGTGGCTGTTACGGTCAGCGCAAAACCTGTGAGAAGGATGGCGCGCCGCTTCACTGTCCTTCCCCCGCCTCAGATGACGATGTTGAGGATCTTGCCCGGCACGAAGATGACACGGCGAACGGCTTTGCCGCCGATCGCACGCCGCACGTTCTCATCTTCGAGCGCTGCCGCCTCCGCGGTCTCCTTGTCGACGCCCTTCGGCAGCTCAAGCGTCGCGCGGAGCTTGCCCATCACCTGGACCGCGATGGTGATCACGTCTTCGGTGAGCCAGGCCGGATCGGACTCCGGCCAAGGCGTTCCGGTGAGAAGCTGATCGTGGCCGAGACGCTGCCATAGCTCTTCGGCCAGATGCGGCACCATCGGGCTCATCAGCTTGACCAGAGCTTCGAGGGCCTCACGCATCACAGGCGCCATCGCGGGATCGTTCCGATCGACGGTCTCCAGCCGGTTCGAAAGCTCCCGGATCAGCGCCACGGCCTTGTTGAAGTGAAACTTCTCGATCTCATCCGTGACCGCATGGATGGTCTTGTGCACGGCCCGTTTGAGCGCCGCCGCCTCGTCCGAAAGGTCCAGCGCTTCGGTAGAGTCAGCATTCGCAGGCGTACCTGCGGCGAAGAGACGCCAGAGGCGGTTGAGGTAGCGCCAGGCTCCGTCGATGCCGGCCTCGGTCCATTCCAGATCCCGCTCTGGCGGACTGTCGGACAGCATGAACAGCCGGGCAGCATCAGCGCCATAGGCATCGATGGTCGGCCCTGGGTCGACAACGTTGAGCTTGGACTTGCTCATCTTTTCGGAGCGGCCGACGGTGACGGCGCGGCCGTCGGCAATGACCTTCCAGCTGTTCTCGCCGGTCTGCTCGACCTCCTCGGGATTCAGCCACTGACCGTCGTCGTCGCGGAAGGTTTTGTGACAGACCATGCCCTGGGTGAAGAGGCCGGCGAACGGCTCCTCGATGTCGAGATGGCCGCAACGCTTGAGCGCCCGGCAGAAGAAGCGGGAATAGAGAAGGTGGAGCACCGCATGCTCGACGCCACCGATATACTGATCGACCGGCATCCAGCGCTCGACCTTGTCCCGATCGAACGGCTGATCGCTTCGAGGGGAGCAGAACCGCAGGAAATACCAGGAGCTGTCGACAAAGGTGTCGAGGGTGTCGGTCTCCCGCACGGCGGCCCCGCCGCACTTGGGGCAGGCGACATGCTTCCAGGTGGGATGGCGATCCAGCGGATTGCCGACCTTGCCGAGTTCGATGTCCTTCGGAAGCTCGACCGGCAGCTGCTCCTTGGGCACGGGAACGATACCGCAGGACGGGCAGTTGACGATCGGAATCGGACAGCCCCAATAGCGCTGACGGGAAACGCCCCAGTCGCGGAGCCTGAAGGTGATCTTGCCTTCGCCGACACTCAGCTCTTCGAGATGCTGGATGACCGTGCGTTTGGCCGTCGGCACGTCGAGGCCGTCGAGGAATTCCGAATTAAAAATCTTGCCGTCGCCGACATAGGCCTCCGCGCCGATCTCGAAGGTCTCCGGATCGGTATCCGGCGGAAGCACCACCGGCGTCACCGGACGGCCATATTTCCGGGCGAAGTCGAGATCGCGCTGGTCATGGCCGGGGCAGCCGAAGATCGCGCCGGTGCCATAGTCCATCAGCACGAAATTCGCGACGTAGATGGGCAGGCGCTGATCCGGGATCAGCGGGTTGATGCAGCGAAGGCCGGTATCGTACCCGAGCTTCTCCGCCTGTTCGATCGCCTCCTCGCTGGTGCCTGTCTTGGCACATTCCGCGATGAACGCCTGGAGCTCGGGGCTGCTTTCAGCCAGTTCGGCCGCCAGCGGATGATCAGGCGCGATCGCCATGAAGCTAGCGCCGAAGAGCGTATCGGGACGGGTGGTGAACACCTCGAGCGGGTCGTCCCGATCGTCGATTGCAAAGCGGACGAGGGCGCCCTCGGAGCGGCCGATCCAGCGCCCCTGCATGATCCGGACCTTGTCCGGCCAGCGATCCAGGCCGTCGAGCGCCTCCAGCAGATCGTCAGCAAACTCGGTGACCTTGAAGAACCACTGGGCGAGCTTTCGGCGCTGGACCACCGCACCGGAGCGCCAGCCGCGACCATCGACCACCTGCTCATTGGCGAGGACGGTGTGGTCGACCGGGTCCCAGTTGACCGAGCTTTCCTTGCGGTAGACGAGGCCGGCCTCGAGGAAGTCCAGGAACATCGCCTGCTGGTGACGATAGTAGCTGGGATCGCAGGTTGCGAATTCCCGGCTCCAGTCGAGCGACAGGCCGAGGGAGGCGAACTGCTTCTTCATCGCCTCGATATTGCCATAGGTGGACTCGGCGGGATGAATGCCTTTGGTGATTGCCGCGTTCTCCGCAGGCAGGCCAAACGCGTCCCAGCCCATCGGGTGCATCACCTTGAAGCCTCTGGCCATCTTGTAGCGCGCGACGACGTCACCAAGCGTGTAATTCCGCACATGGCCCATATGCAAAAGGCCGGATGGGTAAGGAAACATCTCCAGCACGTAATAGGACGGGCGATCGTCGTCATCCGCGACTTCGAACGCCTTTCGCTCCGCCCAGACCTGCTGCCATCTGGCCTCGGCATCTTTGAATGGATAGCGGGACATCGGTGATTTCTCGTGCCGGAATTTCGATTTCAGATCGGTGATGTACGGCAGGTGATGCCGCTTTTCCAGTCTTTCCGGGGGCGCGGCTCTGGAAAGTAGGAACTTTGAGCGAGAGCTACGGATGCAGTCCTCAGCCGCTGGCGCCATTCGCGAGGCGAAGTTCGCGAGCGCGCTTCAAGATGTTGTCCTCGAGCCCGACTGCCGTTGCCTTATCGACCTCGGCGTCGACCCAGCCGCCTGTCTCCTTGGTCTGCCGAAATACGGTGACCTTGAGCGCATCGGCGCGAAGAGCCTGGTCACGAATAAAGACATTCACCTTGAAGCGCTCGTCAGGCGTCTCGGGCGGTGCATACCAGTCACTGATGATGACGCCGCTGCCCGAGTCCGCCTGGGCAAGCGGCATGAAGTCGAGACTTTCGAGCGACGCCTGCCAGAGATAGGGATTGGCGGAAGGGAGAGCCGCTACGGCTGGCGCACCATCTGATCTTGCCGATGAGCGTCCCCCGCCGGCATCTCCCTTATCGTCCCTATCGCTGTAGATGACGATGCCCTTATCATTGCCGTGAAAGGTTCCGGCCTGTTGGCGAATCCGTTCTTTTTGCTCCGTAATGCGGGGCTTGGCTTCTTCGACTTTGACGCCGTCACAAGCGCCAAGAGTCAGAGCCATCAAGACGATGCTCAAGCCAGATAGTCTACTCATCGTTATAAGCATGATGCGCGCCGCTGGTCAGTTTGGTGGCGGAAAGATCCGACCCGAGCGCAAAGTCTAGAAGTTGAAGCGGAAGTTCACAACGCCGCTGGTGTCAGCTGTGCCGTCAAGGTTCGTGCTGTAGGCGACATCGCCGCCAACGACCAGACGCGACGAAAGCTGCATCTGGCCGCCAACAACCCAGATCTGCTGCTCATCGGTCGACACACCATTTATGTCGTATTGTGACACGTTCGACACACTTAGCTGTGTGTTCAGAGCACCGAAATCATAGCCGAGGCCGGCCGTCACCCGATCACTAGAGAGACCAAGTGACTGATCGAGACGATCGTAGGAAGCTCCGAACCGGAGGCCTTCGATACCCTCGAACTTTAGACCACCACCGAAACCAATCGTCGAGGACTGCCCCAGATCCTGGCTGCCACGATCGGCGTAACCAGCGATCGCTGAGAGGTCGACTTTGACCATCCCGAGATCGTGGGACTGCTCATACTGCATGGCCTGGCTATTGACCTGACGATCGGACGCCGCCCTGCTCAATCTGGTCTTGAGAACAGACCCACGATCGACAGAAACGCCTTCAGCTAAGTCTATGGGAACGCCGCCAAAACGAGGCGTGAAGCCAAGAACAGTCTTATCGCGATCGACAAGCGTCAGCTTGGTCTCACCAGCTTCGCCATCGTGATGCACAAGCTGATGCTGCAAGGCTTCGAAGCCGTCCTGAAGCACACCGCCGCCAGCGAACGATTCATCGGAAGCCCATGCACTGCCGCCGCCAGCCGCAAGCGCGGTGGCAAGGAATGCAAAAAGCAGAGAGTTTCCCGTTCTCGACATCAGCGTTCTTCTAAGCCCATGATTAGGATGACATGGCCAGTTTTTCAGCCGCAGTCAGTATGAATTTCCAAGCCCCACAATGCAAGTGTCAAATAAGGCGGAAAAAGAGAACAAAACAAAAGACCAAACGACTTCAGAGCGAAACGGGGCGACGGTTTCCCGCCGCCCCGGATCTCGTTATCGGCTTGACTTAGTAGTCAAGCTGGAGCGTCACGACACCAGCCGTCGTGGAGTCGCCATCAGCGTCCGAGTCTTCGTCGTTGAACGCGATGTCGCCCTTAACAGTGACGCCTGGGAACAATCCATAGTCGGCACTGAACGCGAGCACACCGACCTCGTCTCCGTCGTCCGGATCGTCATAAGAATAACCGGCACTGACATTGGCGGGGCCGAAGCCATATTTGGCACCAACGGTGAAGCCGTCGCCTTCGCCGACCTCTTCATTGAAGATATAGCCGGCACCGATGCCGATACCGCCGAATTCAACGCCACCACCGATGGCATAGTCTTCGAGGTCTTCCTGGTTCTCTTCACCGTCGCCGATGCTGGCCACCGCGGAGAGCGTGATGTCAGCGCCACCCGCCGACGTGGTGAAGTTGGCGCCGAGCTCGACGTGATCCTCGAAGTCATCATCGTCGTCGTTGTCGCCTTCGGCGTCACCGGTATCCGGCGTGAAGCTCGCGCCCAGCTGGAAACCACCGACACGCGGCGTAAAGTAAGTGATCTTCGCGGCATCGCCGGAATCAGCAGCGCCGGGGAGGGCCAGATTCGCCGGGTCACCGTCGATACCGCCGGTACCAGCCTGGAAGTCCTCGCCACCGACGAACATGTTGTCGGCAGCACCATCTTCACGACCGAGCTCGACACGGCCGAATCCGCCCCAAAGAGCGATACGGGCTTCGTCAGCATTGACATCGCCGCCGTCGCCGTCCGCATCGGTCTCGAGCTCGACCTTGGCCGCATAGTTGATGCCGTTGTCGGCAGCACCTTCGGCTTCGATCTTGGTCTCGGAGTCCATAAAGAAGTTGTAGCCGCGGTCGGCGTCATCCACCGTCTCTTCGTCACCAAGGCTGGCGCCGAACTCGACCTGACCCGACAGGGTCACCTCGATATCGGCGAAAGCCGGCGTCGCCAAGGCGAAAGCGCCAACAAGAGCCGTACTGCCAAGCAGTAGTTTCTTACTCATGATCCCGTTCTCCACTCGCACCCGCTAGGGCATCTTTTTCGACTTACAGATGAGTGCTTTACCCTTTGTGCACCCGATGAGGCGAACTCTCAACATTACCTGTTAACCATTTGAACGCTGGCGGTTCAACAATCGAATGGCAGCGGGTGAAACAAATAAGTCGCGATGTGGCAGAAAGGACACAAGAACTCCGCGGACCCTAGAGAACTTCGACCAAACGCATGTTTCCTAAGTCGGTTAGCAGCTTGTCGAGGGTGCTGGCGGAGCGGTCGGGAAAGGCTTTTGACAGGTCTGGACGCGTGAATTGTTGCCGCTCGATCACCCATCTGACCATGTCGGCGACATCCCCCGGCACCTCGACGGCACTACGCGATCCGGCCTTGACCAGACCGTAGCGTCCGGCCTGCTCGATCAACTTGATGTCACTGGCGTGGACTTTGTACGAGGCAGCGTCCGAAGCCTCGAGGAGTTCGGGAAGGTCATAGCCGTGACGGGGATAGGAAAAGCCCTTTTGAAGGCCGGCAACGGCATCGGCCGTCTTCGGATCTCCCAAAATACCGCCGATCGTGTCGACGAGGCTTGCAAGGCATGCCTTGAGATCGCCGCTGTCAGGCCTTGGCAGATTGGCGCGAAACACAGGCTCGGCAAGCACCTTGTCGAATAACATGGACATGACGTCCATACCGATCGGGTAGGTAGCGCCGAACGCGATATGGACGGCACCTCCTTCGTCGGCAAGTGCGTCATGATACTGGCCGCGCGGGAGATAGAGCAGGTCACCGGGCTCCATATGGACGTCCATCAGGAGCTTGCCCTTGGCTTTCTCGTGGTGATCACGACCAAGGGTCTTGAACATCGGATGGGCGATTGGGTGCTCAGCCCGGCCTTCATAAATGTGCCAGGTCTTCGTCCCCTCGACATGCACGGCATAGACGTCGTGGGTATCGAAATGGGCAGCGAAGCCCTGCCGGCGCTTGGAAGAGCAATAGAGGTTGCCCTGGATCTTGGCGCCAAGCGCCTGTTCCATGCAGCTGGAAAACGCCGTCATACCAGCGCTCAGATGATCGATGTCGTTGGCGACCAGCGTCGCGCCTTTTTTCAGATGGTCGCGGACCTTGGCCGGGTCGGGCCGCATCACCTGCCCGCCATCGCGCCCGGGAGCAGGCGCACAATATTGCTGTGCCGACAGGGTTTCCTTGTCGAGCACCAGCATCAGGGACTGATGTGACCAAATCGTCGCCTGGCCGAGAAGGTCGTTCAGGAGAGACCAGGACATGACGTTGGCAAACTTGTCGGCCGCCCCCTTCAGATGCAGTGGTTTCTTTCCTTCGTAGTCTTGCATGAAGGCGTCGGCACCGATCGGGGCCATGATCTCGTCGAAATCGAAGGGCGGCTGCAGCATGATGGTGTTCCTCCGGCCTCTGGTCGAGTAATGGGGCATCCAGCCATGCGGCTCTTCTGCATTGACCGCGGCCCCGGCTCGACTAGGTTGTCAGCGGTTCGGCTGGGAGAAAATTGCATGTCGGAAGACCAGGGACAAGACGAGACGGAGGCGTCCGTCTGCGATCACCTAGCGCAGGTTCAAGCGCAGATCGATGTGGCCGCGAAGGGTGCAGGCCGCAGCCCCGGCGACATCACGCTGGTCGCGGTCAGCAAAGCACAGCCGGAGGAACGGGTTCTTGCGGCGCTGGATGCCGGCCATCGGGTATTCGGTGAGAACTATGTGCAGCCGGCGCAAACCCG
>JBCCIN010000113.1:0-3822 GCA_039028235.1 Pseudomonadota bacterium
ACGATCCACCGCGCCACCACCGGCCAGGAGATCTGTAACGGCAATCGCGAGACCTGGAGGAAGGCGTTGTTCAGCCGGGACTCGATCCTGCTTTGGGTGATGACGACCTATTACCGCCGAAAGCGCGACTATCAGGCTCTCTTCGCCGGCGACGCCTATCCCAACGCTGCCAAGATCAGCTTGAAAAATCCCCGTGAAGCCGACGTCTTCCTTGCCCGGGTCAGGCCCATCTGAACGCGTTCAGAATGCTGCCGACGCCGGCGCCGACCGGTGGCGGCGGTTCCATGGCCATCGCCGGCCGTTCGGGCTTGTCACCCTCAGCCTTCTTGATCATCTCGGCGATGCGCGGCTGAATCTCGGTGCGCCAGCGCGTGCCGTTGAAGACGCCGTAGTGGCCGACACCCGGCTGCTCGTAGTGGATCTGCCGCTCTTTCGGGATGCCAGTGCAGAGCGCATGGGCCGCTTCGGTCTGGCCAAGCCCGCAGATGTCATCCTTTTCGCCTTCGACCGTCATCAGCGTGGTGTGTTCGATCAGCGAGCAGTCGACCTTGTCGCCCCGATGTTCGAGCTTGCCGTCGGGCAAGAGATGCTGCTGGAACACGGTCTCGACAGTCTGCAGATAGAACTCGGCGGGCAGGTCCATGACCGCCAGATATTCTTCGTAGAATTTCCGATGCTGCTCGACCGAGTCGCAGTCCCCTTCGATCAGATGCTGATACAGGCCCCAATGCGCCTCGACGTGACGATCCAGGTTCATGGTCATGAAGCCGGAGAGCTGGATGAAGCCCGGATAGACCTGACGCATGGCACCGGCATGGGGCAGCGGCACGCGGGTGATGACGTTTCTTTCGAACCAGTCGATATCCTTGGACTGGGCGAGCTTGTTCACTTCCGTCGGATTGCGGCGGGTGTCGATCGGCCCGCCCATCAGCGTAAGGGAGAGCGGCTGGCAGGGGTCGCCGGTGCGCGCCATCACCGCGGATGCCACCAGGGCCGGCACCGATGGCTGACAGACGGCGATGACATGGGTGTCCGGACCGATGAAGCGGATGAAGTCGATCACATAGTCGACGAAATCGTGAAAGTCGAAGCCGCCATAGACCATCGGGACATTGCGTGCGTCCCGCCAGTCGGTGATGTAGACGTCGTGGTCCGGGATCATCGCCCGCACGGTGCCACGCAACAGCGTTGCATAATGGCCGGACATCGGCGCGATGATCAGCACCTTCGGATCACCCTCTTCGGCAGCGCGCCCGTCCGGGCTGCTCCGACGCTCTTTTTTGAAGCGAAGAAGATCGCCGAAAGGCCGGTAGCACAGCACCTCCTCGGCCACCGCAGTCGGTTCGCCATCGACCATCACCTCGTCGATGCCGAATTCCGGCTTGCCGTACCGCCTGGTCACCCCCTCAAAGACCTGGCAGGCTGCGGCCACTGACTTGCCGATGGGTGTATGGGCGAAAGGATTGAAGATGCTGCTGTTGAGTTCCTGGACGAAATGCGCCCCGACACGCATCGGCGTGATCATCGCATGGGCCATTTCATAAGCGTGATATTGCATCAGCGTACCACCAAGATTGCCGCCAGAACGTCCACACACTCATGCTGCATTGCAGCAAAACTAGCATGAAAAAGTCAATAAAGTGCTAACGGTTGAAGAAAGGAAACGTCAATCGCCCGCTCGGGCAAGCTTGGAATTCAAGACGTTAGAGGGCTGGATTTTTTACAGCATTCGGCGCGGACAATCGCATGATAGAGAAAATTTTCTCTATGTAAAGCCAATTATAGGAAATAAAACTTAAGATAGGTACTCTAAGTTTCCATCGATGGCCCGCTCGCCCATGCCACTTGCGGCTGATTTTCACCCGACATTAGGCTTTTGTTAACGCTTCGATGACATACTGTTTCACGGTCCATGCGATCCTGCGGACCCCGACCGCCCGGAAAAAATGGGTGGGGCGAGGCTCGGACTACCAGGATCGCATGGACCAGCGAGACAGGCCGAAGGATAGCCATGGTGGGTTAAGGAAGGATGAACGCGGCCGCTTTCCCGAAGGCAGGAATCAAAATGTTGTGCGGCCGGTCTTTATCGTATCCTTGTCAAGTTCCATTGACGGCATGCAGGTCGCCATCGATGAGGCGTGAGGCCACAAAGCCTGCGGCTGATTTTCGCCCGACGTTAGGCTTTCGTTAATGCTTCGATGGCATGCTGTTTCGCGGTCCATGCGATCCAGGGAATCCGACCGCCCGGAAAAAATGGGTGGGCGAGGCGCGGACTAACAGGCTCGCAAGG
The DNA here is from genome assembly GCA_039028235.1 of Pseudomonadota bacterium. Taxonomy (GTDB): domain Bacteria; phylum Pseudomonadota; class Alphaproteobacteria; order Geminicoccales; family Geminicoccaceae; genus JANQPX01. Next base: position 2,291 of record JBCCIN010000113.1, read on the forward strand.
ACCAGCAAGACAGGCCGAAGGATAGCCATGGTGGGTTAAGGAAGGATGAACGCGGCCGCTTTCCCGAAGGCAGGAATCAAATGTTGTGCGGCCGGTATCATGTCCGTTCTGACGAAAGACAGAGCTGCCAGACCAGTGCCGTCTTTGAGCGCAGGTCTTCGCGGCGACCGTGTCACCTAGACGCGCTGGCCGCTTCCCTTGTCGAACAGGTGCACGGTATCGAGATTGGGCTTCAGGCGGATCTGCTGGCCGGGTGCAAACTGGTGCCGTTCTCTAAAGACAGTCGCGATCTCCTTGCCGGCGAGGCGGCTGAAGACCAGGGTTTCGGCACCGGTGGGCTCGACGACGGAGACTTCGGCCGGAGCCCCTTCACCATCGTCAGCGAGATCCAGATGCTCGGGTCGGATGCCGTAGACGATTTTCTGACCGTCCGAGCCGCCCGCATCAGCTGCCAGCGGCAGGGTCGTGCCGTCCTCGGTCACAGCGCTTGGTGCTCCGCCATTGCGCTTGACCGTGGCATCGATGAAATTCATTGCAGGCGAGCCGATAAACCCGGCGACGAACAGATTGGCCGGGCGATCGTAGAGCTCAAGCGGTGCTCCGTTCTGCTCGACTACGCCGTCATGCATGACCACGATGCGATCGGCCATGGTCATCGCTTCGATCTGATCGTGGGTGACGTACACCGAGGTGGTCTTGAGGCGCTGATGCAGTTCCTTGATCTCCGTTCTCATCTGCACGCGCAGCTTGGCATCGAGGTTGGAGAGCGGCTCGTCGAACAGAAAGACCTGCGGATCGCGCACGATCGCGCGGCCCATGGCGACGCGCTGACGCTGACCGCCGGATAGCTGACGTGGATAGCGGTCGAGATAGGAACCGAGGCCGAGGATCTCCGCGGCACGGTCGACCTTCTTCTTGATCTCGTCCTTGGGCGCCTTGGCGAGCTTCAGCGAGAACGCCATGTTGTTCTGCACGGTCATATGCGGGTAGAGCGCATAGTTCTGGAACACCATGGCGATGTCCCGGTCCTTGGGCGGCACATTGTTGACCACCTTGCCGCCGATCTGAATCTGCCCCGCCGAGATCTCCTCGAGGCCTGCGATCATACGAAGCAGCGTCGACTTTCCGCAGCCGCTTGGCCCGACGAGAACGACGAATTCGCCGTCCTCGATGCCAACCTCGACGCCGAAAAGTACCTGAGTGTTGCCGTAGAACTTGTCGACCTTTTCGACATCGACCGAAGCCATTGTGTGCCTTTCCCTGATGCCTGGCTGATTTATCCAGCCTCCCTCGAAAGATCATGACCCGTCTCGGCGAATTCATCAAGATCGGGAGGCAAAAGGCATGGATTCGCGGCGCCGTCCGCGCCTGTCAGGCGACCAAAGCGTTCAGGGCTGCTGCCGCGACACCGACCGATTGGCCGGCCGCGACGATCTGAGCCCAGGTCTCGGGATCGATCATGATACCGTTTCGATGCCGCTCGGCACAGGCCTTCCGCTCAGGCTCACCCGGCAGCATGACGGATGCTTCGG
>JBCCIN010000114.1:0-12657 GCA_039028235.1 Pseudomonadota bacterium
CCTTGTCGGGAAAATACTAAGCCCCGCACGTCGCCAAGATTGTGTGGTTCATGTTCAGTCAGCACTCGATGTTTCGGAGCGCCGTGCTTGTCGTGTCATCGGCCAGCATCGCTCGACGCAACGCTACCAGAAGCGTGGGCGTGACGATGAAGCGGATCTGACCGAAGCGATTGTCGAGCTGGCCAGGATGTATGGCCGTTATGGCTATCGCCGGATCTGGGGTTTGCTTTGTCTGCAGGGCTGGCAGGTGAGCCTTGGCCGTGTGGAGCGCATCTGGCGACGTGAGGGGCTGAAGGTGCCGAGCCGGCAACCGAAGCGGGCGCGGCTTTGGCTGAACGACGGATCGTGTATCCGGCTTCGGCCATCCTGGAAGAACCATGTCTGGAGCTACGACTTTGTTCAGGACCGCACCGACGACGGCAAACCGTTCCGGATGTTGGCGGTTATCGATGAATTTAGTCGGCAGTGCCTGGCGATCGTCGTCGCCCGACGCCTGCGCAGCGATGATGTGATGGCTTGTCTGGCGGATCTCTTTGTCCAGCACGGCGTGCCCGATCACATCCGATCCGACAACGGCCCCGAGTTCGTCGCCAAAGCCGTGCGGGGTTGGCTCGACCGACTGGACGTCAAGCCGCTCTACATCGAGCCCGGCTCACCATGGGAAAATGGCTACTGCGAAAGCTTCAACGGCAAGCTCCGCGACGAGCTCTTAGCAAGGGAGATTTTCTATACGCTGAAAGAAGCCCAGATCCTGATCGAGCGGTGGCGACGACACTACAACACCGTTCGACCCCACTCGGCGCTCGGCTACCGACCGCCGGCGCCCGAAACCATCTTGCCCAGCCCTGAGCTGACGGCCTACGCTACACTCCGGCCATCACCTCAGGGCCAGCAACAACCAAGCCGAACTCTCTCATAAGACTTGGACCGAACGGATCAGGCAGGTCAGGTCAGAACCGGGTCAGCTCAGGCCGCATGGCCCCTTGGAAAAGCCAGTCATTCCGGGCCGGATTCATGACTCGCGCCGTAGAGAAAGACGTCGCTTCGCTCCGCTCTCTATTGGCTCCATTTCGAGTCACACAAGATGCAGCGAGCGCTGATCCGGCGATGCTCAACTACTGCGCGGAGCTATGCGATAGTCTATTGATTTCAAAAGATTAAATGCTGCGATGACGATGTTTCCGATTGTAATTACATTATTGTTGGTGTCAGGGAACACAGTGGTGCTATGCGAGCCAATTCAGATGGTTATCAAGACATGCAGAGCGGGGCATGCGATCACAGAATTGCAACGGCTGAACAGTGTTGACAAGTGACGATTGTCACTTTACAATTCGTTATGATCTGCAGTTTCCGACATCGCGGTCTCAAACGGCTGTTCGAGCGGGGCGACCGGCGTCAGGTCCGGCCGGACCAGGTCGACAAGATTGAACGCATTCTCGCCCGCTTGGATCAAGCGTCTCAGGTCGACGACATGAACCTGCCGGGCTGGCGGCTGCATCCGCTAAAGGGCAGGCTCAAGGGCTTTTGGGCGGTCGATGTATCAGGAAATTGGCGGATCGTCTTTCGTTTCGAGAATGGCGAGGCCTTCGATGTCGACCTCGTCGACTATCACTGAGGAGCGCACTATGCCGATGTTCGATCCGCCGCATCCAGGGCTCTCGGTCAAGCATGATTGCCTGGAGCCTTTGGAGCTGACGGTCACCGAGGGGGCCAAGGTGCTGGGCGTCACCCGGCAGGCCCTCAACAACCTGGTTAACGGCAAGAGCGGCATTTCCGCCGAGATGGCGATCCGGCTCGACAAGGCCTTCGGTGGGGGCGCTGAGACCTGGCTGCGCTTGCAGGTCGCCTATGATTTGGCTCAGGCCCTGAAGAAGGCGGACCAGATCGAGGTCAAGCGCATGGTTCCTGCGTGACCTCCGCTTCGCTGCTGGCCTAGGCAGTAAGCCAGATGTCGCGAGCCACGCGTCTTGCCTTTTCTTAGCGCTCCAGGCCCGGCCCGCCGATGTCGCGAGAACGTTCCTGCACTGTCACCACCATTTCCGCACTCTTGGCAATCTCCCGCGAAGCCGCGCGTTCGGCAGCCATCGCGCGCACCTTTTGCTCGGCGAGCCCCGCGGTCTCCCTGACCTGGTCCATGGCGGCGGTCTGCCGGCCATCGCGGCTCGCTAGCGCTTCGATCAGCTTGGAACGGGAATCGGTCACGACAAAAGCAGTCCCTGGGGTACGGCTCATCAGGACATAGCCGACGGTGCTGTTGATGGTGTTGAGGCGCCAGCTCGGCATGTTGACGATGGGATAGGCGGTGGCGCCCTGCGCGCGCTGGGCTGTCACGGCATAGCCATCCCCGAAATGCTGATGCTCTCTCCTGGAAAGATCGAGGCTTTGCCGGTTGCCGTTCTGATGCTCGACGTCGACGCGTCTGTTGTTAACATCGATGGCAGTCACGGTGGCGAATCGGCCACTGACTGCACCGATCCGTTGGTCATTACGGGTCCAGCGGATGCGGTCGCCGACCTGCAGTTCCTTATCCCTGACATCGTAGACCTCCACCGGCAGGCTTTTCGATCGCGGCTCCCATCGGTGGATCGTGCCGCTTTCATCCCGGAGCCTGACCTCGGCACCGGTGACGCTGACCAACTCCAGATAGGCGCCACGCTCGATCTTAGCCTCTCCAAGCGATACCGGCTGCGGAAAGCGCACGATCTGGCCGGCGCGGTAGCTGGTGGAGGTGGCCCGTTCCGGTCTGGTCAGGCTTGCGTCCTCGAGAATCGTCACGTCGATTGGCTCTCCTGACAGCTCGCCTTTTTCCTTCAAGGTCTCGCGAATGGCCGCGGAAACGGCCGCAACGCCCTCCCTCGTCGGATCGATGACGATGGTCTGCTCACGGTAAGTCGGCGGACGCGAGACGAATTCCTGGGCCATCGCTTCATGCCGGAGGCGCTCGCCTTCTTGATGCTTGCCGTCCTTGCCGTCGATCTCCAGAAGCCTGCCACCGGCTCCGACCAGATTGCGCAGCGCGCGGGCCGGGTCCTGGCGGATCATGTCGTAGATTGCATCGCGCATCCTGGGATTGCCGGCCTGACGGACGATTCGGTCAAGAAAATAGGTGGTCATCCCGCTTTCAATCAGCTGCCCGGCTGCCCTGCCGGCACCGACACTGCCGAGCTGAAGAACGTCAAAAACCAGAAACAGGCGCGCCTCATGTTGCGCCGCCGCGCGGATCAGGTCGCGCATGGTCTTCGCGCTGACCATGGACGCCTCGTCGACAATCCAGACGGGTGTCTTTTCGGTCTCGGGAGCTTTGACGCGACTGACCTCGCTCAGATGTCGGGCCACGGTCTTGCCACCGGCGATCCGGATCGCTTTGCCTAGCGTGAGTGCGGCGTCGGTGGTGGGCGCCATAGCGCTGACCTCGTGTCCGGCGCCCTGGGCGGCATGGGCGAGGGCTGCGAGAACGGTGCTGGTCTTGGCCGTGCCGGCGAGGCCCTGCAGAGCCGTCACTCGATGTGGCGACGCCAGAAGGCCGATGGCGGCAGTCCATTGCTCCGGATTCCAGGATCGGCCATCAGCACTTCGATCCGCAAGATGGCTGACCAGACGGGCGGCGTCGTCTCGCGACAGGATAGGGCGATCAGCGAAGGCACGACGCCCGCGCTGTTCGGCGGCCAGCATCTTCTTTTCATCATTGAGCGCATCCAATGTCGTCCAGCCGCTGGCGGGGACGAAGGTCCCGGACTCGGGATCGAGGACTTCGGCCTCCCGACGAATCAGCTGGCCAGTCGCGGCAAGCGCTCCGACGGCGGCCTTGGTCTCATGGAGCTCGGCATGTCCCAAGCCCTGCCGGGTCGCCTCGACCATCAGATCTCTCTCGGAGAACACGGACTGCCGCTCCACCAGGATGTCGGCTGCGGTGCGCACCGCATCGACGGCGGCGCCGGGCACATCCATCGGCGTGTCGAGCGCAAGAGACCTCCCTCCCGCACGGTCCTCGGCCGCCTGGGCGAGTCGTGCCGCATTCTCGGTGACGATGGTCAATTGGCGCGACTGCAATGCAACGTCGGTCAGCGCCTTGAGATTGGTGAGCTCGACATTGTCGGCCGGCAGATGCGCGATCACGTGGTCGGCCCGCTCCCTCGGGCGGAGGGTTGCCGCATAGGCATGGTCGAGATGCCGGAACGCAGCGATGTCGACATCCCTGATGACGTCGCCGCGTTCGATCGAGATCGTGGCGGCATCAGGATGGACGTTGACGATCGTGTCGCGTTGTCCGGTCCTGATGCCAAGGGCTGCATCGGTTCGCGTCCACACGATCCGATCGCCAGCAGCAAACACCCGCTCGGCCGTGCGATAGGCCGATGCGGTCGCTGCGCCCCACCGTTCCGGCTCCCAGGTGACGGCCATCCCATCTTCCTTTTGCAGGACAATTTTGCCGTCATTTGCCTGCACGTCCCGAACGGCAAGATACTCGCCGCTCGCGATCGCCGGTCTGTCCTTGGTCGCAGCATAGGCTCTGCCGAAGCGGATCACATCACCCGGTCGATAGCTGATGGCATGCTTGCGCTCGGTCGGCGTCAGCGACCTGGCAACTAGCACCTCGGTCTTGAGGGTGGGACCTCCAAGCTCGCCCTGCTCGATCAGCCGCTGTCTGATGGCCGTATTGAGGGCGTCCTTACCCCTGTTGGTCAGGTCGAGGACACGGGTTCGGACACGCTGCTCCGGGGCGAGGCCGGCATAGCGGTCGGCGATATAGTCCTGCCGCTGCCGTAGGGCCGCCTTCTGATCGGGGAGCGAACGGGATGATGCAGCGATCGCCACGATGCGCCCGCCGGCTCTCTCAATGTGGTCGAGGGCGGCCGCGGGCTCGCCGCGCGCCAGTGCTGCGACCGCAAGATGCAGCTCGTTTCGATCCTGGCCCGGTTGCGTGGGCAGGCGAAATCGGGACATGCCAGCCTGCCGAAGCTGGTCCAAAGGACCATGGTTCGAATGCCGTTGCGTCCGGACGTCGTCCAGCAGGATGACGCGTGCATGGTTGAAGGCAGCGGCCTTCAGAAGGCTACGGGCGGCCGAAGGTCGGAGGCTGTTGGCATGGGCGACCAGCCAGACCTGCGGTGTCCTTGGAGGCGCCGGCAGCCGCGCGAAGGATGGCCCAAGATAGGGGCGCATACGGCCCTGCTTTTCACGTCGTGACTGCCATTGTGCGCCCAGATGGTCGGCGATGCTGGTCACCGGCCGCCTCATGAGGCTGCTCAACGCCGAAGCGCCGACGGCGGACGGCGTCATGATGTGCGTCTCGAAGCCGCGCCGGATCGTGGCTTGCAGATAGGCGAGGATGACATGCCGATCGGTGGCTGACTCGACCGAACCTTCGAGCGCTACCATACGATCGCGAGAGGTCAGCAGTCCGGTGAGCGCCATCCCATGGTCATGACCCCACCGACTGCTGTCTTTCGCCGCGCGATCGGCGGTGCGATTGGCGGCTCGGAACGACATGATCCGATGTTGGGTGAAGCGTCCTTCGGACTCGAAAGCCAGAATGTCCCGCTCGGTGGCGATCGCCTCGGCTGTGGTCCATCCCTGCACGCGGACATGCTCGCCGGCGACCCGATCGAAGTGCGACACGTCTCGGGCCTGCAGGAAACCGTCCTGATCCAGCCGCCGAATGGCTGTGCGCAAGGTGCTGCGGTCGGCATGTCCCAAGGCGTAGATGGCGGCGCGGTCGAGCAGCTTGATGTCGGAGAACACGATCTGGCGTTCGGCGAGAGCGCGGGCGGCATCGCGCGCCGCTTTCAGGGCATCGTCGGCAGCCTCGTCCGTGCGGCCAGCCGGCATGGTGGCGCTCGCCGGACCCGTGTTGGCCGCAGCCGCCAGCGCCTTCAGATCGACGCCATGCTCCACCGGGATCCGACGCCAGGCCTCGGCCTTGGCGGCGCGATCGATCTCAGGATCTTTCCGGTCCCTGGTTTCGGCCGCGGCGACCTTGCGCTCGAGCGTGGTGGCGGTCTCCCGGTCGAGCCCTTTGGCCGCCAGATTGGCGGCGATCTGCTTTGAGCGGGTGGAATAGGCCTCGATCAGCGCCCTCGGGATCCCGGCGATTTCGAAGATGCCCTTGGTCGTGTCGACGTCGATCTCGTAACCGAGCTTGCGGGTCAGCAAGGCAAGCGATTGCTGAAAGCGCAGGCCGCCTTCCTTGGCCAGCCAGTAGAGGAACGGGCTGTCGAGGCTTCGCCATTTGCCGTCAGGCCCCCTGGTCGCGTTCATGGCGATGGCATGCACGTGCAGGCCTGGCTCCTCTGCGCGTGTCAGATCGTGGGTGAACATTGCGACGGCGAGATTGCCGGTGCGTTGCGATGCCGTCCTGCCGCCTTCGGTGATGCGGCTGCGTGCGGCCGTTTCTTCCATCCAGGTCACCGCGTCCCTGGCGGCCTGGTTGACCGCCTCGATCAATCGGCGATCGCCACCGACGAGGGCCATGATGCTGACGGATTTCGGTGCGGAAAAGGTGAGATCCCAGCCCGGACGGTGCTCGCGTTTGCTGCCGGTTCCTCTGCCAAGACTCGTGCCGTCCGGCAGTTCGCCTTTGGCCGTCCGATCAAAGGTGCTGCCGTCCACCGCCGCGCTCAGCCTCAACGCTTCGGCGCCCTTGCCGAACCAGACAGGTTCGCCGAGCGCATCGGCGTCGTAGTAGTTCTTCGAGTCCCGGTAGTAGCCGCTGTCGGCGACGGCCTGGGCGATGCTGAGCATCGGCCTTACCTCCAGGTCGGACGCCTAGTGACGCGCGTGCCATCGGTCCCTCGGTCAGAAGTCGGCGAAGGTTTCTGCCGATCGAACAGAGGCAGGGCGACTGGGTCAGGGTCTTGTCTATTCCTCGCGGCTGCTTTTTGCGTAGGCTGATGGCGTCGGCGATCGGATCCATTTCCCGTGGTTCGAGTCCTGTGCGCCGCGCCGGTGGCAGCTTGTGGATCGGCCGCTCCTGCCGGATCGCTCTCGATGCTGGAAGGAGGGTTCAGAGCGGCGCCTGCGGTCTGGCTCTCATCGCGGATCGGCATGAATGTCGGGACCCGCTCGGCTCCGGAAAGCGGCGCGCGCGGCTCGATGCTGGTCAGCACCACGGGCCGGTCTTCCGGCAGCTTCACATAGCACCGATTGTCCGGCGTCATGCTGATCTCGGCTGCAAGGACCACTTGGCTGACCCGCTTGTCGACCGCGAGATGGACCTCGTGGCCACGCTGGCCGTGGGAGCTCAGCCGGGTGCTCTCCCGAACTTCTTCGAGCTCGACCTGACCGATCGCGCGGGACGCCCATTCCGCGCCTTCGGCATCCGAGATGCGGAAGATCGCCTGGGTCTGACAGCCGTTCAGTATGGTCTGGGCGTCGCCATGGTTGTAGATGCTGCGCAACTGCACGGGCGTCTGCAGCGTGATCCAGGCGGAGCCGCCGCGCTTTCGGGCGTTCTGCATGAAGGAGGCGAGGAGCGGCAGCTCGTGGAGCGTCGCCAACTCGTCGAGCACGAACCAGAGCCTCCGGTCCAATCGCTCGGGCAAGGACAGGAGCGAGGTGGCGACAGCATTGGTCCAGCAACTAAGCAGCGGTCGGAGTACCGAGGCGTTTCTCGGGTCCGTCGTGAGCCAAAGCCAGGGCCGCCCGCGCGCAGGCGCTGGCGCATCTAGCGCTTCGATGTAGCGCTGGATCGAGAAGTCGGTCTTCTTGCCTGCATCTGCACGAAGGAGCCCGAGCGCCTTGACGTAGACGCTGGTGTTGATCTCGACGCTCTTGCCGGTGCGCTCGGCGCCCTCCTCGAACAGCTTCGCGGCATTCGTGCCTTCGAGGACGGCGCGTATCTCGTCCTGGCTCATGCGGAGCAGCACATGCAGCAGCTTCTCGACCGAACGCTCCGGATCGTTGCGCAGCCGCTCCAGAACCTCGGCGAACAGCAGCCGTCCGGCGACACCCCAGAACGGATCGCGCTCGTCGCCGCGCGGAATGAAGCCTTCGGCGATTGCGGTGCAGTCGGCAGCGTTTTCGATCTCCGACCAGGGTGACCAGACCACACTGCGCTCGTCTCTCGGGTTCAGGATCAGATCGCCGCGCGCCGCATTGAAGAACCGCGGCAGCAGACCGGGGCCGTAGTCATAGATCACGGCCGGCTCGCCCCGCGCCTCGATGCCTTCGAGCAGCGTCTCCGTCGCCGAGGTCTTGCCGGTGCCCTGCGCGCCGACGAGAAGCGTGTTGTAGGCTTCCTTGTCCTTGATCAGCGGCACCTTGCCGATGCTAAGCTCCGAGGCCACGCCGTCCTTGTTCAAGGTGGCGGCAAGATCCATGTCCGAGGAGAGCCGCCGCCCGCGCAGGATCCGGCTGTCGCCGGCAGCCTCGCCGGCACGCTTCAGACCGACGAACGTAATGATGCCGAGGATAATGACGACGGCCGTAGCGATCGCCATGCCGATCCAGAGCGAGGCCAAGACGCCATCGACCTGCAGCAGATGCCATTCTTCATAGCGGACGAACTGCGAGCGCCAGCGCTGCAGCCCATCGGTGGTGCTGACCCGCCAGCGCCAGTCATGCAGCCCGATCTCATCGAGCAGCGTAGCGACAGCCCAGCGCGCCGATGCGGCAATGCTGTAGCCCGGCTGGACGATCCAGACATAGCCAGGAACGATGACCAGCCAGCAGGCGATCAAGGCGAGCGTGCCGAAACCGTAGGCGCGAAGGCGATGGCCGGTCCGGTTCCAGTAGACGCCGAAGCCACGCCCGAAGGGGCCGATGAAGCGTCCGCGCCGACGGCGCTGATCATAACGGGCCATGATCAGACCTCGCCAGTCTCATCGGCCGTGGCCTGGAAGGGCCGGCCGAGCGCTCGGGATTTGACCTTGGCCTCGTCGCGCAACGTCTTGAGCTCGGCGAACATCTCGTCGTAGCGCCGATTGAAATGGGTCTCCGCTTCGGCGAACACGTCGCGATGCCGTGCTCGGGGCCCCTCGTCGTCGATTGGGGTCGCCGAGGTGGTCGCCGACATCGCGGCGATGTTGCCGTGGATGGCTTCCTTGAAGATCTCGAAGCCGAGCATCAGGAGGGCGCTGTTCTCGTGAAAGATGCGCGCCTCCAGCTGCTCGAAGCGCGCTTCGAGATAGGCCGCCATGCGCTGGATGACGCCCTCGATGCGCTCATCTTGCGCAGAACCCTGTGTGATCACGGCCGTGAGCACCGCGCGAATCCAGTCCGGACTCGTCTGGTTGTCCGCTTCGGCACGGGCCTCGATGGCCATCTTGAGATCAGGCGGCACGCGGGCCCAGATGCGCTCGGTCTGTGCTGATCCGGTGGTCATGTTCCGATTCCTCCTTCGGGGTTTGCGGTCCATTCAATGGGTTCGTGTGGCTCTGCTCTCATCGCCTGCAGATGTCGGCGCGCGGTCGTACGAATCGGCGATGTGCAGCTCACCGCCAGCGCGGCGGATGAAGGCGGTCCAGGAATCGATCAGGATGCCGTATTCGCTCGACGTCAGGGGCCGGCGATCGTCGTCATGAAAGCGACCGACACCGGCGACATGGACATCGACGCGGGCGAGCGCCAAAGCCGCATCGCCGGTCTCCAGCAAGGCGTCCGGTTGAGAGATCAGGGCTTCGGCCGAGGATTCGACGCTGTCCAGGAGGTCAGTGAACAGCCAAACCGCATCAAGCCGATCGAAATCGCCGCCGAACTCGGCGAGTGTCGCCACGAGCGCTGTGCCCCGCGCGTCGCCCCGCTGGTGCAGCTCGGGCAGGAGGGCATCGCGAATCGCGGTCCGGAACGCGGCGTCGGCGGAACGAGCGGCACTTGGGTCGCCGATGAGCCACCGCCAGATCCCGCTGGGGCTCCAGTCGATCCCAGCTGAGGGAGGTGCGCAGGCGTCGAGCAGGAGCCGGCTGGCCGAAGGGGCGTCCCGTACCGTTCTGATGACCAGCCGGCTCTCGGGCGCGAGTGATATCGCCATGGCGTCGATCGCCGGCATGATCTGCTCGCGGTCGCGATCGTCATAGGCAGTCGTGGTGTCGATGAGACCGAGGATCGACGGCCCGTCGCATTCAGCCGCATGCGCCGGGCCGATGGCGAAGATTGTCAGCGCGATCGCAGCGAAGCCTGACATCGTCGTCGACCGCTGCGCGGCGCGAGCGTAGCGGCGCAGGGCCTTCCGATAGGCGGCCTCGGCGCGGGCAAAGCGCAGCTGAGGGCCGTGATGCCGGTAGCTCCAGCTGATGCCGAACACGGCCGAGAGAACCGTCACCAGTCCTGCGGCACGGACGATCGCCCAGATCAACGGCTCGGGCAGGCCGGACAGCACCTTCGTCTGTTGATCGAAGATGCCGGCCTGGGCACTCGCCAGGAGCTGGCCATCGACCTCGAAGCCTTTGAGCCGAAGGTCGGTGGCCACGGCGATGACGGCAGCGATCAGCGACAGCATCGTCGCCGCGCCGATCAAGTCACGGAACCAGGCCGGAGCATGCTGAGTGAGCGAGCGGAGTTGGGCGCCGGCGGCATGGGCGCAGAGCACCAGACCGAGCGAGAGCGCAATGGCGGATCCTGCGGCGACGATCGGGCTGACCTGCGTGACCGCGACGAAGGCCATGGTGAGAATGGGAAAATCCAGCGCGAACAAGATGGCGAGGCGAGTCTTGTAGCCGCGCACCGGGGCGGTAGGCGCCTGGCCTTCCGCATCCGTTGCTGCCTTCTCAACCACGATCTTCGCTTGATCGACCCCGCGCGCCGCAATGATCAGCTCGATGGAAGGTTTGGCCTGTACTCCGGCAATTTGCTCGATTCTCGGAGGATCGACCGGAACGTGCGCAAGGGCATCACGGGTTGACCCGCCGGCGCCACCGGCTCTGGTTGTCGTTTTCGTTGCGCCCGCAGACGTTGACGGCGCCGATTTGGTGGCGTCCGCAACCTCGGCAACCGGGGCAACCATGGCCGCCGCATCGGGTGCTTGCCGCAGCAGACGGCGGATGTCGTCTTGACGATCGTCGGGAATCCTTTCCGTCCGTCGCCATTTGCGGACCGCCTGGCGACTGATGCCGAGAGCCTTTGCGATGCGCGCCACGCCGATCCGATCGATGGCGTCGATGCCGATGCGTTCCACGTCGCTGTGATCCTGAGATCGGTCCACAACCTACGCCTCAGATCGATCAAGGCTCGCCGAGACCTGTCGCGATCTGCGAGGGTCGGCATCGACCAGGATGGCGCCATGCCGGCAGCATGCGACCAAGAGGCTGCGGACTGATTTGTCTGACACGGGCGGTCTCCTTCGCACGTCATGTGACGCCCCCAGTTTGCCTGGGACCTATGTCGAGGTCGCGCCCGCACGGTCGAGTGATTACTGGACCGTGCGGGCGCAGATGACGCTCATCGTGGCCGGAAATCGGAGACCAGGAAGGTGCGTTGGAGCGGTGACAAACGGTGACAGCGTCGACGCCGTGCTGTGACAGCGGTGACAATTGGTGACAGCATAACTGCCTGAAAATAATGCGGAAATTTCCCGCTCTTGTTGTGCTGTCACAGCGCGGTGACAAATGGTGACAGAGGCGCGGAATCCAACATGTTGATATCAAACGCTGATTCGGCCACTTTGCGTGCTGGTGGAATAAGTCGCGAGCAATGACCATTGCGTTTTGTGTGCGGCGGCCGAAGGGCGCTGCCGGTCAGCAAATGGAGAGCGGCGCGCAGCGACGTCGATGCGCTCTCGTGCGAGCCAACAAACGCAGCCACGAACGACCAGCTTGCCAAGAGGGCCATGCGGCCTGAGCTGCCAACGGCGGCAAAGATGTCGGAGAAGCCTACTGGTATTGCAGCGGGCTTCTTCAATGCCGACTAACGGCTCTGTTGTCTCTCGGCTTCCTGTAGCAGTCGCAGGAACCGTGCGCCGGCCGTGTTGGGATCATGCGGCTCGGCCTCTTGATCGGCGAGCAGGCGGTGGCGAAAGGCGTTCGGCAAGACCGCATGGCAGGCAAGCATGGTCAGGAAGCGGTCGACGCTGCGGCATTCGCTAGGCGTCTGCCCGATCGCATCGATCGGCTCTTCCGGCTCGTCGCCGTCGAGGTCCAGCCGAAAGACCTGATAGAAGAAGGTGTCGAGCGGGCCATCCCAGCCGGCGGCAACGGTCAGGCCTTCCTCTTTCGAGACGAGATCGTAACGGCTCATCTTGGTTTCCCTCAGTTGGAGTTGGGTTGCGCACGCGCAACCCTGCTCCCGGCGAGGGTGGGGGTAGCAAAGGCCATTGCGGGCGAGGCGATCCGGGTTGCGGTCTGGGCATAGCCCTGCACTGGCGACGGTTGTCTCGCGATGTGGCTGACGGCTATGTGCAGAACGCGGCCCTGATCGTCCGGCAGGCCGCGATCGCCTGCGCGAGGGGCGAATGCCCCTTAGGATGCCGCGCCCGCGCGGCCAGGAGATGGGATGACGATGATTTCCTGCGAGGCAGGCTGGTCGGCAATCTTGCCCTGCACGCATGCTGTGCGCCAGGATCGCCTTCGTGAAAAGAGAAAGCCCGCGAGCTGAAGGGTGTCGATTGCAATTAAACTAATGCGGTTTTCCTAGCGAGCTGCCTAAGTAGGTTTTTCGAATAAAGTGCAAAAGTGACCAATTGTAACCAGAAAAATAATGGGGGGCGAACATATCGAATTTGGC
>JBCCIN010000115.1:0-12629 GCA_039028235.1 Pseudomonadota bacterium
GCCATCGGTGAACGGATGGACCACGTCATCGAACGCGCCAAAAGAGAGAAACTGTCGACGGCCGTCGTCGCCGATCGCATCGCCGAGGAAGCCCTGGCTGAGCGTATAGGCGCGCAGTCACCGCAACGGTTGGCGAGCTGACGTCAGTCCACTTCGATCATCTCCTGCTTCAGCAGGATGCTCAGAACTTGGAAATCTGGACCTCGAGATCAGTGATGAATTCGAGCAGTGCCGGCACCCCTTTTTCCGTCTGCTCGATACCGCGCTTGATCGCCGGAATGATCTCACCCGGTTCGGTCACCCGCTCCCCATAACCACCGAACGCACGCGCCATCGCCGCGTAGTCGCCAGAGATGTCGGTGGAGCGATAGCGCTCGGTCGACACCGGCATGACCTTGAGTTCGATCGCCATGCAAAAATTGTTGAACAGGATTGAGAGGATCGGGATGTTCTCGCGAACCGCCGTCTCGAAGTCCATGCCGGTAAAGCCGATCGCCGCATCACCCCAGACATTGATGCAGAGCTTTTCCGGACAGGCGAGCTTCGCCCCCATGGCGAGGCCCAGGCCATAGCCGAGCTGCGTGGTCTTGCCCCAGCCAAGATAGGAAAGGGGTCTGGTCGCCACCCAGAAAGGCGAGATCTGGTCTCTTGGGCTGCCGGCATCATGGGTAATGATGACATTGTCGAGATCGACCGTCTTCGCCAGATCATTGATCACCCGATAAGGGGTGATCGGCGTCTGATCCGAGGTTAGCTTCTTCTGCCATTCCGCAAGCCAGGGCTTTCTGACCTCTTCGATCGTGGCCGCGACCGTCTCGATCGATCTGGGCGCCCTCGCAAGCTTTGGGCGAATCGCGTCGATCAGCGCCTGCAAGATCAGCCCGGCATCCCCAAGCAGGGCAGATTCGCAAGGGACATTTTTGTTGAGATCGGCAGGATCGAGCGTTGCGTGGATGATCGCCTTGCCCTCGGGCATGGCGACCGCAAAGCTCGATGTCGTGAAACTGCAACCAATGCCGAAGATGAGATCGGCCTCTTGCAAAAAATGATGCACCGGTTTCGGCACGGCATTGCCGCCGGAACCAAGCGCCAGTGGATGGTCTTCGGGAAAGGCACTCTTCCCCTGCAAGCTGGTACAAACGGGGGCTGCCAGCATCTCGGCGAGCGTCTTCAGCTCATCCCATGCCTTCGCGTAGTGAACACCCTGCCCTGCATAGATCACCAGGCTTTTCGCACTGGCCAGGCGCTCGGCAACCGCCTCGATGGCCTCGGGGTCGGGACCCGAGCGATGGCCGGTGACCGGTCTGTAGACCAGCGGACCTGAGAGCTCCTCGGCAAATAGGTCCATCGGCACCTCGACCAGGACCGGCCCGCCGCGGCCGTGACGAAGCTGCGTGAACGCGCGACGCATGATGTCCGGGATCTCGGCCGCCGAGGTGATTGGCTCTGCCGACTTGGTGACATGCTTCATGTTCAGGACCGAGCTGAAATTCGGCTGCACATGGGCGAGTTTTCTCGCGTAGCCCATAGGCATAACCAGGATCGGCACGGACTCGCCGTAAGCCTGAGCGACACCGCCGAAAGCATTCTCCGCGCCTGGCCCGTGCTGCATCACGAAGACGCCAATCTTGCCGCCGGAGGACAGCCTGGAATAGGCATCCGCCATATGAAGCCCGATCCGCTCCTGACGGCAGATCACCGGCCGAATGCCAGCCTTCGCCGCCTCTTCGAGGAGATGATTGACCGGATAGCCGAAGATGATCTCGACACCTTCGCGCTTCAAAATCTCGATGATCGCCTCACCAGCCTTCATGACACCCTCCCCGATTGCCTTTATGCATTCATGGAACGTCGTCGCGCGGCCAATTGCAAGCGATAGCGCCGATCTGGCATGCTCCCTGCCATGGCCGACCTCGCCCGACGCATCCTCCACGCGGAAAGCTACCCGTTCACCCGCCCCGCCTGTTCTTACCTGTTTCGAGAAGGCGGCATGCATCCGCTGCCGGCGGGCTCCATCGAGAATCGCACCCCTGTCATCGCCTCTGGTTCGAACGCATCACCACATCGGCTCGCCGCGAAGTTCGGCGATCGTGAGGACATGCCGGTGACCCGCGCGACGCTTCGGGATTTCGCCGTGGTGTTTGCCGGCCATTTCACCGCTTATGGCGCTATCCCAGCGACACTCTGCCGGCACGAGGGGGCTGTCACCGAGGTCTGGATCACTTGGCTGACAGCGGCGCAGCTCGATGTCATGCATCGAAGCGAGGGCGTCATCGGCTGCCGCGAGGCCGCGCAGCGCTACGACCATGTCGAGCTTGCCGACATCGATCTTCGGCCGGAGCGACGTCCACCGATCAACCGGGCGAGCGCCTATCTCTCAAGGCGCATGCTGGCGCCGGACAGCGAGCCGGTCCGCTTCGCCGAGGTAGTCTCCAGGACCAACCGACTGCGTGCCCACTCTCATTGCGCCACCCTTCGCAAGACCGCCTCGCTCCTGTCACCGGCGACGCCCTTCCACGCCTTCATGGACTATGTCCTGAGCGGTGTCACCGAGCGTCAGGCGTTGTTCGAGCGGCTCACCCCGTTTACCCTCCCCCGAACGATCGGCCCTTCAGTCTGACAAGGCGGCGCTTCATGCATTACCCAAGCGGCAAGACCCATCTCCTCGCCATTCTCGCACACCCGGTTGCCCATGTGCGCGCGTCTGAATTCTTCGCGCCGATCATCCAGGCGGAAAAGCGGGACGCTTTTCTGGTGCCGCTGCATGTGCTGCCTGAGGATCTCGTTGAGATGTTGCCGATACTGCAGAAAATCGGCAATCTGAAGGGCCTGATCATCACCATCCCGCACAAGGAGGCGATGGCGGTCCTGTGCGATGAGATGGGGCCGAACGGCCAGCTCGCCGATGCGGTCAACACCGTTCGCTTCGAACCGGACGGGCGTCTGATCGGCGATCACTTCGATGGTGTCGGCTTCGTCAATGCGGCGCGGGCCAACGGCATCGAGCCCAGAGGCTCGAAGGCGCTGATCCTCGGCGCCGGAGGCGCAGCGCGGGCGATCGCGATTTCACTCGCCGACGAGGGGGCGGAAAAGATCACCATCGCCAATCGCACTGAAAGCCGGGCGAGCGACCTCGCAACCGTGGTTCAGGCGGTGTTCGAGGATGTCGAGGTCAGAGCCGGACCTGCGGATGCCGCCGGTCATGATCTGATCGTGAACTGCACGTCGCTCGGCCTGCATACCGGCGATGCCATGCCGATGGACCCCGTCTCCCTCGAGCCCGGCATGCACCTCTTCGACATCATCGCACCCCGCGACACCGAGTTGATGGAGGCCGCGCGCGAAAAGGGCCTGGATATCGTGGTCGGCGGACGCCCGATGGTCGAACATCAGGTCGTGGCGCAACTCAACTTTCTCGGTATTCCGCGCCTGGACTGAGCCGTCGTCAACTCAGGTGAGCTCGGTCGAAAAGGTCCGGGCGATGCCGGCTGGCGTCGGCATGACCTGAACGCCTGCCGCTTCGAGCGCCTCTTTCTTGCTGGCATAGCTGCCGCGATCGCCCATAACGATGGCACCCGCATGCCCCATCTTCTTGCCTGGCGGCGAGGCGCTTCCTGCGATGAAGGCGCAGATCGGCTTTTGCATGGTGGCGGCATATTCCGCCGCATCCTCCTCCATGGTGCCGCCGATCTCGCCGACCAAGGCGATCGCCTCCGTGCGATCATCCCGACCGAGCAGACGAAGCGCATCGCCGGTCGTCGTGCCGATGATCGGATCGCCGCCGATGCCGACAAAAGCGGAAATTCCGAGCCCCGCCTGCACCAGATTAAGGCAGACCAGCGTGCCGAGCGAGCCGGAGCGCGAAATGACACCGATCTTCCCCGGCTTGAACACACGCTCGTTGAAAGCCGGCATGAAGCCGGTAAAGCACTCGCCGGGTGTCACCGCCCCGGCGGTGTTCGGCCCCAGCACCTGTGCCTCATGGTCTTCGGCAGCGGCGAGCACATACATGGTGTCCTGGACCGGGACATGCTCGGTCAGGATCACAAGCTTCTTGATCCCCGCCTCGATCGCATCCATGGCGGCAGCCTTCACACCCATCGGCGGGATGAACAGAACCGAGACGTCGATGCGATGTCCGAGGCCCGTCACATCGTCTGCTGCGTCGCCAGCTGAACCCCAGATCGGGAGGCCGAGGTGGGTTTCGCCCGCCTTCTTCGGGTTGACCCCGCCGATCACGGTCGTGCCGTAATCCCGCATCTGTTCGGCCCAAAACGTGCCCTGACGGCCGGTGATGCCCTGAATCAGCACACGCTCGTTCTTGCGGACAATCATTTGGCCGCCTCGACTGCGGCCTCGACCGCATGATCCATGAGGTCAAAGGGCTCGATGTCGAGTTTTTCCCGAACCATGGCGATAGCCTCGTCTTCGCCTGTGCCGTGGATGGAGAAAAAAACCGGCAGCTCGGGCTTCAGGTCCTCCCAAGCCTCCAGAAGGCCCTCGACCATGACATCGGTACGCGCAAAAGCACCGCAGAAATTGACCAGCAGGCTCTTCACCTTGGGATTGTCGAGCACGACCTCAAGCGCCGGCTTGCCTTTGGTGTAGGCATCGCCACCGATCTCCAGAAAATTCGCAGGCGCCCCTCCATAGTGCCGGATTGCATCCATGGTGGTCATGGTCAGGCCGGCACCGTTGGCGAGCACGCCGACCTCGCCGTCCAGCTCGATATATTTGAGCCCATGCTCCTTCGCTCGGGCTTCGAGCACGGTCAGCTTTTCCGGCACCCCCTCATCGGCAAGTTCAGGCCGCCGTGCCAGGCCAGAATCGTCCAGAGTTAGCTTGCAATCGAGGGCGACGAGATCGCCCGCCATAGTCAGCGCCAGCGGGTTGATCTCGATCAGCTCGGCATCGGAGATCCGATAGGCGTCGTAGAGCTTCAGGAAGAACTCGACCAACGCATCCTTCTCCTCATCAAGGCCGAGCAAACCGAAGATGTGCTCCAGGAGCTCGTCGTCGACGCCGTCTCTGATATCCACCGGCAGATGGGCCATCTTGTCTGGATGGTTCGCCGTGATTTCCTCGACATCCATGCCGCCTTCGGTCGAGAACAACAGCAATGGGCTCTTGCTTTCCTGATGATTGAGGACAGCGGCATAGAACTCCTTCGCGATCGATGCTTTGGCCTCGACCAGCACCTTCTCGACTCGATGATCGCCGATGGCCATGCCGAGAATCGCAGCGGCGGCCTCTTCGGCCTCCCTCGGCGAATCCGCGGACTTGATGCCACCCGCCTTGCCGCGCTTGCCGGTCGGGACCTGTGCCTTGACGACAGAAGGCCCGATCTCGGCATTGGCCTTCTTGGCCTCTTCCGGTGTCCGGCAAAGTCGGCTCGGCGGCACAATAATGCCGGCCGATGCCAGCACCGGCTTGGCGGCGTATTCCTCGAAATTCATTGACCGTGTTTTTCCCAGTATTTGCCGAAGAGGTCCGCTTCCTCAGGCTTGTCTTCGGCGACAGACCTGACGAGGTGGGTGACATTGATGAAATGGCGGTAGTTCAAGTTCTCGGTGATCGAATTGCCGCCCCAACTGCCGCAGCCCATGGACAGCGTGAACGGCAGACCCGTATCGAAGCCGCCGCCATTGGCGAAGGTGTGCGCCTGATTGACCAGCACACGCACCACCGGCATCTCCTCAGCGAGCTTTCTCGCGCGTTCGAGGAGATTGGTGTGCAGGCCGAGCGAATGGCCTTTCCCCTGAAATTCGAGAATATCGCCGGCCAGCTCCTGAGCGTGGCGGAAGTCGCGGGCGCGATAGACGGTCAGCACCAGGGACAGCTTCTCGCCTGAAAGCGGGTAGGCAGGGCCTACCCCCGTTTCTTCGACCATGATGAAACGCACGCCCTTGGCCTCATCAGGCAGCTCAAATACGTCCGCGAGAATGGCAGCATCTTTGGCGATGACCCTACGATTGAGCTTGCCGCCCTCCCAGAGGCGTTCGACCACCCGCCTGCCATCTTCGGACGTGGTCATGTAACCGCCCGCCCTCGTCAGGGCGTCAATGGCAGCATCGAACACTTCATCCACGATGATCACGCTGTTCTCCGACGAACAGCTGGTGGCGTTGTCGAAGATCTTGGACGCTGTGATCTTCTCGGCTGCGGATGTGAGATCGGCGCTCTCGTCGATGATCACCGGCACATTGCCCGCCCCTACGCCGATGGCCGGCGTGCCGCTGGAATAGGCTTTTCGAACGTTGTTCTGCGAGCCGGTGCAGACGATCAGATCGACGGCGGCCATCAACACCGCAGTCCGCTCTCGATCCACCGGCGCCGGCACGATCTGCACCAGGTCGGCAGGGGCGCCTATTTTCTCGAGTTCCGCACGCATGCCGTCAACAGTCGCCGCAGTCGCCGCATAACCGGCGGGTGATGGCGCGATGATCACCGCATTGCCGCCCTTCACCGCCATCATCGCCTTGTTGACCGGCGTCGCCGCAGGATTGGTCGACGGCGTGATCGCCGCGACGACGCCGACGGGTTTGCCGTATTTGACAAGACCGAGCTCAGGCTGCTCCTCGATCACGCCGGTGGTTTTGACCCGCATCAGGTCGCGCAACGTGCCGAAGGTCTTTCGCTGGTTTTTCGTAACTTTGTCCTCGACATTGCCGAGGCCCGTGGACTCGACAGCGAGCTCGGCGAGGCGGCGCGCATTCTCGGGCTTGTAGATCGACCAGGCGAGCGCCGTCACCGCCTCATCGATGGCCTCCTGGTTCGTATTGTCGAACGCCTCCATCGCCGCCCGCGCCCGCCCGACCAACCCGGCAATGACATCTTCGGAGCTTTCCATGCTTTCCGCAGTCATAGGCGTGGTCATCATGGCTCTCCCTTTTCCTTAGCCTCCGGCAAGTCAGCCGACCGCCGGCTGGCGGCGATGATGTTCCAGATCAGGGTGAGGATGGCTGCCGTCAAGAGCAGTGCGGCGATCGGGCGTGTAAAAAGCGCCAGCGGATCGTAGTTCAGGAGCTGCATCGACTTGGTAAAGCTGCTCTCGCCGAGCTTGCCGAGGATCAGGCCCATGACGATACCTGCGACCGAGTAGCCTGAACGGCGCAGCAGAAAGCCGGCGATGCCGGCGAGGTACATCACCCAGATGTCGACGGTCAGATTGCGAAGGGCATAAGCGCCGATGGTGGCGATCAACAGGATGGCCGGCGCGAGCAGATGAAAGGGGATGCGTAGCAGATGAACAACGGTCTTGGTCTGCAGATAGCCGAGGCCGAGGATCGCGACATTGGCGAAGAACATCGCGGCAAACACGATCCAGACCAGCTCCTTCGAGGTCATGAAGACCAGCGGTCCGGGCTCCATGCCGTGGATCTGGAAAACGCCCATCATCATGGCGGTGAGCGCCCCGCCTGGAAGGCCTAGCGCCAGAAGCGGGATCATCGCGGCACCGGTCGCGGCGTTGTTCGCGGTTTCCGAGGCGACCACGCCGCCAAGCTCGCCCTTGCCGAATTTCCCCTTCGGTGACCAGCGCACCGCTTCGTTATAGCTCAAGAACGCGGCGAGCACGGCGCCGATGCCCGGCAAAATGCCGGCGAAAAAGCCGATCACCATCGAACGCAGCACGGTGATTTTCAAACGCCAGAATTCGATGAAGCTCGGCAGGCTCAAGCGGACACGGCCCGCAGCTGGATTGTCGGCCAGCCGCTTCGAGCCTTGCGTAAACACCTCGGCGACCGCAAACAGACCAAGCACGACGGGGATGAAATGGATGCCAGCGAGCAGGTAGTAAGTGCCAAAATTGTAACGCGCGATGCCATCGGCGGGATCGGTGCCGATGGTGGCGATCAAGAGGCCGAGCGAAACGGACAGGATACCCTTCCAAAGATCGGCGGCACCGACCGATGCAGAGACCGCCAGGCCGAAACAGATCAGCGCGAAGATCTCGGGCGGTCCGAAGGCGCGGACGGCCCAGCCGGCGATGGTCGGCGTCGCGGTCATCATCAGAATGGCCGAGCAGATGCCGCCAAAGGCGGAGCAGATGACGGCGGCGCCGATCGCCTTTGCCGCCTCACCATTCCTGGTCATCGGATAGCCGTCGAACGCGGTCGGTGCGTTCTCGGGAGAGCCGGGAATGTTGAAAAGGATGGCTGTGATCGCGCCACCGAACACACCGGCGCAGTAGATCACCGAATAAAGCATGATCGCATGCGCCGGCTCCATCGCCGCAGTAAAGGGCAGGATCACGGCGCCGAGTGTCAGCATGTTGATGCCCGGGATCGCGCCGAACAGCATGCCGCCCAGGAGCCCGCCGACGAAGATCATGAGCGCGGTCGGATCGGTGAAGAGGGCCGAAGCGCCCAGCCAGAAATCAGCCATGGGACCGCCTGGTCCGGCTATCCGGGTTCATCGGATCATCACCAGAAGCCAGTTGTTGATGTCGTAGAAAACCGGCCAATTGCCGACCGGCAGGGCAACGTAAAAGAGCTTGGCGAACACCAGAAAGACGAGCGAGATGATCACCAGCGTGGTCAGGAAGATCACCCACCAGCGCCGCTCACCGACATAGAGAAGGAAGGCGATCAGAAACAGCGGCGTCGTCAGATAAAAGCCCGTCCTCGGCAGCAGCCAGGCATAGACGAGCGGGATCAAAAAAAGGCCGAGTGAGGCGAACCACGTCTCTTTATCAATACCATTGGCGGCTCTGCCTTCAGACGCTCGCGCCTTTCGGAATTCGATCCGGGCATGGATGAGTGCCGTGATTGCCATCAGCAAAATGACGGCACGCGGCCAGCTCGCGGCACCCCATTCATAGGTGCCGACTTCGTCGGCGAACTGAAAGCTGAGAGCAAAGGCGGCAAGAGCGAGCGCCAGCCAGAATGCCAGCTCAAACAATGGGGCACTTCTCTTGAATTGATCCATCATCTGCATGAGGGGGCGATCGCCCGATCGACCGCCCCGTCAACCCCGGCCGTGGCGCGGCCCTATTCGATCAGGCCGATTTCCTTGTAGACGGCCGCATAGGTGTCGGCCGCGCCGGCGATCAGCTCTCTGGAACCGGTGGTGTCCCGATAGCTGTCGATCAGCGTCATATATTTGCTCTCGTTGAATTCCTGGAACTCGGCGGAATCGAAGCCCTGCTTGCAGGCGGCCTCGAGAAAGCGCTTTCGGTCGTCAGCCACATCCGGGTGCACATAGAAACCGCGGAAACGAAGCAGTGCTTCGAAGTCGGCGCCGGCCTCGATATGAGTCGGTACGTCGGCGAACGCGTCCGGCCGCTCCGGATAGACCGAGAGGATCGGCACCATCTGACCCGCGTCCAGGAAGTTCCGGACGTCGCCCGGCTGCTCGAACAGTGCATCGACCTGGCCACCGATCAGCGCGGCATAGCGCTCGGCCGGCTTGTCGAAGGCGATCTGATTCGTCTCGAAGCCGAGTGCCTGCTCGATCTTCAGCATGTTCACCCGCTCCATCGAGCCGACATTGCCGACATTGGCGACCGACAGCTGACTTTCCTGGGCCGCGGCGACGAAGCTGTCCCAGTCGCTGAAGCGCTCATCATCGGGGCGGACATAGATCTGGGAAAAGGTGATCTGCGCCATGCAGAGCGGTTCCCAGTCCTCCCCCGGATTTTCGGCGAGCTTGCCGGAGACGTGGTTGGTCACGGCGTCGTCGATCGATTCGAGGATTGTGTAGCCATCGGCAGGGGCCGTCATGAAGTCCGGCACCGCCGCCATACCGCCGCCGCCCGGCTTGTTGACCACCTGGATCGCCTGCCCCAACACCGGCTCCATCGCCGCGGCCATGGCGCGGGAAAGCTGATCAGAACCACCGCCTGCACCATAGGGCACGATCATGGTCAGCGGCCGTTCTGGAAAGTCTGCCGGCTTGTCCTGGGCGATTGCAGAAACGGAAACGGTCATGGCGATCGTCCAAGCGACGATCGGCGTTGTTCTCAACATAGCGTATCTCCCTGAAGGCAAGAATATCCAATCGTTATATCGATCGGACGACGTTGCTTTTTCTGTGATCACCATCACGCAGTTGCCTTCGGAAGGCAAGCATCCAGCATCGCCATTGATATGGCCCCAAGAGCAACCCAAATACGGAACATCACGAAACGCAGTCGAAAAGCGTTCCGAGGAGGAGGAGAATGGCGAAGGCGACGTTTGCCGCGGGCTGTTTTTGGGGGGTGGAGGCTGCCTTCCGCAAGGTTCCAGGCGTGCTCTCGACTGCCGTCGGCTATGAAGGCGGTGCTGTCGATCAGCCCAGCTACGAGATAGTCTGCACCGGCCGCACCGGCCATGCCGAGGTGGTCCAGGTCGAGTTCGACCCCGACAAGGTCGGCTATGACCAGCTTCTCGACATTTTCTGGGCGAATCACGATCCGACCCAGCTCAATCGCCAGGGTCCGGATATCGGCACGCAATACCGCTCCGCCATCTTCTTCCACGATGCCGAGCAGGAGGAGGAAGCCAAAGCCTCGCTCAAGCGCCAGGAAGCCGCCGGCATCCATCGCGGCGCCATCGTCACCGAGATAACGCCCACGTCAACCTTCTGGATGGCGGAGGATTATCACCAGCAATATCTGGAAAAACGCGGGCTTGCGCAGTGCCTTTTGCCCTGAAAGGGTCTCGTCGGGGCTGTCGTCGAATCTTTTAAGCAGATCTTGAGGAAATAGCCGCCAAACGCTTGCGAACCGCGACACTCTTGATTATAACGCCAATGCTTCAGGTCGGCCAAGCACCTGATGCCTTGGCACGACCCATGAAGTTTCCCGGAGTTATCTGATGTCGAAGCTCAAGACCAAGCGCGCGGCGGCGAAGCGCTTTCGCTTTACTGGCACGGGCAAGATCCTTCGTAACAAGGCCTATCACCGGCACCAGCTGACGCACAAGGCGAAGAAGGTGAAGGCCAATCAGCGCGGCACAGTGGTGGTTGCCGACGGCGACGCCAAGCTGATCAAGAAGATGCTGCCCTACGGCGGCTAGTCCGACGCGGACAGCGTCGACTTTGCTGAGCCACAAGGCAGACAGATACGTAAATTGAGGTACGAGAACAATGGCACGGGTTAAACGAGGCGTAACATCCAAAGCGCGACACAAGAAAGTCATCGCGCGCGCTAAAGGGTATCGCGGCCGCAGCAGCGATTGTTTCCGCCTGGCGATCAACCGGGTCGAGAAGGGCCTGCAATACGCCTATCGTGATCGCCGGGTGAAGAAGCGGAACTTCCGCTCGCTCTGGATCCAGCGCATCAATGCTGCCGCACGTGAGCAAGGGCTCACCTATGGCCGCCTCATGCATGGCCTGAAGACCGCCGGCATCGAGATCGACCGTAAGGTGCTCGCCGACATTGCCGTGCGCGATCAATCCGCGTTTATGAGCTTGGCCAAGCAGGCCCAAACCGCCCTGGAAGGCTGAGGACAAAAGCGTCACAGATCTGGGGTAGGTGAAGGGGCCAAAGGGCCCCTTTTTGCTGTTTGAACGCGGACTACGGTCCAACCCATTCGATGAAGTGATGAGACGACCGATGGTGGAGATGGCGAGAGAGACGATGGATAGAGAAGGACCAGTCGACGTCGACCGTCTCGAAGGCGAGATCCTGAAGCAAATCGACGGTGTCGATCAGCTCGACGTTCTGGAGCAGATCCGCGTCGGCGAACTCGGCAAGAAGGGTCGGATCACGGCCCTTACCAAGAGCCTCGGCGCCCTCGAACCCGAGGCAAGACGGGCGGCCGGACAGCGCTACAATCTCTTGAAGCAGGCGGTCGGCGAGGCGATCGCGAGCCGGCGTGAAACCCTGGAAAGTGCTGCCCTCGACGCGCAGCTTCTGCATGAGACCGTCGACGTCACGCTGCCGATCCGCCCTGAAGCCATGGGGCGCCTCCACCCGGTCAGCCAGGTCACCGAGGAACTGATCGCGATCTTCGGCGAGATGGGCTTCCGCGTCGCCGAGGGGCCGGATGTCGAGGACGACTTCAACAACTTCACGGCCCTCAACATCCCGCCCGAGCATCCTGCCCGCCAGATGCAGGACACGTTCTATCTCGAGGCCGAAAAGGACGGCGTGCCGCTGGTGCTGCGCACGCACACATCGCCGGTGCAGATCCGCACCATGATGTCGGGACCGCCGCCGTATCGCATCATCGCGCCCGGCCGCACCTATCGCTGCGACTACGATCTCACCCACACGCCGATGTTCCATCAGGTGGAAGGCCTCCTGATCGACCGGCGTACCCATATGGGCCATCTTAAGGGCTGCCTGATCGATTTTGTTCGAACGTTCTTCGAACGGGACGACATTCCGGTGCGCTTCCGGCCGAGCTACTTCCCCTTCACTGAACCCTCCGCCGAGATGGACATCGGCTGCAAGCGCACGGCCAATGAGCTGATCATAGGCGAAGGCGACGACTGGCTGGAGATCCTGGGCTGCGGCATGGTCCATCCGAACGTGCTGCGCGCCGTCGGCGTCGATCCCGAGGTCTGGCAGGGCTTCGCCTTCGGCATGGGCATCGACCGCATCGCCATGCTCAAATACGGCATTCCCGATCTTCGCACCTTCTTCGAGGGCGACCTGCGCTGGGCCGGGCATTACGGCTTCGGTGCGATCGACGTGCCCACCA
>JBCCIN010000116.1:0-12620 GCA_039028235.1 Pseudomonadota bacterium
CGACCGCTGGATTCTGACGCAGCCTTGCAGGCACGCAGCAGCCGGCGATCTCGTCTACTCGGCTCGCACAAAGTCTTGACCTATGGATTCGGAAAGGACGCGGGCGTTCACCCGTCCTTAACCCACCGTGGCTATCCTCCGGCATGTCTCGCTGGTCCATGCGATCCTGGGAGTCCAAGCCCCGCCCAACCTATTCTGGCGGGCGGAGTCCCAGGGTCGCATGGACCATGAAGCAGCATGGCATGGATGGGTTAAAGCCGACTTAACGAAGGTTATGACAACTTTAACGGAGGTGGTAGCGACAACCTAAGCCAAAGCGACAATCCGCTGTAGGCGTCGCGGCCTACCGGCCTGCCGGCGGAAACTCAAGGTGATCGGAATGATGCCGGCCGTTCTAATCCAGCTCGGCGATTTCGAGGATCAGTTTTCGGCGCACGGCGTCGGCGAAGCTCAAGCGGTCGTCGACGGTGACCACGAAGCTGCCGGGGCCGCCGATGATCATTTTGGCAAAGGCGTCTTCGAGATCGTAGAGATTGGGACGTCCGCCGCAGTCTTCCTGCCGGCAGAGAATGGCGAGGCCGTTGATGGTGATGTCAGCGGCCAGGGCCGCGCTGCGTGCGACGGCAATCGGAACTCCGCCGAAGCTGTTGGCACTGTCGCCGGAAAAGTCGATCACCCGGCGAAAGGCGTCGATGTCATTGCTTTCGATCAGCCCATGGGCCGCGGCGATTGCATTGCCGATCGCGTTGGGGCCAAAGGCCAGTCTCGGAGCTTCGAGGAGGGCAGTGGCGAAGCTGGTCGCGGTGTCTTTGCCATCGATGATCGTCCACGGCACCACGACTTCCTGCGAGGTCATATCGCCCCATTCGACATAGGTGATGGCAATCCGCTGACGAAACCCCTGCTCGATCGCGCTCAGGACGTCCGGGTGGGTGATGGCGTCCGCATAGCCCTGACGCTGGAAGCGGATCTCGGCGTTGTCGATCGAGCGCGAGGCGTCGGCGAGGAGCACCAGTTCCAGATCCACCTCATCGGCGATCACCGCGGGCGATCCAGAGAAGACGGCAGCGATCAGGGTCAAGGCGCAGGCGAAAAGACGCATGGGCTGGCCTCCGTCGTCGGCGATGCATCTTTGATAGTGGGCGTTCGCGATGGCGAGGTCCAGGTCGCATAGCATCGATCCCCGCGACAAAGGCCGAAAGTCGATGAGGCGGCCATGTCACCATGCCACCTAGCGGGTGATGATCTCCGGCTCCATAGTCAGGGGCGGCAGGAAGATTAAGAGCCCGGGTATTTAGGTCACCATGATCAGCCCGAAGCTGTCTCCAGCATGGCGCCGGCGAATGCCTCGACGATGACGAGACCGGCTTGATCGTCGATATCGACCAGATGCACGACGAGGTCGTCGCCGCAACGGCAAGGAAGCTGTGGGAAAAGACGGGATGGGACAGAACGCGATCCTAACTGCTTGATATCAAATAGCAGGTGAAGAGAAATAAATTTGCCGCAAATCCATTCTATAGCGATATTGTTGATGATAGAGCTGCCGCTTATTCCGTGGCAGCGCAGAAGAACGATCGTCGGGGAATGAATAATATGAACGGTAACGCGTCATTCAATAACGCCCGAGGCACCGCAAGTTCCCTCCAAATGACACCACCTTTCGCGTTCAAGGACGTGACCATGTCGGTCTTTCCCTTACGCGCGAGCCTGTCTCGGCTTGAGGGGTTCTGTGACCGCTATCTCAATCACGCCGAGGAGGCGATCCGCTTTCAGCCTTTCATTCCCTATGTCTATCTGATCATTCTCGACTATGGGCGCATGTCGGTCGAAGCAGCGAACATGGGCTGGATCTCGCAGCGTGAGGTGGCGTTCAGTGTGCCTCTGCGCTGGATGCAGAAAGACGGTGAGGAGGACGGGCTCAAATTTCGGGACTGGGCGTTTAACTCGCCGTTCATCTTCGTCGACAACGAACTCTCGATGAGCACCGGGCGCGAGGTGTATGGTTGGCCGAAAACCCTGGTGAAGCTCGACCCCTCGATCAGTGAATGGGTGCAGGATCCACCGGGGAGCCGGCGCGTCTTCAATGTCAGCACCAAGGCGGTGGGACGGGCCTATGAGGGCGAGCATTTTGACAATCGGCCGTTCCTGAACGTCTACCATCGTCCCGCCACCAACGTGATGGCTTATCCGCCGGATCTCCGCGGTTTGCTCAGACCGATCGCCGATCTGCCAAATCTCGGCCTGAACGGTATGCGCTTGGCGAGAGATCTGGCCAGTACGATGAGCGGCATGGCCACGCAGGGCATTACCGGAACATCCACGTTTCCTGAACTTGAGGACTTCGATTGCCTGAAAGATCTGCTCTCGCGGGACAATCTCCGGGCCAGCATGAAGCTGTCCTCATGGACGCCTGGGCTGGTTGACCTGCTCTCGTCACTCTTTCCAAAATTCTACGCCAACACCATCAATCTCAAGCAGTTCAGGGATGCAGGCAGTCCGATTGCCGCCTGCTATCAGGCGATCACTAACGCCAAAATGAAGCTCGAGTGCATCAATCGCGCCGGGCTGCTTGGCCAGCAGAATCTGCTCATGGGGCAGATCGACGGCGGCTACAGCATCGATATCTACCGCTATGGCAACCAGCCGATCATCGAGACGCTTGGTCTGGAGGTCGCCGACTCGACACGGGACGGCGATGTCGACATCGCGACGCTGCATCCGGTCTGCCCGTTTTGGATGCAGGTCGACATGAACTACGCCCGCGGCGACGTGGTGAGTTGGCGCTCGAGTTCGACCAAATGGAACTGGAAGGTCAAGTCGTCGGAAGCCGAAGAAGGCGAGAGTCGGATCGATTACACGGTAAGGGGCAGTGATCTGCCCGAAAGGATTAGGAGCCAAGTCGATGTCTCCTTCGTCGGCAAGGCCAGAACGACGACGGAAGCCGTCGTCGACTTCAAGCCGACAACCAAACCGAGCGACAATCTGTACAACACCGCACGTGGCGCTGGCGAAGAACTGAGCGGACCTTTCCTCTCACCGAATACCACGGTCCGCGTGCTGCCGCTTCTAGCCGACGAAGCGAAGCTCGATGAGTTCGTGAGTGGCTATCTCGACGTCGAAGACCACATGCGCTTCAGGGCGTGGGGACGGCATGTCTATCTGGTGATCTACAGCTATCCAAGCCGATCGTCGGAAAGTCAGAATGTCGGCTTGATCGCCAATCGCGAGATCAACGTCGCCGTGCCGGTCAAGTGCTACGAGTGGTTCGACGATCATGATGAGACCTATGACCTGAGCACGGTAGCGGGGCGAAAGCGGCTGGACAGCGACAAGCTGACCAGCGTCGCCCTGGTCACACCATTCGCCTATGTCGACGACGTCACCGTCGCTATCACCAGCAGTGAGGTCGAAGGCGTGCCGACCCTGCAGTCGGCGATCGACAGTCCACCGGTCCGCTGGATGGACACGGACGGGCCGGACACGTCGATCGGCTCCACGCTCTTGGACAGTTCGGCCCTGGTTCTGCCGTCGCTCGGCGTCGGCGCTGGCGCGCGCACTAAAAGTTTCTTGAGCATCAGCACCAAGCCACCGATTCCCTATCACGACGACCCCGGCTGGATGAGGATCGCTAAAGATTGGGGGGCCAAGCTGGTCGACGATCTCGCGCGCAAATACGACCAGCGTGGCAAGCGTGATGAGGTCAAGAGCGACGACGCCTTTCGCCGTACCCGTGCGCTTGCGCTGGAGCTCCTTGTCGGGAAGCTCTCGATTACCAGCGTCACCTTGAAGCAGTTTCGCGACTCCTGGGATACGGAGACGGCCTGCTATCAGAGCCTTGTCCAGGGACGACGCAAGATCGACAGGCTGCATGAGGTACAGGAGATCGAGCAGCCGTTGCATGTCTCGATCACACGGTTTCCAACTCAGCCGATCAAGGACGTTCTCGGGCTGATTCCCAAGCATACGCAGGTCGGCGGTGATGGCATCGTCGACGTGTTCGAAGCAATCAGGCCGTTTTGGATGCGTGCCGATCTGAGACGCGATCTTGGCAGCAATCTCTTCGAACGCGTCGGTGCCCGCCGCTGGCGTCGCGTCGAGCACGCTGAGCACCTCTTCGGCTGGCATCCCGTCACTCTGGAGGAGCTCGAGACGTTCTCTGCCTCCGGCACGAAAATTTGTTTCGAGCAGCCGCACAAAGGCCTTTGGACAAGAGTCGAGAAGCCGTTCGACAAGAAATCCGATCTAGAAGAACTCAAGGACCTCAGCAAAGGCGATTCGCTTCGCAACCTCATGGTCTGGTCACGTGAGCGCGAGCTGTCACTGATGTCCAGACCAATGGTCCTGAGTCGCATCGATCGGCACCATACACCGGATCTCGCCGCCTTCCTTGAAAGCGAAGGCGACAAGGCCTCGACTAACTCGGTCGCCAACCTTGCAGCCTGTGTCGGAGAAATCGACCCGGCGACGATCCTTGATTCGATTCTTAGCCGCCAGTGGGCATGTCCTGAGCATAAGCGGGATGAGTTTGGCAAAGCTGATTTCTGCGTGCACAGCACGAGTCTGGGGACAACCTTCGAAGACCGCCTGTTCCCGGACAGCGAACAGCAACGGCGCTACTGGCCGCAGGATTCCGACTTCATCAGTGCCTATCGGGACATCCGAATCGGTTTGGCGCTGCAGATCCATCGCGGGATCTGGGCGGCGGTTGACGAAGCCGAACTTAAGAAGGGCGCCAAACTACCGGATGGCTGTAAGTCCTACAAAGATCTTGCGAGAACGATCCTCCCGGACTGGTTCGACGAACAGGTCGGAAAGGTCGATCCTGCGGCCTGGAAGCCTAAAGATTGGAGGGGGCTCGCCGGCACCATCCAAACCCTTGTCTACGAGTCCCATGATGTCGTCTTCTGGTCTCCGACCATCAGGCGTCTGGAGACCCTGATGAAAAAGGCGCGTGAGCAGGCCGAGGCCTTGGAACACAAACCGATCGATCCCGACAAGGACCACAAACGGGTCGCTGAGAAGTTAACGCAGAGGCTAAGTGCGCTCGCCAGGCCGGAACGCGATTAGCGACCGTCGCGTTGCCTTAAATCAGCGGTGTCAGCAATAGCCGATCTGCTGATACCAGCGAAGCGCGTCCTCCAGCGTGGTCTCCAGCGGACGCGGGGTCAGGCCGAGGTTTCGCTGACCCGATGACGGGCTGATCGCGCGGCATTCACAAAGGAGGAGAAAGGGCAGGCTCGGGAAGGGTGGGGTCTGGCCGAAGGCGCCGAACAGGGCATCGGTCCACCAGGCGCCGGCCGCCGTCAGCCTAGTGGAGGCGCGCATACGTGGCGGGCGTCTTCCGACGAGCGCAGAGATTTTTTCGACCAGGGAGGCGAGGTCGATATTGTGGCCGGAAAGGGCAATCGGTCGGCCATAGGATTTTTCGGCCAACGCGCCGAGGGTTGCATCGGCGACGTCGCGTACATCGATGACGTTCAGCATCTGTCCGGTGACGCCCATCAGCTCGCCACGGGCGACGGTCGGTATGAAGCAGGCCTCGCGCGGCTTTTGATCGAAAGGACCAAGACAGACCGTCGGATTGACGATGATGGCCGGAAGACCGTTTGCGGCGGCGCTGACGACCTCGCGTTCGATCGCGGCCTTCGTCTCGAAATAGGGATGGCTCCCCTGGAGGACGGCGGACTGCAGGCGTTCGTGCCAGGGACGCTGCTTCGGCAATGTCGTGAACGAGCTGATGTAGACGAATTCGGCACGCAGATCGGCCACGGCCTCGATCAGGCAACGTGATCGCTGAAGCGCCTGGTCCCGCTGCTCTCGGCCGGATTTGGCTGGATCGAACAGGCGGATCGGGTAGGGAGCCGCAGCGTCGATCACCAGGTCCTGGCCTTTGATCCAGCTGGCAAGCCGTTCGGGATGCCCGTCGTCGCCTGCAAGGACGGTGATGTCGAGATCTTGAAGATTGGCACGATCGCCGTCCCTTCGGCAGGTGACGGTAACCTCGTGGCCCTGCCCGAGAAGGGCGCGTGCCAGGGCATTGCCGATATGACCGGTGCCACCAAGGACGATGCAGCGTCTTGGCCTAGCCGCAGATGTTCTTCTGGGAGCCAAGGCTCAGCCCAGGCGTGCCAGAAGCGCATTGCCCTCCCGATAGTCCGATATCGACTCGGAAATCGGGGATCGCTGCCGAGTCTCGAGCAACAGTGACTTGGCGTCGTCCTTCTTGCCACCGTCTTCGAGCAGGCCGGCCAGGCTAACGGTCGCCCGATGTTCGAGAAGGGCCGCACCTTCGCGGAAGGCCAGCATGCGCGCATCGCGGAAGGATTGCTCCGCGGCTGCAGCATCTTTCTCCCAGCTGAGCTGAAGGATGCCTTTGCAGCGTGTCAGGGCCGGCTCGTAGAAGCTGTCGACGTTGTTTCTGGCGAGCCTCAGCGTCGTATCCACCAGTTCGGACGCTCTCTCCCATTCGCCCGCCTTCAGGAGTGCTTCGATGAGATAGGAATTCCAGTAGGTGAGTGGCAGCTTCTGATCGATGAGGTCGAAAAAGGCCAAGCCCTCTTGGATGCACGCGATGCCGTCGGCATGATCTCCCTTCGCCGCCATCGCCCAGCCGCGGCCACATCGGGCGAGCGCCGACCAGAAGGGGAAGACATGCTCGCCGGCAAGATCGAGCACACGGTCGGCCATCCCGAGGGCGCTGTCGACGTCGCGCAGATCGTGGTGGTGCATCATCGCGAACACTTGGCTGCGCGTCATCGACATCGGGTCGTTGAGCCTGTCGGAGAGGTCGAAGACCTTTTGCTCCCTCGCTTTGGCAGCACCGACATCGCCCCGGAGCGTTTCCAGCCATTCGAGCTGAGCCATGGCAAACAGCGCCAGGTCATCACTGAAGCTCTGGATCAACTCGTCATGCTGCGCCGTCCAGTAGAGTGCCAGAACCTGATCGAGATGTTTCAGCGACGCCTTGAGGTCACCTTGATAGAAGGCGGTAATGCCATTGGCGAAGATGGCGCCGATGCGCTGGATCAGATCGTCCGATGACCCGAACTTCGAGCGCAGTTGCTCTGCCCATTCTACGGTTGCCCGGCGGTCGCTTCGTGCAAGATTGACCACCCAGAGACCATACATCGACGGACACAGCATCTGGCTGTCGTCCTTTTTGATGCAGAGGTCGTGCGCCAGCTTGAACGCAGTCTCGACATCGTCGGCGGCATAGCCCTTGACCGCAATGAGGGCGCTGCCGCGAAGGGCATGCAGCCTGATTTCCTGCTGCTGCCGCTCAGGGCTCTCCGGCAGACCTTTGACGATATCGGACGCGGCGTTGAAATAGTTGATGGCTTCTGTCTGTGCCGCACGGCTGGTCGCGTCGAGACCAGCAGCCATCAGGCAGTCTGCCGCTTTGCCCGGCTCTTCGGCACGCTGGAAGTGATTGGCCAGAACCTCGGGCTCGGCGTGGGCCATGTCCGGGAAATGCTCTTCGAGAACTTTGGCGATCTCGCCGTGAAGCTGGCGAACCCGGCTTCTGAGCAGGCTCGAATAAGCAGCCTCCTGGATCAGCGCATGTTTGAACACATAGGTCGCTGCTGGGGCTTCGCCGTGGCATTGGACGAGCTCGGATTGGACGAGATCGTCGAGCGCCTTCCGGAGTGCCGGCTCATCCACACCGGCGACCGCGGAGAGGACGCCGTAGATGAACCGCCGACCGATGACGGCACCAAGCTGGGCGATCGGCTTGGCGGCCTGGAGTCGATCGAGCCTGGACATGAGGGAGTCGTGGAGCGTGTCCGGCACGGCAAGGGCTTGCTGGCTGCCGTGCCCATTCGCCTCCTTTTTCGTCGGATCCATTTCCAGGACCGCCTTGGTCAGCTCTTCGATGAAGAGCGGAACGCCGTCGGACTTGGAAACGATATCAGCGACCAGTTTTTCCGGAATGCCTTCCGCCTCGGCGATGCCGCTCACGATTTTCTGGCTGTCGCTCGCTTTGACCCGCTCCAGGTGGATCGTGCTGATCCAAGGACGAGGTTCATAGCCTGGATCGAATTCTGGCCGGTAGTTGATCAGGAGAAGGATCGGCAGATTCTCGATCGTCTCGTTCACGAACTTGCCGAAAATTTCGAGCGTCGTCGGATCGCTCCAGTGAGCGTCCTCAACGATCATGAGCAAGGGATAGGTTTCGGCCAATGCTATGACCTCATCGGTCAGCGCATCCAAGGTTTCGATACGCTGACGTTGACCTGTCATGGTCAGCGGCGGATATCGTTCGTCGAGTTCGATCGACAACAGATCGGCGATCACGGCTGTGGCTTGTGTCGGCCCGTCTTTCCCTGTCAGCAGCCTTGATTCCAGCTTGGCAAGCTTCGTTGCATTGTCATCGCTTGGCGTGATGCCCGAGGATCGTTCCAGCTGAGCGATGACCGGGAAGAGTACGTTGTTCTGGTGAAAGGGAGCGCAGAAATAGCGAAGCCGTTTGTGGGGTTCCTCGGCAACGTATTGCCTGAGCGCATCACACAGATGGGATTTGCCCATGCCGGCATCGCCGGAGATAAGCACCACCTGCCCTTTGCCGTTCTTGGCGTCCTGCCAGCGCGATTGCAGCTCCGCTATTTCGCCATCCCGCCCGACCAGCGGAAGCTGCTTTTGCTTGCGCGCCTCATATCGGCTTGCTTGCTTGAGATCCCCCTTGATCTGCCAGACCTCGAGCGGCTCGGCAAATCCCTTGAGATCGTGCTTGCCGATCGATTCAAGCTCGAACATGCCCTCGATCAGACGTTTCGTGCCGGCCGAGATGACGACACGGTCGGCGCCAGCCAGATTCTGCAGCCGGGCTGCGAGATTGGGTGTCTCGCCGGCAACGGACTCATCGCCCTTGAGATCGCCGATGACCACTTCGCCGGTCGCGATGCCAACCCGTGTTTCCAGCCGGAGATTGTCAAAGGGGCGGAGACGTCCGACTTCCTCGACAATGTCGAGCGACGCACGAACCGCACGTTCCGCGCTGTCCTCATGCGCAATCGGATAGCCGAAGCAGACGACGACCCCGTCGCCGAGATAATTGAGCACATGCCCGCCCCAGCGCTGGATCACCTGCTGACAGGTGTTGTGATAGTTGAGGATGACCTGGCGCAGATCTTCAGGATCGTATCGAACCGACAGATTGGTCGAGCCGACGAGATCGGCGAAGACGATGGTAACTCGACGCCTCTCCGCTGCAGGCGCTGCCTGTTGTCGCTGCGCTTCTGCCGCTCCCTCGGAACTTGCCGCGGTCGTCTCCTCGCGGAGTTTCTCGATTTCTTTGAGCAGGCGCTTTCGATGTCCGAGTGTGACTCCAAGCTCGCGCAGATCAGCGTCCGTCAGATCCGGAAGGACACTGAGATCGATATCATTCGCGAGGAAGATCTTCGTGTAGTCGCCAAGTTCGATGTCTTCGAGCCAGGACGTCAGCCTGCTCACCCGTGTCGTCGGACTCATATCAGCGTT
Organism: Pseudomonadota bacterium; assembly: GCA_039028235.1. GTDB lineage: Bacteria > Pseudomonadota > Alphaproteobacteria > Geminicoccales > Geminicoccaceae > JANQPX01. Next base: position 9,481 of record JBCCIN010000116.1, read on the forward strand.
CCAAACGGCATCGATACAGCTTTCATCTCATCCGCGTGGCCAAAAGGCGCAAGCGATGCAAAACTGCCTGCTGCCGCGCAGTCACTCCCCCTGCCTGTTCCGTGCCGATCGCAGGCGCGAAAAGGCAGACCCCCGTCGATCAGGCGCTTGATGAGTCGCTGAAAGGGCGTTCTCTTTCAAAAGGACTCAAAACGCTCGTCGTTCACCTGCCTTGAGCCGTTGGCGAGAGAATGTCAACTGTTCCGCTCAAAGACCCAAGTAATCAGGCCGCGAATGAAGCGTTTATCGCGGGAATCGGGCAATTCGTCATAGAGGGCGGTAAATTCATGCAAAGCAGCGCCAGCTAAACCATGGGCAAATTTTCGAGATCGATCAATACAACCATATTTTTCCATTAAATCGCAAACCCAGATGATCTCTTCGCCTTTGCGTGCAGTTCTTGGTTTCGACAGAAAAGCCTCCAGGTCGATGCGTTCCTTTGGCGTGGCATCCTGCAGGAGATAGATGAGCATCAATGTCCTTTTCGCTTCCCAGATATCGCCGCAGCTTTCCTTGCCGTAGCGAAGATCCGCGACGAGGTTGAGCACGTCGTCGTGAATCTGGAAGGCAGCACCCAGAAAGAAGCCGAATCGGACGAAAGCATCCTGGGGCAGGTCGCGCCTGGTTCCCAGCATGGCGCCAATGCGGCTCGGATAGATCGATGCCAGCCAGCAAGTCTTCTTCAAGACCATCACCAGATAGTCGGCGGGCAAAAGCTCGGTGGTATTGTCCCGTCGCCAGCCGAGCTCGATAGCTTGGCCTTCCGCCGATTCGCGTGCCATGCGCTCGGTCTCGCGAACCACCTGCAACGCCAGCCAAGGACCGATCCGGCCGACATTGTCGATCAGCGGGCGAAGGCTGGTCATCGCCAGCATGTCGCCGACATTGAGCGCGATCGGGATGCCGTGCAGCTCGTGCAGAGTCGGCTTGCCGCGCCGCTGCTCGCTCTCGTCTTCGATGTCGTCGTGGATCAGGAGCGCGTTGTGGAGAAGCTCGATGGCGACGGCGGACTGAACGGCGTCTTCTGTGGACGCGCCGAACGCGCGCGCGGTCGCGATGCACAAGCTCGGACGCATCATCTTACCACCGCGTCCGGGATAGTCGGTCAGGGGATCGTACAGATAGCGTCGTGGCTGCCCCGGCTTGAGATAGGGCTGCATGGCTTTTCGCGTCAGCGCGCCATATTCGTCGAGCAGAGGCAGGACCGCGCTCCTGGCGCCATTGACGTTCATGATGGGATGCCCGGTCCGCCTCGGACAGGGACATGGCGTTTGTCGCCGACCGCCGGAACAAGGCGCCTCTGAGAGATGCCAGAGCAGCCGCCAGCCGGCGTCATGTCATAAAGCCTTGACCGTGACGCCAAGCGCGCCGACCGGTTCATCGGTGCGTTGATCGAGGATGAGGCCCTGATAAAGCCCAGGTGGCTGTTCGTTCGGCACCTTGATGACGAAGCGCAGGGATGTGTCCGCTCCTGCTTGAACGAGTGTGACCTCCTCAAGCGGCGGCACATTATTTTCCCGGTTGCGCAAATCCTGAACGACCAAGGCCGTACCGTGATCGCCACCGGCGAAAAACTTGACCTCGGTCTCGACTGGTCGATCAGAGGTTATACTGAACGCGATCGCCCCAATGCCGCCGGCCGGCGCGCTGGATGGCGACGCGGCATCAGCGTCATGACCTTGATTGGGCTTCTCTGATTTCGGTGCATCGCGCCCGAGGATGGCATTCAGGAGATCCGTGTTGCCGAGGATCGCGTTCAGCATGTCGACCCAGGCGCCGGTTAGATCGCCATAGGTTCTGAGCAGGCGATTGAGAAGCGATCTGACTTCATCGCCGCCGCCGATATCATAGCTGCCCGGATTGAACGTCTTCGCCAGATTCTGCGCCTGCCTGATCTGGTCCTCGATGACGCTGTATCCGAGCCTGACGCCTTCGGAGACAGCATCCTGGAGATCCGACCGGTCATCCGATGCGTGGTCAGCCTTGCCGGACTTGTTCGAGGTGGTCCCATCACCTGCCTGATCGAAGGCTTTGCTCAGGTTGCGAATGGGCGTGGTTCGTTCTAGTGCCGGCCGTCTCAACCTTGCTTGTTGCGTCACCTTTTATTCCAAGTCATCGCGTCAAATACCCCCTCCGATACCATCAGAAACAACAATCGTACATGATGTTTACAATGGATCGCCTTTCTATTTGAACGACTGAAATCCGAAACTCAAGCTATTTGAAAGTGAACGCGGCTCTTCCAACTAATAACGTTTGTAAACCGCGTTCGCCGATCAACTTATCGACTTATAGCGGCCAGCTTTGGTCGCGTAAAGCTAGTGTATGACCACATCATTTGACTCCTACAGTCAACGCCCGAGAAGACGGTGTGCCGGCAGGCTTTCGAGGGACGCCCTGGAAGTCTTCCGAAGTGGTCGTGTCACTAGGGATGATCATAGCCGACGATCTCTTCGAGTGGCGGCTGTTGTGACAGCGCGTGGGCTGCCAGACGTCCGGACATGACGGCGGCCTCCACACAACCTGCCTGATGCCCGCAGTCGGTCCAATCGCCAGCGATGGTCAAGTTGTCATAGGTCATGTCGAGCGGCGAGATGCGAAATCTGAGCGAGCCGGGAAGTGAGAGCACGTAGCGGTCCGTCGGGTTGATGTTCGCCTTCCAGAACTGACCGCCGAAGCGAGCTTGCCCTTTGGCCTTCGAGTCGGAGGATGAAGCACCGTCGAGAAGGAGAGGCCAGCGAAAGCCATTACTGTCGACGGCATCGGGCCAGAGATGCTTGAGATCGTTATCGAGAAAGCGGATCGCGTGGTCCTTGACCTTGTCGTGGGAGGTAGTCTGGACGTCGTTGTCCTTTCCATCGTCGATGGCAGAATCGGGCAGAACGCTGCAGAAATAGGCGATGGCTTTCGGGTCCGTCTTCCAGGCCTCCAGCGGAATGAGCTGGCGCATGTCGGCCCAGGTATCGAAGGGCTCGACGAAGCCCGAGATATTGATGGGCGGCAGCGACCAGCCGAGCTTGTCCATCGGCTGGTTCAGCCAGATCTGAAAGGCCTGGGTGGCGACGGTCTTGACGTTGTCGACCATCTCCCGCCAGGCGGCG
>JBCCIN010000117.1:0-12604 GCA_039028235.1 Pseudomonadota bacterium
AGCAACAATCAAGCCCGGCGCACTCATCGAGCCTTGCCGTCCGCGAGAAATTCCCTAAAACTCGCCTGTTCCATGGTCGTTCAGCGTCTCGCTTTGGGGCAGGGGCCATGTGAGGTGATCAACGGGGGCCTGCTGGCCAGAGCAGGGTAAACTAGCGGTATCGGCATGACGCGCAATCCCCAAGATGATCTGCAGCCGGAAGGCGTATCCGAACCGGATGCACCGTCCGATAAAGCTCGCCCTGCCAAGCGTGAGCTTAAACGCGGCTGGACCACCGGCACTTGCGCCGCCGCCGCGGCGAAGGCCGCCTATCTCGGCTTTCTCACTGGCCGCTTCCCGGACCCGGTGCAGATCACGTTGCCCAAAGGCGAGCGCCCGAGCTTCGACCTTGTCGAGGCCCGGCGCTGTGATCGCGCAGCGCGTGTGGCCGTTGAGAAGGACGCCGGCGATGATCCCGATGTCACCCATGGCGCCCTGATTTCCGCCAAGGTAACCCGCGGCGAGCCAGGTTCGGGCGTCATCTTCATCGCAGGTGAGGGTGTCGGCGTGGTCACCATGCCGGGCCTGCCAGTGGCGGTCGGTGAGCCGGCGATCAATCCGGGTCCGCGCAAGCTGATCAGCGGCATCGTCGCCGAGATCGCCCATACCCATGGCGACAGCGGCGATCTGGAGGTTACGGTCTCCATTCCGGGTGGGGAGATCCTGGCGAAGAAAACCGCGAACGAGCGTCTCGGGATCGTTGGCGGACTGTCGATCCTGGGCACAACCGGTGTGGTCATTCCCTATTCCTGCTCGGCTTGGATCGCCTCGATCCACCGGGGCATCGACGTGGCGCGCGCCGCCGGCTTCGAGCATGTCGCAGCCGCCACGGGATCCACTTCGGAAAAGGCGGTACGGGCTCACTATGGTCTACCCGATCAGGCATTGATCGAGATGGGCGATTTCGTTGGCGGGATGCTGAAATATCTGCGCCGCCATCCGATTCCGCGCCTGACCATCGCCGGCGGCTTCGCCAAGATCAGCAAGCTCGCAAACGGGCATCTCAACCTGCATTCAAAACGCTCGATGGTCGATTTTGCCGGGCTCACCGACCTTCTGGCCGCGCGTGGTGCTTCGAGCGACCTTCTCGACCAAGTGCGTCAGACCCGAATCGCGAGCCAAGCTCTGAAACTCGCGAGTGCGGCTTCCTTGCCGCTCGCCGATGATGTCGCGGATAACGCGCGCGCGTTCGTGCTCGATCAAATCGACGGCAAGGCTGAGATCGAAGTGATGATCTTCGATCGAGAAGGCACTCTTGCCGGCCGCGCATGCGGTTGGTCAGGCCGGTCGGAACGCGAACGGCGTTGACTTGAGCCGCCTTCTGATCCTCGGTGGAACCGCGGAAGCCGTAGCGCTGGCCCGGGCGCTTTCCGACTGGCACGACCTGGACGTGATCACATCGCTCGCCGGGCGAACTCGATCACCCGCCCCACCGTCAGGCAGTCTCCGAATCGGCGGCTTTGGCGGGCCGGATGGTCTCGCGACCTTTCTCCGCAATGAATCCATCGATGCCGTCATCGACGCCACCCATCCCTTCGCGGAGCAGATCAGCGAAAACTCCCTTGCGGCGGCAACAGCAACCGATATCCATCGGCTCCAGCTGGTTCGTCCTCCCTGGGAGAAGAGGCAAGGCGACCGCTGGCTTGAGGTTTCCGACGCGGCAGATGCCGCGAAAACATTACCAGGCCTCGCCAGCCGTGTCTTCCTGACGAGCGGTCATCAGAACCTCGAAGCCTTCGCCGATCTGGACGATATCTGGTTCCTGATCCGCACCATCGAGCCGTTCGGAGGCCGACTGCCTAGACATTTTTCTTGCCTGACGGCGAGGGGGCCTTTCGACGAAGCCGGTGAGATCGCGCTTTTAAAAGAGCACCGCATCGACGCCCTGGTGACCAAGGCAAGTGGGGGCAGTTCCACCTACGCCAAGATCGCCGCCGCCCGGAGACTCGGTCTTCCGGTTGTCATGATACGCCGCCCCGAGCCGCCGCCCGGCGCCCTCGTCTCCGATATCGACGCTGCCCTTGTCTGGATCAGGCAAGTAGTCGCCTAGGCCCGCGGCCTAAGGACGTGGTGGTGGTCGGCGGCGTAGAGACGGCTGTCGGTAAAGTCGTCATCGGCGAGGGCCCGGCCAACCAGAATGAGGGCGGTGCGCGTGAAGCGCCTTGGCTTGACCAGATCGACGATGGTCTCGAGCGTGCCGCGGATGATCGCCTGATCCGGCCAGGTCAGGCGGTACCCGACTGCGACCGGGCAATCTTGGCCATAGCGGGGCGTGAGCTGCCGGACCACCGGTACGAGATTGTTGATCGAGAGGTGGATCGCGAGCGTCGCGCCAGTGGCGGCAAAATTCTCCAGCGCCTCGCCTTCAGGCATGGCCGAGGCGCGCACCGCCGTCCTGGTTAGGATGACCGACTGGGCGACATCGGGCAGGGTCAGTTCCTGGCCGATCTCGGCAGCGGCGGCGGCGAAGGCGGGCACGCCGGGCGTGATGTCGTAGGGAATGCCAAGCGTTTTCAATCGTCTGATCTGCTCGGCGATGGCGCCGTACAGTGAAGGGTCGCCGGAATGGACGCGCGCGACGTCCAAACCGCATCGATGTGCCTCCTCCATGCGCGCGATGATCGCGTCCAGATCGAGCGGTGCCGTGTCGGTTACCGACGCAGATGCTTGTGAGTCCATGCCTGCTTCCGCAATCACAGCTTCTGGCACCAGTGAGCCGGCATAGAGCACCACGGGGCAGCGCCGGATCAGGCGAAGGCCACGCACCGTAATCAGATCGGGCGCACCCGGGCCGGCGCCGATGAAGTGAACCGTCATGGCAAGTGCCTCGCTCTCATGCCGAGCGCCGGCCGATTGGCCGTTCGCTCCCGTCAACGCTATGCGCGTTGCCATAGCCGCGCGGGGTGTAGACGAAAGGCCGGCCGTGCAAGCGGGGAGCCATGCGCGTCTGCCCGGAGCCGACGATCAGCAGGGTCATCATGTCGACGCGCTCCTGATCCAACGCTTGAAGCTCGACTACATCGATCGCCTCGCCGTCCCGTCCGAGATTTCTTGCGATAATGACGGGTGTCGACGGCGGCCTCTCTTCTGAGAGGATCGAAATGGCACTGGCGAGCCCTTGGCGGCGGCGTTCGGAGGCAGGGTTGTAGAGTGCGATGACAAAGTCACCCTCGGCCGCCGCCTGGAGACGGCGCTCGATGACCGTCCAGGGTGTCAGCAGATCCGATAGCGAGATCGCGCAAAAATCGTGGCCGAGCGGTGCGCCGGACCTCGCCGCCGCCGCCTGAAGTGCCGAGATGCCGGGCGCTACGGTCACATCGACGCGCTGCCAAGCGGGGTCGTCGGAGCGATCGAGCAGCTCGAACACCAGCGAAGCCATGGCGTAGATGCCGGCATCGCCGGAGCTGATCAGTGCGACACTGGCACCTCCGGCGGCAAGATTGAGCGCTTCCTTCGCCCTTGCTTCCTCCTCGCCGAGCGCGAAGCCATGACGTTTGACGTCAGCCACATCGCCGAGGAGATCCAGATAGCCTAGATAACCGACCCAGTGATCAGACGCTGCCAGCTGCTGATCCGCCTCGGGGCTTCGCCAGCCTGAGGAACCGGGACCAATTCCGACAATCGCCAGCCGTCCTTGGTGCTGACCGATCGCTGCAGGGTCGATCACCGAGCTTCCACGCGCGATTGCGAGCGTCGCCCGCGTCGACTTGGTCTTCTGGACGATCAGATCGCCGCCTTTGCCGACCGCCGAAAGTGCGGCACCTTCGGCAACGCCGTGGCAGCCGGTTTCCTTGAAGACCAGGTCTGAGGGATTAGCAAGGCGCGGCTTTTCCTTGGCGAGGGTTTCGGCATCGAAGAAGCGTGGGGGCACGCCAAGATGCTCGGCAAGCGCATGGATGGCCGGCTCCGCCGCTTTGAGCGCGATCGAGACGACGGCAGCGACCGCGCCCATCGCCAGCCGGTGGTGGGCGAGGGTGTCCTCGACCAGCGCGATCAGCTCATCTGGCGCGGTTCCCCGCTCACAGCCGACGCCGAGCGCCAGTGTTTGAGGGTGATAGACGAGGGTGCCGGGCGGAGTCGGGCTGGCCAAGTCGGTGATCAGAATGCGCGGCTCGGCATCTATTCGGGAGATCTCACGCAGTCTCGTCAACCATGCGGAGTCCCCAACGGCTGTCTCGACGCCTAGGCCGACCGGCTTCCCGGCGAGAAGGGCCGCGGTGATCGGCTTCACCGTCTCTGGGTCGGCAATCCGCCATCCGGCCGGCGGCTGGTCCAGGGCGAGGCCGAAGCGAAGGTCACCCGCGGTAGTGATCGCCGGCGCTCTGCCCAACGCGTCACCAACCAGCTTTGCCAGATCATTTGCCCCGTGATGACCGCCCAGAAGCGGCACGATGGCGCTGCCGTCCTCGGCGATCGCCAGCACCGGCGGCTCGTCCCGCTTGTCCTGTAACAGGGGTGCAAGAAGCCGGATCGGGATCGCAGCAGCAGCCAGGACGAGGAGCGGATGCCGGGCCGAAAACAGGCCTCGAAGATGGGCTCCGATGTCGTCGAAGGTCCGCTCGACATCGGCTGCTTCGAGGCGCGTGGCGGCCCCATGGATCTCGGCGTCGCCAATGGCCTTCTTCAGGGTCCGGGCTGTGGTCATACCACTCGGCCCAAGCAGGATGATGACAGCGGTCTTGTTCTCGGCGTCCCCCGAGGTCGGGGCTGACGTCATCGCCGTCGCCTCGTCACCAGGATCAGCGAGAAATAGGGGATGTCGGCATGCGTCAGATCGTTGAGCGGTATGATCTTCTCGTCTGCCGTGCCCAAACGTTCGAGATAGATTGCCCGGTCGATGAACTGCAGATTTTCAAGCACCGACTTCACCTTTTCGAGATGCCGGCCGAGCTTGATGATGACGGCGGCATCGGCAGCCGCAAGCCGTTTTTCAAGAAGTTCTCCCGGCATGGTCGCGGGCAGGACCGAAAAGCCTTCGGCATGAAGGGCCAGCGGTTTCTGGGCGGCGGCGGCCGCTGCCATAACGGAGGAAATGCCCGGGATGATCTCGACCGGATACTGGGCTTCCAGTCGGGCGAGCAGATAGCAAAAGGACCCGTAGAATAGCGGATCACCCTCGCACAGCACCACGGTGTTCTTGCCCTGTTCGAGCTCGGCACTGATCCGGGATGCCCCTTCGTCATAGGCAGACTGCGCGATTTCCGGAGAAGGGTGCATCGGCAACGTGATCTTGATTTCCTTGGCGGGGCCGGCGAGATGCTCAGCGGCGATATGGCGTGCCATGCTCGGTCGGCCGTTCGCCGACACATAGGCGACGACCGGTGCGCTCCGCATCGCTTTCACCGCCTTAACTGTGATCAACTCCGGATCGCCGGGGCCGACGCCGACACCGATGAGACGACCTGTGATCATGGCTTCACCCCTGCATATTGGGTGACGGGCATGGCCGGGCGCCATCCCTGATAAGGGCCGACCTTCTCGGCCCGGCTGATGGCGAGGCGGGTGAGGTCACCGCCATGTTCCGCCTGCCAGTCGAGCAGCCGGCGCTCGCCGTCGAGCGTCACGACATTGGCAACCAGCCGACCGCCGGGGGACAGGCGGTTCCAGGCTTCACTCAGCATACCAGGTGCGGTGATGCCGCCGCCGATGAAAATGGCATCCGGGGCTTCGAGCCTCTCGAAACAGGCGGGCGCCTCGGCTTCGATCACCTGGAGTTCTGCCGTGCCCAGGGCCTCCGCGTTGGCGGACGCACGAAGCGCTCTTGCCGGATCCCGCTCGATCGCGATGGCACGGCCATGGCGGGCACTGCGCAGCCACTCGATAGCAACAGAACCGCTACCGGCGCCGACGTCCCAAAGACGCTGGCCCGAAAGCGGCATCAGCCTGGCGAGGGTGATCGCTCGGATCTCCCGCTTGGTCAACATGCCGTCGCTTTCGAAGGCGCTGTCCAGAAGGCCTGGCACTGGCGGGTGGATAGGCGTGGACGAGTTCGCTACACATTCGATCGCCACAGTGTTCAAAGGTGCAATATCTCTAGCGATCCAGTTCTCCGCCGACGTCTCTATCCGTCGTTCTCTGGCACCGCCGAGATGCTCGAAGACATGGATTCGGCTCGAACCATAGCCTGCCTCCACCAGAAGACTCGCCACCAGATGCGGGGTCTCACCGTCACGGGTAAGAGTAACCAGACGAGCGCCCGGCTGAAGATAGCGTCTGAGCGTGCTCGGCGGCCGACTGTGTAGGCTCAGCGCTTCCACCTCCTGCAGCGGCCAGCCAAGCCGCGCACAGGCGAGGCTGAAGGCTGACACCGCCGGCAGCACGCGTATCTCCTCGGCCGGAAAACGCCTGGCCAGCATCGCCCCGACGCCATGGCACATGGGATCACCGCTCGCCAGCACCACGACGTTGCGCCCGCGCATCCTCTCGATCTCATCAAGGCTTTTCGACAGCGGCCGCTGCCACGCACGCCGAACACCTGGGTGATCCGTGACCATCGAAAGATGGCGCTCGCCACCGAACAGAACATCCCCTCCTTCGATCAAAGCCCGCGCCGCGGTCCCGAGCGAATCGAGCCCGTCATCGCCAATCCCCACCACCGAAAGCCAGGGTGGCTCGTCAACTGGCGCGGCCACCTCGTTGACTGGCGCGGCCAGTTCGTCGACTGGACCTCGGCTCATCCCGGGGCTCCCGTCTCAGCCTGGTCGCCGGATGGGGAGAGGGCGAGGGCGTTGACCGCCGCCGACGCCATGGCGCTGCCGCCGCGACGGCCGCGAAGGGTGACGTAGGGGATGCCGCCGGCATGCTCGATCAGGGCTTCCTTGCTTTCGACGGCGCCGACGAAGCCGACGGGAAAGCCGAGAACAACAGCCGGCTTGGGTGCTCCCTCTTCAAGCAGTTCGAGCAGGCGAAAAAGAGCTGTCGGTGCGTTGCCGATGGCGACGACGGCGCCCTCCAGATGCTGCTGCCAGAGATCCACGGCCGCCGCCGAACGCGTCGTCTTCAGCGTCTTCGCGAGGTGAGGTGTCTTTTCGTCGTTCAGCGTGCAGATCACCTCGTTGCCGGCCTGCAGCCATCGGCGGGTGATTCCGGCAGCGACCATGGTCGCATCCACCAGGATCGGCTTGCCGGCAGCGAGCGCCTCGGCACCGGCCTGCGGTGCACCCTCTGAGAAGCCAAGGTCGTCCAGGATGTTGGGCATGCCTGAGGCGTGGATCAAGCGAACAGCGAGCGGCTGAACCGCTGCCGGAAACCGGTCAATGGGTGCAGCCTCGCGGATGGCGGCAAAGGACGCGCGATAGATCGCATCAGGGTCCTTCAAATAGCGTGCCGCCAACGGAGCCGGCCGATCCATCTCGGCTATTCGGCCGCTGTCACCGCCGGCTTTGGCGCGGCGGTTTCGGAAGCTGCGTCGTGATGATGCCCGTGACCGTGGTGATGATGTCCGTGATGATGATGGTGGTGATGGCCATCCGTGCCGATGCCTTCGACATGATGGTGATGACCTTCCTGCGGTGCGCCGACTACCCCTTCGTGACCGATGATCTGCTCGCGGTAACGGCAAAGAAGGCAGTTCATATTGACGTCACCTTCGAGGATACCCTCTATCCGCTCGGCAAAAGCATCGACCACCAGCGGCTGGCTGTCGAGATAGCCGGCCTTGATGAATTCGATCTCGGGATAGCGCGCGGCGACCTCGTCAGTCTGATCATAGATGCGCCTGATCAAAATACCGGTGAACAGGAAGTAGGGAAAGACGACGACACGCTTGAAACCCAGCTTCACGGCACGCTCCAGCATCTCGTCGACCCTGGGATGAGCGACGCCGCTATAGCCGACTTCCGTCCAACCGACGCCGGTCCCCTCCCAGAGCATGCGTGCGAGCTTGCAGACATTGCCGTTGGCATCGGGATCGGAGGTGCCGCGGCCGATGACCGCAAGCATGGTCTGGTCGAGCGGCACCTCGCCGGACGTCGTGGCGAGCGCTTCGTCGATCCGCTGTTTCGACGCCTGAAGCAGCTTCGGGTCGATGCCGAGATCACGCCCGAAATCGATCTTGATGCCATGCTCATGCGCATAGCCGTTCAGGACCGATGGCACATCGTTCTTGACATGACCGGCGGCAAACAGCATGCCGGGCACCGCCAGAATGTGATCGACCCCTTGATCTCGGAGACGATCCAGGCCGTCACGGATGACCGGATGCGCAAACTCAAGAAAACCGCTTTCCACAGGCAGATGCGACATACGCGCAGCGATCTCGCTTACCAGATGATTGAATTCGCGCACCGCGCCTTCGTCCCGGGACCCGTGGCCGCAGACCATCACACCGAGCTTCGCCATCACACTCTACCCTTCAAAGCCAGTCGGCCTGCAGATCGCCAGCCGGGAGACGCCTGGATACCAGCGACGATGCCCGTGAACAAGCGATGGTTTGTCGCAAATATGATCAATCGACGGTGGCCAGACATCCGGCCGTCGGCACGCATGGGCTGATCCGCCTTGTTCCTGTTCGACGGCATCCTTCCAGCGCTTATTGTGGCCCTCATCGTCGACCGCCTCATCGGCGATCCCGGCTGGCTCTATCGCCACATTCCCCACCCGGTCGAGGTGATTGGCGGCGTCATCGCCGATCTGGAGCACCGGACCTTCGGCCGGGTGGCCAAGGCCGGCACACTTCTGAAACGCGGCCGCACCGTCACCCTCCTTCTGGTCGTGGCAAGCCTCCTGATCGGCCTCGTGATTCAATGGCTATGCCTGCTGCTGCCCTATGGCTGGGTGCTCCTCGGCATTCTGATGAGCACACTGCTGGCACAGGTGAGCCTCGCGGACCATGTGCGCGCGGTCGCCGACGGCCTGGACGAAGGCCTGTCGCAAGGGCGCGAAGCCGTCGCCCATATCGTCGGCCGCGATCCCGATCAGCTGGACGAGGCAGGCGTCGCCCGCTCGGCGATCGAATCGCTTGCCGAGAATTTCTCGGACGGTGTGGTGGCGCCTGCCTTCTACGGCGTCGTCCTCGGCCTGCCGGGGATGCTTGCCTACAAAGCCATCAACACCGCAGACAGCATGATCGGTCACAAGTCCGAGCGCTATCTGCACTTCGGCCGCTTTGCCGCCAAGCTCGACGATGTCGTGAACTGGCTGCCTGCAAGGGCGTCGGCGTTCCTGATCGTGATCGGCGCCCGCCTGATGCGAGGCAGCTCCTTTGCAAGATCCTGGCAAACGATCGGCCGGGATGCCCATCGGCATCGCTCTCCCAATGGCGGCTGGCCGGAGGCGGCCATGGCCGGCGCGCTCGACATTCGCCTCTCGGGACCTCGCTCCTACCATGGCGAGACCACCGACGATGCTTGGATCGGCATCGGCAACCCCGACCTCGCATCAGGCGACATCGACCGGGCGCTTCGCCTTTTCTGGTGGTCCTGCGCGGTGCTGGCCGGATTTGTGGTACTGGCCGCCTTCATGGTCTGATCAGCCATTCGGCGCGACGCCGGCAATGGCCTCGATCGCCTCGATATCGAGATGGCGTTCGAGGTGCTCCGCAAGCCGATCGAGGGTGTCCTCAACTTGGCGCTCGTAATCGATCGACGACGCCTCGCGATGGCGAACTCGGCTAAGAAAATCCTCCCGGAAAGCGTCGTTTGTGAACAGGCCATGCACATAGCAGCCGATGATCCGACCATCGTTGGACATGGCACCTTCCGGTCGTCCTCCAAGGGTCAGAAACGGCTGCTCCAGCGCCGCTCCCTCCGTGCGCCCCACATGCATTTCATAACCGTGAACGGCAACCTCGCTATCACAGGTCCGGCCTTCGACCTCCGTCAGCGTCTTGTCCCCGGTGAGCACGGTTTCGACATCCAGCCAGCCGAGGCCGGCAGCGCTGGCCGGCTGTCCCTCGATACCGTCCGGATCGGCGATCCTCTTCCCGAGCATCTGAAAGCCGCCGCAAAGGCCCAAAACGAAGCCGCCACGCCGGATATGAGCGTGCAGATCGACGTCCCAGCCATAGGTGCGAAAGGCTTCGAGATCGGCCAGGGTGGCCTTGGAGCCCGGCAGAATCACCAGATCGGCATCACCCGGGAGCGGCTCGCCGGGATTTGTGAAGGTCACCTCGACATCGGGCTCAGCGGCAAGCGGGTCGAGATCGTCGAAATTGGAAAGCCGCGGCCATTTCGGCACGATCACCTTGATGGCATCGGGCCTTTCGGCCGGTCGGTCTTCGAGATCCAGAATGTCCTCGGCGGGGAGCCGCCTTGCATCGGCGAACCAGGGAAGAACCCCAAGATTGCGCATGTCGGTTTGACGCTCGATGATCGGATGCGCATCGTCGAAGAGAGATGGATCACCGCGGAACTTGTTGATGACATAGCCCTTGAGGCGTGTGCGCTCGCCAGGTTCCAGAAGCGTGTGCGTGCCCATCAGCGAGGCGATCACCCCGCCGCGATCGATATCACCCACCAGCACCACCGGCAGATCCGCCGCCTCGGCAAAGCCCATATTGGCGATATCGCCCGCCCGCAGATTGACCTCCGCCGGACTACCCGCCCCCTCCACCAGCAGAAGATCAGCCTCGGACGCGAGGCAGCGGTAACTTGTCAGAACGTGCTCCATGAGCTCGGGCTTGAGCTTATGGTAATCTCTCGCCTGGCAGGCGCCAAAAACCTTGCCTTGGACCACCACCTGCGCACCGATCTCGGTCTGCGGCTTCAGCAGCACCGGGTTCATATGTACTGTGAGCGGCACGCCCGCCGCCTTCGCCTGCAGCGCCTGAGCCCGCCCGATTTCCCCTCCATCCGCCGTCACCGCCGCATTGTTGCTCATATTCTGCGGCTTGAAAGGCATTACCGTGATGCCGCGGTTGCGAAAGAGGCGGCAGAGCCCCGCAACCAGGAGCGACTTCCCGACGTTCGACCCCGTCCCCTGCAGCATCATCGAGGCCGTCCGCTTCATCGCGAGTCCCAAACGTCAGGAGCCAGTGTCAGGCAGGTCAACGAAGTCGTCGCACGACCTAGAACTCGATGCCGAGTTGAGCCTTCACGCCGTCGCGGAAGGGATGCTTGACCAGAGTCATCTCGGTAACGAGATCAGCCGCCTCGATCAACTCGGGCTTGGCGTTGCGGCCGGTGACCACGACGTGGAGGTCCGGGCGCTTGGCGAGGAGGCCGTCGACCACAGCATCGATGTCGAGATAGTCCTTTCTGAGCACGATATTCAGCTCATCCAGGAGCAGCAGATGCAGCGACGGATCGGCCATCATCGTCACCGCCTCGTCCCAGGCCGCCTTCGCCGCCTCGATGTCGCGCTCGCGATCCTGCGTTTCCCAGGTAAAGCCTTCACCCATCACCTTGACGGCCACCTGATCCTGAAATTTTTCGAGGATCTGCCGCTCGCCAGTCTCGCGCCGCCCCTTGACGAACTGGACGACGCCCACCTTGAGACCATGGCCGAGCGTGCGCATGACCAAGCCGAACGCCGCCGTGCTCTTTCCCTTGCCCGTGCCGGTATGGACAATCAGAAGCCCTTTCTCCTTGGTCTTGGAGGCGTAAATTCGGTCCTTCACGGCCTTGATCTTGGCCATCTTCTCTCGATGGGCCTGGTTGATGTCTGTCTCGACGTCGGTCATCGGAGGGTCTCCCTTCACAAGAGCGGCAGATAACGCCCATTCGTTTCCGTGTTCAAGGGTGATGTGCGTGAGACGCCGCCCGGCGCCGATTTCGCCGAAGACCGATGGGACATGGCTCCTCGCTATGCGCGCGAGTTGGCCAGCGCGCATGAATCGGAGACAGCCGTTGCCCATGCGGAGGTCGATGACAATTGCGATCAGTTGGCGACGCCGCCGCTACCCGCCAGCCGCTGGTGGACATCGTTGGCTCTTGGCCGCCAGAGCCCGCGCTCGATCGCCTCCCGAAAGCGCGCACTGATCTCCTCGAGCGCGGCAGGGTTGTGCTTCTCGATGAACTTTCGCACCTCGATGTTGGCGAGGTACGCGTCATACAACGCATCGAAATGATGATCCTCGACCACCCTTGAGGTGGCTGCAAAGGCGAAGAGATAGTCGACGGTCGCCGCGATCTCGAACGCCCCCTTATAGCCATGGCGCATTACGCCCCGAAGCCATTTCGGGTTGGCCGCACGCCCTCGGACCACGCGGCCGATCTCTTCCTTCAGTGTTCGGATGCGCGGGCTTTCCGGGCGCGAGTGGTCGTTGTGATAGATGGCAGGCTGATCGCCGGAGAGATGCCGGATCGTCGCCGCCACACCGCCCTCGAACTGGTAGTAGTCGTCACTGTCGAGAAGGTCGTGCTCGCGATTGTCCTGATTGTGCAGAACGAGTTCGACCGCTTCGAGCCGGCGTTCGAACAGCTTGTGCTCGGCAGCACCCTCTGTGGCCGCCCCATAGGCATAGCCGCCCCAAGCGATATAGGCTTTAGCGAGGTCTTCGTCCGTCTCCCAACAGCGCTCGTCGATAAGGGCTTGGAGCCCAGCCCCATATGCACCGGGCTTCGACCCAAACACCCTAAAGGACGCGCGGCGTCCAGCGGTTACTTGATCGTTTCCGTCTCGGACG
>JBCCIN010000118.1:0-12602 GCA_039028235.1 Pseudomonadota bacterium
GAGAGCAGTCGCTATGAGCACCCAGGTGCTGTCCTTGACCCAAGCTGCCGTCGATCGGATCAAGCATCTGGTCGAAACCCAGGGCAATGGTGCGCCCGGCATTCAGGTCGGTGTGCGCACCGCCGGCTGTTCGGGCATGAGTTACACCATCGAATTCGTCGACGAGATCCAGCCCGGCGCCGAGCTGATCGAGGCCGACGGCGTCAAGGTGGTGATCGATCCGAAAGCGGTGATGTTTCTGGTCGGCACCGAAATGGACTTCGTCGAGGACACACTCGGCGCGGCCTTCAAATTCACCAATCCCAACGAAGCCGGCCGCTGCGGCTGCGGCGAATCCTTCACCGTCTAGGCCGCGACGCGCGGCAGCGCTGACTTGACGGAGCCTGGCCGGGCTGCCTTTTTCCTTTTCGAATGACTGAGCTAGCGGGAACGACGTTTCGTGCCGAAGATCACCTTCATCATGCCGGATGGCGAGCGTAAGGATATGGACGTGCAGCGCGGCCTGTCTGTGATGGAAGTCGCGCGTGAGGCCGATCTCGGCATCGAGGGCACCTGCGACGGCTCGCTTGCTTGCGCGACATGCCACGTGGTGGTCGACCCAGATCACGCCGATCGTCTGAAGCAGGCGACCGAGGAGGAAGAGGACATGCTCGACCTTGCCTTCGGCCTGAAGCCCACCTCCCGCCTCGGCTGCCAGATCATCATGAACGACGACCTCGACGGCCTCGTCGTGACCATCCCCGAAGGCTTCTAGACGTGTCCCCAACCGCTGACCTCTCCCCAGCTGCGACGCAAACCCACCCCGCCAAAGTAACCGCCAACAATCGTATTGTTGTGGCGATGTCGGGTGGGGTGGATAGCTCTTGTGTGGCCGCGCTTTTGGCGGAGGCGGGGCATGAGGTCATCGGCGTCACGCTGCAGCTCTACGACCATGGGCAGGCCGTCGGCAAGAAGGGGGCCTGCTGTGCCGGGCAGGATATTCAGGACGCCCGCGCGGTCTCGGAAAAGCTGGACATTCCGCACTATGTCCTTGATTTCGAACAGCGTTTCCGGGAAGCGGTGATTGAGGATTTCGCGGACAGCTATGCCAACGGCGTCACGCCGATCCCCTGCGTGCGCTGCAATCAGCGGATCAAGTTCCGGGATCTTCTGGATATCGCCCGAGATCTTGGCGCCGACGCACTCGCCACCGGGCACTATGTCCGCCGGATCGTCAGGGACGACGGCCCTGAGTTGCACACCGCTGTCGATGAGCATCGGGACCAGAGCTACTTTCTGTTCGCGACGACGGCGCAACAGCTTGATTTTCTTCGTTTTCCGCTCGGGGATCTGGAAAAGACCGAGACGCGGAAACTGGCCGAACGCTTCGGACTCCCGGTCGCCGACAAACCGGACAGCCAGGACATCTGCTTCGTGCCGTCAGGGTCCTACGCGGACATCGTCGACAAGCTCAGGCCAGGCGCGGCAGAAGCTGGCGACATCGTCCATGTGGACGGCCGGGTGCTCGGTCGCCATGAAGGCCTGATCCACTACACGGTCGGCCAGCGCCGCGGTCTCGCGGTCGCCGTCGGCGAGCCGCTCTACGTCGTTCGCCTGGAGCCCGAAACCCACCGCCTGGTCGTGGGTCCGCGACCGGATACCTTTAGCCAAGCCATTGATATTCATGATGTAAACTGGCTGATCGAACCAGCCACTGACCTCCGCGTTCAGGTCAAGCATCGCGCGCGAGAAGCCGCGGCCGATGCCACGGTCCAGCCCCTTCCCGAGGGCCGGGCGCGCATCACCTTCGACGACCCGCAGTCCGGCGTTGCGCCGGGCCAGGCGGCGGTGCTGTATCAGGGAACCCATGTTCTCGGCGGCGGCTGGATCGGTCATCGGCGATGACAGGCTTGACTTTGCGCCTGAGCGCTTGACCAACGCCCTGTCCGACGTTACATGCGTTGGGTCCTGTGGCGGAGTAGCTCAGTCGGTAGAGCAGTGGAATCATAATCCATGGGTCGGGGGTTCAAGTCCCTCCTCCGCTACCAGCTGCCACGAGCAGCGACGTTCCCTTTCAGACATTTTTGGGTGATAACGCGACGCCGACGCGTGCGTTGGCGCATCAGGGCGCGCGTCTCTGGACGGTTTCGGGCAAATCTCGCTATAAGTTTTTCAATTACAGCGAGCATTTTATTGGAGACGTCATGTCCTCTCCCCGAACCGTCATGATTTCGAGCACGAAAGAGGACCTGGAAGAGCATCGTAAGCAGGTGCGGTCATGCTCGGTGCGCGTGACCCCGCTGGGTTCCATGCCCGCAGGTGACCAGCCGCCTCTCCCAGTCGCGCGCGTTGCCGTTCCTTTGGGACCCGCATCTTCTCAATAGTAGAAGCGGGTGCCGATGCGAAAAATAGCCGCTAGAGGCTTTTCATCAAGACCATCGAGATTGGTCTCGAACCATTCGACCCGAAAGGCCGTCAGCAGGTCGAGGTAGCGGCTGGACTCGAAGGAGATCCCGACTTCGCCATGTGCGGTCAGGCCGGTTTCCTCGTCGTTCAGCACATCATTCAAGACCTGATGGGCAACGCCGATGCCGAAGCCGCCGTAGTAAATCTGTTCGTCGCAATCCACCAGAAAGATGGCATGGTTGCATTCGAAGTAGAGATTGGCGGACGCCCGAATGGTCTGAAGATCCCCTTCAACGCTGACGCCGCCGATCTTGTCGAGGTCCGATCGGCTATAGGAAGCTTCGAAGTCGGTGCGGACGTCATCGAACAGATAGCCGACCTGAAGCGCGCCGACGAAGCCCGTATCGAACTTCACCTTGTCATCGCCTCTTCCATTGTTGAAGGGGAAGGACGCACCAGCGGACACGCCCCAGTAGATGTCGCGCTCCTGTGCCTCGGCGACATCATGAAGGCCTGCGAAGAGCAGGAGAGCGAAAAGCAAATTTTTCGCAAAAAAGTTGAAAAATCTCATCGAATAACCTCCATTACCGAACGACGATTGATCAAATTGCCCTTTGAAGGCGATCACTCAGACAGATTTCTATCTTGATAGTTTTCTACGTTAGTTTTAGCGTAAATTAAGTCAATATAGTTCTATTATCATACTAGGAATAAGTTCATGCATAGCGCGCGCGCCGCCCATCGTTTTCTGTCCGCTCTGTCAATCACTGCAATCGGTATTGCTGTTGCAGCATGTTCGGCACTTGACCGGAAGAACATTGCTGAGACGCCGTTCGAAGCGGGATCGGTGAAGGTATCCGTGATCTCGGTCGCGCCTTGGGAGGATGTCTATACGCAACTGCTCCCGAAGTTCGAGCTGAAAGGTGACGGGGCGCTGGAAAAGATCCTCCCGCAGTCAGCAAACTTTCGACAACGTCAGCTCGAAGCATTTGCCCTCGGCGCTCGCGTTGGATCAACGGGCGAAGGCGATATCGTTGGTGCACTACCGACAACTCCCGAAGCTTTTGGCACAGAAGCAGAACTCTCAAACGAGCCAATCATTGAATACAAAGCTGCAACAACGCTCTTTCAGGAAGTTCAGCTTCTAAACGATTATTTGAACCATGCGGTCATACCAAAGGGTTACCGTCCATATCTTGTGCGACTTCAGCTTGCTGTTTTGCCGCTTCGGAGGAACCAGCCTTTTGATGTTTTTACAGATCTTAATTTCTTGACCGAAGGCCTCTATGAAAAAGATTTGTTTCCCAAAGTTGTCCCGCTTGTTGTCACCGACAGTCTGGAATCTGCTAGAGAGAACGAGCTAGCTCAAATTGTTAGAGACATATCGCTGCTGGCGAGTGGAACCTCGGGTGGGACGCCATTTGCAGCGCAGCTTCGTAACATCAGCAATCGTCTTGAGGAGAGTCAGAATATTGATCTGAATAGTCTGTTCACGATTTCTCAAGTAACAGATAATGCCGTCCGTGTGCGCTTAGGAGCCCGATACGATGGTGGCGAAAGCTACGAAATGACGGCTCGCACGCACAACGTTACGCTCCTCGTCAATGTACCACCAAACAGCCCAAAGCGGGCTGAACAAGAAACACGGCTGAATAAGCGTCTGGAGGAGTTCACGGAAGAGTACACAAAACTGAAACCGTTTTTCGAGTCTCTAAGCAATGCAGGCCCTCTCTCACAACAAGAAGGGGCATTCAACGATAAATCCAAAGACATTCTACTCTCTGCAATTAAAACGTTGCAGGATCAAAGGGAAAAAAGCGAAAGAGAAACAAGCAAACCAGTCAGAAAACTAAACTTGCTTACTTGGAGTTCGATGCGAGATGCTCGAAATGGCAATCTTTTAGAGGAAGATACATCTACGGGCAAAGAGTTAAATAATAGATTAGAACGACTTTCACAGGAATATAAAATCACCGATCGAAGTGACGAAGAATTTGGAAGCCATAATGAATATCTTTGGACTGATGGAGAATATTGTGTCGGCGAAGATGATGATGAAGGAAATAGAGTTGATTTAAAATCTACTGAAGATGTATTAAGAAAACTTCTCTATCGTTATGTATTTTATGATGATTACTACGAATATGCAAATGCAGTATACTGCATGACAAACAATCGTGACGGAGAATCAGAAGATTGGAAAAAGAAAGCAATCGCTCCGATAGACGAGCAGGCACTCTGGTCTGAACTTAGCACCCTCGCCGGGTCTATCCCTCGTGATCATATCACATTCGAGCTTCCGAAATCTGATGAAGATCCGTACGCATTCGATCCCATTGGAAAAGTGTTTATCACCTCTGATAAAGCAAGAGATACCTCGGGAAAGACGAAGTGTTGTTCTGGAACGGATACTCCTGGCATATGTTCTGACGGAGAGGGCATAGAAGTTGGGCTTGCCAATGGCGTCATGACCGATGATCAGAAGGCCACGACGGTCCGTCTGGCCATCGCCCAACACGTCGATGCAGAGCGCTTCAACCTTGCTCTTCAGACAGGTGACTATGAGTTCCCAGCCGAAAGCATCTCGGTTGCGGGAACTCTTTTGACGGCTCGCTTCCCGTCGCTTCAGGCCCTGGACAAAACACCTGGTCGCGCAGAACTGAACGAAGCTGTCCTTAAGGCCTCAATCAAGCCGAACCCCTGGGATGACGATAACCCGAAGAGACTCATTAATGATGATCGCTGCCGCACAGCCTATATTGATGTCTATCTTCTGAAGGAAAAAAAGCCGGAAAAACCAACTTACGAAATCACCCTTGGAAAGCCTGACACCTGCCTGACGCCACAGGTTGGCCCCCTCAACGTTAGGCTGCATTTGTCCTGGAAGGACAAAAAGGAACGCGACATTGCGCTCGAGCTTACCAATGCGGCGTTTGCCATCGACACGCCCCCGCCGCCGGCGGGGTGGGAGATATCGCCGACGAAGCCCTCGCAAGCTTTCGCCAAGAAGATCAAGCCCGGTTACGTGACGTTCCAGCTGGAGCACCTGAAGCCAGGAGAGGATATCGTCTTCAAATTTGGACCGGAGAAGAAAGGCGTGCTCGATACGTCGGAGGTCCAAGCCGCCGAGAAGAAGATCTGTGTACAGGAGCTTCCGGCAACAGCGAAGACGCCGGCCAAGCAAAAACCTGCGGACAACGGATAGAGCGAAGCCGTGAACACCGTCGCGCCGCGCGTCCGCGGCCCAGGCCCTACTCTATCACGATCTCCACGTCCGGATAAAAGGCCCGGAACGCGAACGCAAAGTCGACGGTGTAGACCGCGTCTACCCAGCTGCCCTCGGCTGTCTTCTCTTCGACCACGACATTGCCGACGTCGAGGCCCTGGGCGATGGCGCTTCGGTCGAGGGCGGAGGCCTGGCCTTCTTCCCAGCGGAGGCGAAGGCCGCCATCCGTTACGATTTCGCCCCTGTCCCTGACCAGATCGAGGGACCAGGCCTGGTCGTCGACGCGGACGACTCGCGCGAGCGGCGCGATCTCGGCAGGCAGCTCGCCGTTGTAGAGGAAGGGCTTTGCCAGGCTGTCATAGCCTGCATAGGGGGTGACGCCGTAGGCGCGCATGGTGTCGTTGTTGGGCACCAGGACCCAGCCGCCGCCGGGGTCGATCTCGGCGGCGCGCGCTTTGAAGTTCGCGAAGGACTCGAGCCTGGAGGGGATCGAGGTCAGGGTCTGACCCGTCATCTCGCCGACGATGGCCTCGCCGGTGAACTGCTGCCACCAGCTTTCGGTCTGGCGGTCCCACATGACCAGGTCGGAATTCCGTAGCTTTCCCGTGGTGCCGAAATCAAGCACCTCACCATCTAGCCGCCGGTCGAAAACAATACCGGTGTTGCAGAGGGGGCAGTAGGTGACGCTGAACGGCGTGTCGCCGATGTGGTCGTTGACGATCTCGTGCCAGATCAGGATGCGGATCGGGTAGGCGCGGGGTGTGCCGTCGATGATCACGCCGATGACGGGTTCGATGTCCGGGAGGTCCACCTCGGCGACGCGGGCGAACACCGGCTCGTCGATCGGCGGGATGCCGTCCTTGGGCGGGCCGCCGTCCTTGATTTCATCGAAGGAGATGCTGGCGGCGGCAAAATCGGTGTTTGGCCACTCATTGACCCAAAGACCGGGATCGTTGCCGTCGATCGCCGCTGCGGGCGAGGCGGCGATCAGCCAGGCCAGACCGATTCCCAACATTGTCGATAAGCGCAACGCAGCTCTCCCAGGCGCAGCCGGATTGGCTTCCGATCATGACGATAGGCTCCCGCCCTGTCCATGAACGGCGCTTCACGCCTTGGTGACCGTTGCCACAGGTGTTTTGAACGAGCCTCGTTTTGGCGCTATGCCCGAAGAGATTAGGCGCATCGCCTGGAGCCGACCGTCACTCCTTGCTATACAGCCGAGTTCAGCGTACAGCCGCTGGCTGTTGGAGGCGTTGATGAGCGTATTGTGGATTCTCGCACTGATCGGCATGGTGGCCACGCTGCTGGTGCTGGTGGTCGGGCTTGCCGGCTTCTTTCAAGGCGGTGAGTTCAATCGGAAATATGGCAACAAGCTGATGCGTGCCCGGGTCACGCTGCAGTTCGTCACCATTGTCCTGATCGTTCTCGCCGTCCTTTCCAGCGCCTGATGGCAGCGCCATCCGCTTGACGTCGAGCGGAGAAACCAGCGAGACAATCGAGCTATGGTTCAGTTGACGAAGATCTACACCAAGGGCGGCGACGGCGGCAAAACATCGCTCGGCAACGGCTCGCGCGTCGAAAAGTACGACCTGCGCGTCGAGGCCTATGGAACCGTGGACGAGGCGAATGCGGCGATTGGTCTCGCCAGGCTGCAGGCGGACGCGCTGGCGGACGGCATGCTGTCGCGCATCCAGAACGACCTGTTCGATCTCGGCGCCGATCTCTGCAGGCCGATGCCGGATATCGGCGAGGACGAGGCGCTGCGCATCCAGCCTTCCCAGGTGCAGCGCCTCGAGGACGAGATCGACGGCATGAACGCCATGCTGGCGCCGCTCAACTCCTTCGTCCTGCCAGGCGGCACGCCGACTGCCGCGGCATTGCACCTCGCGCGTACGGTGGTGCGGCGGGCGGAAAGGCTGACGGTGCAGCTCGCTGCCGAGACGCGGATCAGCGAGACCGCCATTCACTATTTGAACCGGCTGTCCGATCATCTCTTTGTCCTGGCGCGCTACGTCAACGACCAGGGCAAAGGTGACGTGCTGTGGGTTCCGGGAGCCAATCGTTAGCTTTTTATCGGAATTAAGGGAAGTGTTTTTTCAGCCTGAGCGTTAGTGCCTATCATATTGTCATGTAATTGACAAAAAAATGGGCGGGACCTATTTTTGTGCGTTGCAACAAAGCCAGGGCTCTGCGGTTTCCTGACATGCATAGGTCTGCAGGCGAGGCGGTGATCGTGAAGGGGTATTGAGCAGTCATGAAAGTCCTCGTGCCGGTCAAGCGGGTCGTCGACTACAATGTCAAGATCCGGGTCAAGGCCGACGGTTCCGGTGTCGACACCGCAAACGTCAAGATGTCGATGAACCCCTTTGACGAAATCGCCAATGAAGAGGCGATCCGTCTGAAGGAGGCCGGCAAGGCCGAGGAGGTGATTGCGGTCTCGCTCGGCCCGGCGAAGTGCCAGGAGACCCTTCGGACCGCCCTTGCGATGGGGGCGGACCGCGCCATTCATGTGCAGACCGACGATGAGCTGCAGCCGCTTGCGGTGGCCAAGCTTTTGAAGGCCGTGGTCGACAAGGAGCAGCCGGGTCTGGTGATTCTCGGCAAGCAGGCGATCGACGACGACAGCAACCAGACGGGCCAGATGCTGGCGGCTCTGCTCGGTTGGTCGCAGGGGACCTTCGCCTCCAAGATCGAGCTGGAAAACGGCCATATCGCGGTGACCCGCGAGATCGACACCGGCCTTGAAAAGATCACGATCAATGCGCCGGCGATCATCACCGCGGATCTTCGCCTGAACGAGCCGCGTTATGCGTCCTTGCCCAACATCATGAAGGCGAAGAAGAAGCCGCTCGATGTACTCACGCCCGATGAGCTCGGCGTCGATACGGCACCGCGCCTTACCTATGTTTCGGTCGAGGAGCCACCCAAGCGACAGTCGGGCGTCAAGGTCGCCGACGTCGCCGACCTGGTCAGCAAATTGAAGAATGAAGCGAAGGTGATCTGATGAGCGTTCTGGTTCTCGCCGAGCATGACGACAATGAGCTGGTGCCGGCAACCCTGCATGCGGTGACCGCCGCGGCAGCCCTGGATGGCGATGTCCATATGCTGGTCGCCGGCAAGGATTGCGGCGCCGTCGCCGAATCGGTTTCGAAGATCGCCGGTGTCACCAAGGTGATCCATGTCGAGCATGACGCCTATGCTAAGCCGCTTGCCGAGGATTTCGCCCTGCTGTTGCAGGCGATTGCGGGTGACTATGATGCGCTGCTCGTGGCGTCGACAACCATGGGCAAGAACGTCATGCCGAGGCTCGCCGCCCTGCTCGACATCGCCCAGCTCTCTGACGTCGTCGAGGTGGTGAGCGCCGACACCTTCAAGCGCTACATCTACGCAGGCAATGCGCTCGCGACGGTCAAGACGTCCGATGCCAAGAAGGTCATGACCGTGCGCACCACGGCCTTCGAGCCGGCAGCGCCCGAGGGTGGCAACGCCGAGGTCACCACTGTCGCCGCAGTCGATCCGGCGGGGCTTTCGTCCTTCGTCGGGCGTGAGGTTTCGGGCGGCGAGCGGCCGGAGCTGACATCGGCCGGCATCGTCGTTTCCGGCGGACGCGGCATGGGCTCCGGCGAGAATTTTTCCATCATTGAGGCCCTTGCCGATGAGCTCGGCGCCGCGGTCGGCGCATCGCGTGCAGCCGTGGATGCCGGCTATGTGCCCAACGAATACCAGGTCGGCCAGACCGGCAAGATCGTCGCCCCCGAACTCTATGTCGCGGTCGGCATCTCCGGCGCCATCCAGCATCTCGCCGGCATGAAGGACAGCAAGGTGATCGTCGCCATCAACAAGGATGAAGAGGCGCCGATCTTCCAGGTCGCCGACTACGGTCTGGTCGCCGACCTGTTCAAGGCGGTGCCAGAGCTGACCGAAGAGCTCAAGAAAGCGGGATGAACCGCAAAGCGGCGTATCCGGGCGGCGAGATGAACGGGGAGCAAGCATGAGCAGCGAGGGTGATCTAGAGGCAATACCGCCGATCGAGAGGATCGGTGTGATCGGCGCCGGCCAGATGGGCGGCGGCATCATCCAGGTCATGGCGATCGCCGGCTTTGACGTCGTGCTCCTCGACATCAACCAGGAACAGATCGATCAGGCGCTTGATCGGGTCGGCAGGCTGACTGAACGTCAGGTGGACAAGGGGACGCTGGAGGAAAGCCAGCGCCAGGCAGCGCTCGGGCGGATCAGGACCAGCACGGATTTTTCGGTGCTCACCGATTGTCAGCTGATCATCGAGGCGGCCACCGAGAATGAGGGGGTGAAACGCGATATCCTCGCCAGGGTGGTCGAGCATGCGTCCAAGGAGGCGCTGATCGCGTCCAACACCTCGTCGATCTCGATCACCCGACTCGCCGCTGCCACCGATCGCCCCGAGCGCTTCATCGGCATGCACTTCATGAATCCAGTGCCGGCGATGAAACTGGTCGAACTGATCCGCGGCATCGCTACGGACGAGCCGACCTTCCAGGCGACCAAGGCGGTGATCGAGCGCCTGGACAAGACAGCGGTCACGGCGGAGGACTTCCCGGCCTTCATCGTGAACCGCATTCTGCTGCCGATGATCAATGAGGCGGTCTATACGCTCTATGAGGGCGTCGGCAATGTCGAGTCGATCGACACCGCGATGAAGCTCGGCGCGAACCATCCCATGGGGCCGCTCGAACTCGCCGATTTCATCGGCCTCGATACCTGCCTCGCCGTGATGCAGGTGCTTTATGAGGGCTTGGCCGACAGCAAGTACCGGCCGTGTCCGCTGATGGTGAAATATGTCGAGGCGGGCTGGCTCGGGCGCAAGACCAAGCGCGGCTTCTACGACTATCGTGGTGAGGTGCCGATCCCGACGCGGTGACCGGCCGCTCGGCAATCAGGGGATCGCAGCCGACAGCCGCCCGTCGGACGCCTGGTCCAGCCTGTCCGCCTCGTTGTCGGCCTGCCTGACATCCGGACCCACGGGCTCACGTGATGTGCAAACCACCTTCAGATAATGCTCACCATCGAGCGCGCCGGCGATCGCCGTATCGGCGATATAGGCCTGGCCCATGAAGGCACAATGTCCAAAGCTGCCGACCTCCGGCCCTTGAATGATGTCGAGGGCGGTGTCGATCGAGCAGTCCGCCCGCGGTACACCGATAGCACAGATCAGAATAAGCGCCTTCATCATCAATTTTCTCCGAACTGTTCATGTCAAATCATCACCGTAACAGCGTATTGTGCAGTGCAACATTCGTGCCATGAAATGCATTGCCCCCTTCATCAAATAAGCCAGAGGTTTTTCTATCACAGCCTTGTTCGCTTCTCATGTGAGAAATGCCACGAATGCAACGCTATTTTGACGTTGCGCTATCATTTAGCCATTCATGAATACCCGCGTATGTAGATTGGCGAAGAAAGAGGAGCGACTGGATGCTCACCACCACCATCGGCGCCTATCCCAAACCTGATGACGTGCCTATCAGAGACTGGTTCCAGAAGGACGGCGGCACCGATGATGCCGAACCGACGGCAGGCTATGCCGAGACGCTGAAGCAATATGGCGAGGGCATCGAAGCGCTCCTCGATCAGGCCACCATCGACATCGTCAGGGAGCAGGACGACCTTGGCATCGACATCCCGACGGACGGCGAAGTCAGGCGCGAGAATTACATCCACTATCACTGCCGCCACCTGAAAGGTATCGACTTCGAGGCCCTCACCGAGAAGCAGATGCGCGGCCACTATTCAGCAAGGCTGCCGACGATCACCCAGCCCGTCGAGGCAGGCCCCGCCTTCCTGGTGCGGGACTGGCAGGTGGCGCAATCCGCCACGAAAAAGCCGTTGAAGATGACCGTTCCTGGCCCGATGACCATCGGCGACAGTATTGCCGATGCGTTCTACCGGGATGACGCGGCCGCCCGTGGTATTGCGCTCGCTGAGGCGCTCAATGTCGAAATCCGCCGCCTCGCCGATGCCGGATGCCCGGTGATCCAGGTGGACGAGCCGGTTTTCGCGAGAAAGCTCGACCAGGCGCTTGCCTTTGGCCTCGAACATCTCGACCGCTGCTTTCACAAGGTGCCGAAGACGGTGGAGCGCACCGTCCACATCTGCTGCGGCTATCCCGACAAGCTCGACCCGGACGAGGATTATCCGAAGGCGCCGAGAGAGTCCTACCAGGACCTGGCGACGGGCCTGCAGGACGTCGCCGTCGATGCCGTTTCGATCGAGGACGCCCATCGCCCGAACGATTTTTCGCTGCTGGAGCGCTTCACCCGCACCAAGGTGATCTTCGGCGTGATCGCAATCGCCAAGAGCGATGTCGAGGAAGTCGAAGCCGTGCGCGATCGCCTTCGTCAGGCCCAGAACCACATCGACCCCCACCGCCTGATCGCTGCTCCCGACTGCGGCCTCGGCCTTCTCGGGCAGGATCTGGCGAGGAGAAAGCTGCGGGTGTTAGCGGAGGCGGCGCATTCGCTGTGAGCGATCAGCCCCCGTGACAGACCGATGAACGCGTCCGATCGAGCTGATACCAACCACACGACGTTTCCATCGAAGGGACGTGAGGCCGCGTCGCATCCGTGGGTTTTCGTCCGACCTTAGGTTTTCGTTAACGTTTCCAGTTCATACCGTCTTCTTGGTCCATGCGATCCTGGGAGTCTGCCCGCCCGCGGAGCGAGTTTAGGCGAGGTTCGGAGTCCCAGGATCGCTTGGACCAAGAAGACATGCGGGATGGTAGCTATGGCTGGTTAAGGAAGGATGAATGCTGCTGGCTATCCTGAACGCAAAGGTCAAGATTTTGTGCGACCGGCCTGACAGCGCCCTCAGCGCCCGCGGATTCTCTGTCGAAACCACTCTGTGAGCTGAAGAGACGTGGCCAGCTGCATGCACAAGTCGGTCAGCTTGCCGAGGAGCTTGTGGCATTCGATCAGTACGCGGTTCTTCAACGTCTTGTCGAGAATCAGAAGATCGC
>JBCCIN010000119.1:0-12564 GCA_039028235.1 Pseudomonadota bacterium
AGATAAAATAGGCTTGCTAGATGAAAGCTTCTTCATGTATGGCGAAGACATTGATTTATCTTATCGAATTACTGAAGCTGGATATAGCAATCATTATTTGGCGGACACTTCTATCATTCACTACAAAGGAGAGAGCACTAAAAAAAGTAGCATTAATTATGTTTTTGTGTTTTACAGAGCTATGGCAATTTTTGCCAGCAAGCATTTCTCTCAAAAGAATGCTCAATTGTTCTCGGCGCTCATTAATATCGCTATTTACATAAGAGCGGCTTTAGCAATACTAACCAGAACCATTCGACACATTCTTCTCCCAATAATTGATGCTCTGATTTTGTTTTTGGGTATTTTCTTATTTCAAGAATATTATGAAGATCATGTAAAATTTATTGAAGGTGGAGAATACCCTCAAGAGGTAGAAAGTTATGGTATACCCATTATGGTTGCGCTTTATATTCTCTATTTATTTCTCAATGGAGGATATCGCATCCCTACTTCTTTCAAAAAAATTATTCGAGGGGTATTTAGTGGTTCTATTTTACTGCTGATTACCTATTCATTATTGAGTGAAGGATATAGATTCTCAAGAGCCATAATCTTATTCACCGTTGTCTTTTCTATTGTTGCTATCCCACTATTTAGCCATTAGGCCTCGCCGGTTTCATCAAAGTCGCGTTCGACCAGACCCTTGAGCGCGGCAATCGCCGCCTCGGCATCGTCGCCCCTGGCGCGCATGTCGAGGACGGCGCCCGTCCGCAGCTTCAGGGCCATGACCTTGACGATGCTCTTGGCGTCGACCCAGGGCTGATCGTCCCGGCCGCGGATCCGGATCGACGCCTCGAAGGTCTTCGCAAGCTTGGTGAAGGTGATCGCCGGCCGGGCGTGCAGGCCCACAGCGTGGGTGATGGTGACGGCGGCGCTCACCTCGTCGCTCATAGGAGGGCGGCCTCTGCCGTCATGCAGACCTCGTCGAGGTTGCTGCCGCCGGACGCCTCTGTGGCGGCGAGCACGGCGCCTTCGACCACGGGCGCATTGCAGATTCTGACCAGGCGCCGACGATCATCGGGCATCATCTCGATCGCCATCTCGGCGTTCATCTCGGCAGCACCCAGATCCACCAGGATGGCCACGCCCGCCTCGCTCCAGACACCGTCGATCGCCTCGCAGATGGCGCCGACGTCGGTGCCGAGGCCGCCTGCCGGGTTGCCGCCGGCGTGGCGAAGCGGCACCTCGTCGCCGACCATGCCGCGCACCATGTCGGCGGCACCCTTGGCGACATCGGCCGAGTGGGAAACGATGACAATGCCGACGTTGTTGCTCACGCTGATGGCTCCGGGCTGCTCACGCGGATGTCTCCAGCACGTCGCAGACCGCATGGATCAGGAACCGGCTGGAGCTGGCGCCAGGATCGTAATGGCCAATCGAGCGCTCCCCCAGGAAGGAGGCGCGGCCGCGGGTCGCCTGCATGTCGCGGGTGCTTTCTCGCGCGTCATCCGCGGCCTGTCGGACCGCCGCGATCATCTCCGCAGCAGGACGGCCCTCATGCGCCTTCAGCGTCGCGTGGACGGGCACCAGAACGTCGAGCATGGTCTTGGCGCCGACATCCGACTTGCCGCGTTTCTTCACCATCGCGATGCCCTCAGCAAGCTGGCCTTCGAGGCCCTCGCCAGCCTTGGCGGCTTTGGCCATGCCCATCAGCAGGCTGCCGTAGAGCGGGCCGGACGCGCCACCGACCTTCATCACCAGGGTCATGCCGGCCTTCTGCAGGGCCTCGCCATCATTGAGTGCTGCGATCGCGTCCCTTTCCGCAGCGATCGCCTCGAAGCCGCGCTTCATGTTAATGCCATGATCACCATCACCGATCGCCTGGTCCAGGGCGGTCAGCTCGTCAGCATGCTCGGCTATGGTCCTGGCGGCCGCATCGATCAGCGCCGCCGTCAGCTCTCGGCTCATCGTCCCTGTTCCAGACCGACGCCTCCCCAAAAGCCGCTACGTCGAGCGGCTTCAGCCGAGCTTAACAACGGAAGCGTCGCGGGGAAAGCCGGTGCTCCGCCCAAATGGCACCGAGGTCGGCGTGAAGCACCTCAAAAACGCTGCCAGCCGGCGATCTCGGCTTTGGGATCGACCTCCTGCCATTTGGCATGAAAGGGGGTTTGGCGAAGCTGGCCCAGCCTGTCGATCAGGGCGTCTTGAAAGCTTTCGAGCTGGGCGCGCTTTTGATGACGGCGGGGCCAGGCATAGGCGGCCATGATCGTCGGCACGGCGAGTGTTGTGATCGATGCCTCGCCGTCGATCAGGCCGGGATAGTCCTCGGAGGTCAGTTCGGCAGCCACGTAAGGCTCTTCGATGGCCGCCGTCGGCAGGGGGATCAGATGCAGCTCTTCCCAGGAAGGAAGGTCCGCCATCTGCAGGCTCGGCTTGGCGTCGACCCTGACCCAGGCGGCGATTTCGCCCTGACGAAGCTTGTCGAGGGCGATCTGATAGTCGTCGTCGCGGGCCTCCACCTGGATGCCAAGAGCGTCGAAGACCAAGCTCGCAGTCAGAAAGCTGCCGCTCGAAGGCGGGCCGAAATTCACCTTCTGGCCTTCCAGATCCTGGATCGACCCGATGTCCTTGCTCGCCAGGAGATGAAACTCCTTGCTGTACAGCCTGGCGAGATAGGCGAGCTTATCGTCAATATCGGGAAACAGATCGGTCCTCTTGTAATAGTCGAGCACATCCGCCTGCACAAAAGCGACATCGACGCCGCGCAGCAGCAGCAGGTCCTCGATCGCCCTGACCGAACCAGCCCCAGCCATCGGCAGAATGCGGCGGTCATAGCCCTTGTCGAGCGCGATCGCGAGATCGGCGATCAGGGCGAAGTCCGTGCCGCGAGCGCCGTTGCCGAGGACACCGATGACGCCCTTGTTGACCAGTGCGCGCTGCGCGTCGAGATCGAACGCCCTGGCGTCACCAGACAGCGCGCAAAGCCAAAGGAATCCATTGATCCAGAAGACCGACAAGGTGTGACGGGCGGTTCTTGAATGCTTGCGGGCTCGTGAAAATTGCATCGTTGTTTTGAGAACTATCTCTGTTAGAACAGCGAGGCGGCATGATGTGTACATGCAAAAAGAGCGCGCGGCGCGAAAAGCCTTGCCGGTGCCCTGGCCCTGGTGACTGCGAAGTGTCGACGAGACCGCAGGCCGCCGTCAAGACCAGACGCCTACTAGGCGAACAAAACGTCTAAGTGGCGAGCGATCGCGGATGGCTGAAACCGTCTGTCCACCGGACGGCAGCAGGAATTGGAAGCGCAATGACGGCATCAGAGCTGCTCCAGGAAGACGACGCTTCGCCCGTGGAGGTTTTCAACCTGGACGGCGAAAGCCCTGTTTTCATCGTCTGCGAGCATGCCGGACGAACCATACCGCGAAAGCTCGGCGATATGGGGCTGTCGGACGAGGACCGGCAGCGTCACATCGCCTGGGACATCGGCGCCGGCGCCCTCTCCAGAATGATCGCCGAGCGTCTCGATGCCGGCCTCATTACCCAAACCTATTCAAGGCTGGTCTGCGACTGCAACCGTGAGACCCATGTGCCGAGCTTCATCCCGCTGATCAGCGAACGCACGCCCATTCCGGCCAATGAGAGACTGTCGGCCGCCGACCGGGAGGCGCGTATCGACGCGATCTACCGGCCGCTGCATGATCGGATTCGAGCCGAACTGGATGAGCGCGCGGCGGCGGGCCGGCCGACGGTGTTCCTCTCCATGCACAGCTTCACCCCGGTCTTCATGGACGAAGCGAGACCGATGCATATCGGGCTGCTCTACGATCGCGATCCGCGGGTCGCCCATCTGGTCGGCAGCATGCTGCGCGGCGAGGACGATCTTATGGTGGCCGACAACGAACCCTATGCGCTCGATTGGAGCCGTGACTACACCGTGCCGGAACATGGCGAACGGCGCGGCATCCCGTCCCTCGAAATCGAGGTCCGCCAGGATCTGATCGCCGAGACCGGGGGCCAGGAAGCCTGGGCAGCGCGGCTGGCGCCAGCACTGGAAAAGAGCGCCGCTCATCTCCTGAAGGAGATGGGATGACACGTCAGATCCATCTCTGCACATCTCCTAAGAGTCCCGATCTGCCACCCTCCCCGCCTCTCTGCGTGACCACTCGCCATAGACCTCCACGCCCGCATGGCTGCTCTTGTCCACAGGTTCACTTTTCCTTAACCGGACGCTGTCAAAAGGGCGCTGTCTCAATGGTCCACGCGATCCTGGGAGTCCGAGCCTCGCTCAAGTTCTCTCGTCGGGCGGACGGATTCCCAGGATCGCATGGACCGTGAAGCAGCATGACGTCGAAGTGTTAAAGAAAACCTAAAGTTGGAAAAAAGACTTTGCCGGCGACGTAGCCCTGCGCTTCATCGATGGCAGCTAGAGCTTTTCCGGGTCAGGTCGATCCAGCCCGCTCCCCCTCTCGACCACCCATAGGGTACCATCGTATCGGGCGGTCGGGAGGGGGAGCGGGCTGGTGCCGCGTACAACTGCTACGGAAATGCTGTAAAGCTTTTCCCGGACAGGTGGAAACACCTGTTCGACAAGGAGATGCGGCGAAACAATGAGATAGAGCGTGTATCCCGATCTCATTTGATCGGGATCCGCTCTAACTGACCAGCAATGGAAGCTTCATGTGGTCGGAAGAAAGAGCCTGCTGGGGCGAAGCATCCTCTACTCAACGAATGGCGTCGGCCGTGATCACGTCGTTTCGGAGCATGGTCTGGAAAGTGTCGAACGTCGCCTTGATGCCTTCGCCCAGGGACAGATGGCCGAAGTCACCAAGATAAGCATTGATCGGATCGTCCGAGAGCTCCGCCGGGAAGGGTAGGGCATCACCTTCGATGGTGATGCGCGCACCGGGCGCGATCTGGCGGATCATCTGGACCCATTTCTCGACGGTGCTCGGCACGCCGTTATGGTCGAACATCACTGCCTCATCCCGATCGACGGAGACTGCTTTGATGAAGGCGCTCGCCACCTCGCCGGCATGCAGGCCGGAGACGGCGCCTGAGAACGGGATGGTGTAGGGTTTGTCCGCGGCAGCGGCGAGAATGGCGGTCGTGGTCTTCGATGTCATCCCCTGGTCGCGGCCGATACCGTAGACCACGCCGGGGCGGATGCCGACGCTCGGCACGTCCCAGTCCTGGCAATAGACCTTGGCGATCATCTCGTCGCAATATTTGTAGGCGCCGTAAAGCGTGGGTAGCCAGTTCTGATCCGGGAAGAAGCTGTGCGCGGCGATCGAGCTCGCGAAGGCGACCCGCTTCAGATCATGCGCGCGCGCCGCTTCGAACACGTTCACCGTCCCGACGACATTCACCTTAGCACCGTT
Source organism: Pseudomonadota bacterium (assembly GCA_039028235.1). Lineage (GTDB taxonomy): Bacteria > Pseudomonadota > Alphaproteobacteria > Geminicoccales > Geminicoccaceae > JANQPX01. Next base: position 5,361 of record JBCCIN010000119.1, read on the forward strand.
GATCGGATCGGCCTTGCAGAACGGCACCTGCAGCGCTGCGAGATGGATGATCGCACGGATGCCGTGGGCACGCACGACTTCCATCACTCGGGCACTGTCGGCGATGTCCCCGGTTTCCCAGGTGATCGCATCAACAGTGGCGTCCGGCATGAGAAGCTGAGGGCGTCGCTTGTCGTCGGCGAGATCGAACGCGACGGTGGGCACGCCCGCTCGATCGAGCAGGGCCAGCACCCAGGCGCCGATACAGCCACCGGCCCCTGTCACCAGTACGGGGCCATCGAAGTCGTCGGCCTTGACGGGATACTGATCCAGGCTCATGGCACTCTCCGCTGGGGCCTCTCCGTTGCGCGTTCTTCTTTCAGTCGACGCTGCCGGCCGCGCTGGCCAGGCTGTTCTCGGCGGCGATCAGCGTATTGCGCAGGAGACAGGCGACGGTCATCTGGCCGACGCCGCCGGGCACCGGCGTGATCGCGCCCGCAACCTCTTTCGCCTCGTCGAACGCGACGTCGCCGACCAGCCGCCCGCGACCCTTGTTCTCCGGCCCGGGAAGGCGGTTGATGCCGACGTCGATCACGGTGGCCCCTGGCTTGATCCAGTCGCCCTTGACCATCTCCGCGCGGCCGACCGCCGCCACCAGAATATCGGCACTGCGGCAGAGCGCCGGCAGGTCCTGGGTTCGGGAGTGGGCGATGGTGACCGTGCAGTTCTCGGCGAGCAGCAAGGCGCCCACCGGCTTTCCGACGATGTTGGAACGTCCGAGCACCACCGCATGCTTGCCCGAGAGATCGCCGCCCAGGGCGCGATGCACCAGGATCATGCTGCCCATCGGCGTGCAGCAGACCAACAGCCTCGGATCGATGCCGCCCTTCGCGGTAAAAAGGCGTCCGACATTGATTGGGTGAAAGCCGTCGACGTCCTTCCCCGGATCGATCGCATCGATGATCGCCGGCTCGTCGATGTGATCCGGTAGCGGCAGCTGCACGAGAATGCCGTGCACCGCGGGATTGGCGTTCAGCGCCGCGATCTCGTCCAAAAGTGCGGCCTGGCTGGTGCTCTCTGGAAGCTTGGTGACACCACCGGCGATGCCCACCTCCAGCGCTGTCCTCTCCTTGGTCGACACATAGGTGGTGCTCGCCGGGTTGTTCCCGACCAGAATCACCCGCAAGCCAGGGGCTTGACCCGTTTTCTGCGTGAAGTCGGCAATCTGCGACTTAATCCCCTCCCGCAGCTCCGCGGCCGCAGCCTTGCCGTCAATGATCTCAGCACTCATTCCCATCCTCTCCGCCGCGGGCGGTCCGCTTACTTGCCTGTTCACTTGGAAGCGTCTGGTGCCATTCGGCCAGATGCCTAAAATCGCTCAAACGACTCGTGGCCCGACGACCTCGCGTCTCCACCAGCTCACCGTCGCACCGTAACGTGCCGAGGTCCAGTAACCGCAGCCGCTCGTAGCAGCTAGAAGATCCAGACGCGAAGGACGTGGCGGGCGAACTCGATCAGGACGATCAGAATGATCGGCGAGATGTCGATGCCGCCGAGATCGGGCAGGAAATTCCTGATCGGCCGCAGGGCGGGCTCGGTCAGACGGTGCAGAAATTCGCCTACCTGGCCGACGAACGGGTTGCTGCGGTTGATGACGCCGAACTGTACCAGCCAGCTCAGAATGACCGAGACAATGACGGCGACGAGAAACAACCAGAGAAAGGTATCGAGCAGATAATGGATCGGGTTCACCGGAGTTGTTCCCATTTTGGGTTGATCGAGCGGGCGCTGGCCATCCATGGTTGTACGCGATTACGTCCGTTATATAACCCTCCCGCTCCCAACCCGCCAGATGCAGACGCGGCCTGCTTGATCAAGGCAACCTCGGTAAAGTGGAGGGCGGCAGCGCGCCTCGGATCTTGACATCAACTGGGAGCGACACCATACCCAACCCTGGACGGGGCCGTAGCTCAGTTGGGAGAGCGCTAGAATCGCACTCTAGAGGTCGTCGGTTCGATTCCGATCGGCTCCACCACTCCCTGCGGGGAGCAGCTTTACATAGAAGAATGATACTTGTGGGGCCGTAGCTCAGTTGGGAGAGCGCGACATTTGCAATGTCGAGGTCATCGGTTCGATCCCGTTCGGCTCCACCAAACCCCAGCGGGGTTTTGCCTGACTTGCCTGAGACTGTGGACCGCCGCCCGAACTGGACCGCCGGCTTGTGGTGTCGCCCCGCCTCGGTTAGACCATTGGCATGACAACACGATCCCATACGCCGCTAATTGGCGTTCCGGCCTGCCGCATTCTCGGCGCGCACGGTTTGCCCATCCACAAAGTCAGCGAGAGCTACATCAAGGGCGTGATCGACGGCACCGGCGGCTTGCCGGTCATTCTGCCGGCGATCGGCGAGCAGCTCGAAGCGAATCGGCTCGATCGCTGGCTCGATGCCGTCGACGGCCTTCTGATCACCGGGAGCCCGTCGAACGTCGATCCCACCCATTATGACGGCCATGAGGCGAGGCGGGACAGCGAGCGCGATCCGGCCAGGGACGCGACCACCCTGCCGCTTCTCAATCGGGCGATCGAGCGCGCCGTGCCGGTGCTGGCGATCTGCCGCGGCATCCAGGAGCTGAACGTGGCGCTCGGCGGCACGCTGCATCAGCACGTGCACGAGCTGCCCGGCCGCATCGACCACCGCTCCGACAAGAGCAAGCCGCTGCCCGAACGCTTCGACGAACTCGCCCATGCCGTCACTCTCGCCGAGGGTGGCGTGCTGCGGGGCATTCTCGACGGCGCAAGCGAAATCGAGGTCAACACACTGCACGGCCAGGCGATCGACCGCCCCGGCGAGAGCGTGGTGGTCGAGGCTGTCGCCCCCGACGGCACGATCGAAGCGGTGAGCGTCAGGAACGCGCCGGGCTTCGTGCTCGGTATTCAGTGGCATCCCGAGTGGAAGGTTCTGGAAGATCCCCACTCAAGACGGCTGTTCGCCGCGTTCGGCGATGCCTGCCGCGCGCACGCCTTGGAGAAGGCCATGCCGGCGCGCCGCGCGTCCTGACGACGAAGCCATGTCCGAGATGGAAAACTGGCTTCGGGAGCGCCGCATCACCGAGGTCGAATGTCTGGTCGCCGATCAAAACGGAATCGCGCGCGGCAAGATCCTGCCGGCGGCGAAGTTTCTGCGCTCGCTCGACGACGACAGCCTGCGCATTCCTGAAGAGCTGTTCGTGCAGACCGTCTCCGGCAGCTATCCCGAAGAACAGGAAAACCGGATCACCGACCCGGCGATGCGCGATATCCGCATGCGTCCCGACCCCGCCTCGCTACGTCTGGTGCCCTGGTATGAGGAGCCGACGGCGCAGATCATCGGCGATTGCTACCACCATGATGGAAGGGTGGTGGAGATAGCGCCACGCCAGGTGCTGAAGCGCGTGCTCGACGCCTATGCAGAGCGCGGCTGGCAGCCGGTGGTGGCGCCGGAGCTGGAATTTTTTCTGACCCGGATCAACGAAGACCCGGACTACCCGCTGGAGCCACCGATCGGTCAATCGCGGCGGCCCGAGGCCGGATCGCAAAGCTACGGGATCGAGGCGATCAACGAGTTCGATCCGGTGTTCGACGACGTCTATGACTGGTGCGAAGCCCAGGAGCTGGACGTCGATACCCTCACCCATGAGGGCGGTGCGGCCCAGATGGAGATGAACTTCAACCACGGCGACCCGCTGGCGCTTGCCGACCAGGCCTTTCTGTTCAAGCGCACGGTGAGGAAAGCAGCACTCAAGCATGAGATGTACGCGACCTTCATGGCCAAGCCCATGGACAACCAGCCTGGGTCAGCCATGCACATCCATCAGAGCGTGGTCGACGCCAAGAGCAGCCAGAATATCTTCGCGAAACGGAATGGCGGCTACACTAAGCTGTTCACCAGTCATATTGCGGGTCTGCAAAAGCATCTGCCGGCGGCCATGCCGCTCTTGGCGCCGAACGTGAATTCCTATCGCCGCTTGAGACGCTATTCGGACGCGCCAATCAATCTCCACTGGGGATGGGAGAACAGAACCGTGGGGCTAAGAGTGCCGGAATCCGGAAGGCAGTCCAGGCGCGTGGAAAATCGCGTCGCGGGGGCGGATGCCAATCCCTATCTGGCGATCGCGGCGTCGCTGGCCTGCGGCTTTCTCGGCATGACCAGCCGGCTCACGCCGACCAAGCCGATCGAGGGCAGCGCCTATCGTCTCGCCCAGACCCTGCCGCGCTATCTCCCGGATGCGCTCGATGCCCTTCGCCGCGCCAGGCCGCTTCGCGCCCTGCTCGGCGAAACCTTCGTCGACGCGCTGGTCATGGTCAAGGAGATCGAGCACCGCGCCTATCAGCAGGTGATCAGCTCCTGGGAACGGGAGCATTTGCTGCTCAATGTCTGACGTCATCGAAACCGGCGCGAAACGGCGCATCGACAGCCTGGCAAGGCCGCGCAGCCAGTCGATCGGCAAGAGGCGGAAGATCGACAAGACCAAGGATGAGGTGAAGCTCGAGCAACGCGATGACGAGGCGAGCAAGAAGGCAGCACCTGTTCCTGCTGCAAGCGCACCCGCCGGCAAGACCGAACCGAGTCGGCTAGGGCGCGAAGGAGACGACGAGGTCAAACTCTCACGGTTCAAGGGAAGGACCGACGACGAGGTCGAGCTCGGCCGCTTTACGGGCAAGACGCGCGACGACACGGAGCCGAAGCCAGGTGCAACGCCACGCCCAACGCCGAAAGGCGAGGTCGTCGGGCCGAAACGCCGCCGGGTGCAGTCCGACGAGGACAAGGCGAAGCGCCGCCGGTCGGGCGGAGAGATGGAGATCGCTTCGACCCGCGATATCAGCGACGATGCCGAGCCGAGCCGGCCGCGGCAGAAAAAACGCTCCAGATCGAGAGCCAGGGGAGACAGAAGCTGGCTTCTGCCGGCGGCACTCGCGCTCTTCAGCATCCTCCTGGTGCTCTTGACCGCCGCCACTTTCCTTCTCATGCCGCGCTACAACATTCTCGGCGAACCGCTCATTGCCGACCCCGCTTTTGACGACGGCCTCGCCAGCTGGAGCCAGGAAGGGCTGATCTCAACGGACCCGGACGTCCCGGCCGAAGTGGTTCTTGAAAGCATCAGCGCAAGTTCTCGGACGTACCTGGTTCGGGACATCGCGCTGCCGCCCGACGACACGCTTTTGATCCTCGAAGCGCGGGTCCGGGGTGAAGACGTGGTCCTCGGTCCCAATATCTGGGATAGCGCTCGCATCTATCTCGCCCAGATCGGCACCGACGGTAAGCCCAACTGGAAAGTGAATCACAATCTTTTCAACATCAGTGGCACGACCGACATCCGTAACTATCGCCAGGCCTTTTCCATGCCGTCGGAAGTGGAGATCGCGCGCCTCGCCATCGAATTGAAGAACGCCACCGGTACACTCACGGTCAGCCGTCTCGAGCTGATCGTGGCCGAATACAAGACAAGCTTCATGATCGCCGTGGGCAGCCTGCTCGCCGCCTGGAGCGCGGTCGTCCTCTTTACCACCTTCAAGACGTTCAGCGGTATCGAATCGAAGAGAATTCGCGCTTGGCTCGGTGTCTTTGGCGCCCTTTCCGTGATCGGTTTGATGCTGCCGGGGGGCACCCACGACACCAGTGCCGAAGGCGTCGCCGGCTGGCTTGGCATCACCGATGTCGGCGTCGATACCATCGGGCATGCCGTCATCTTCACCGCCCTCGCCTTTCTCGTACGCCTTGGAAGGCCCGCGGATCCGCTCTGGCTGCATGTCGGCGTCTGGTGTCTGATCGCGATCGCGAGCGAGGTGCTGCAGCTGTTCACCGTCGGCCGGGACCCCAGCCTCGAGGATCTCTGGGTCGACGGCTTCGGTATTGTGCTCGGGCTGGCTCTAGCGGAAATTGTCAATCGCGTGCAAAGATTCCGCTCGGCCTGAGCCCGCGCCCGGCGGGCCTCGGCTGTTCGACAGCGGGAGCTTGGATCGCATGAACGACACAGCCAGCTGGCAGGCGCTGGATAGCCGCCATCACCTGCACCCCTTCACCGATCACCAGGTGCTGTCCGCGGTCGGCGCGCGCATCATCACCAAGGCCGAAGGCTGCTGGCTCTGGGACAGTGACGGCAACCGCATTCTCGACGGCATGGCGGGCCTTTGGTGCGTCAATGTCGGTTACGGCCGAACCGAACTGGTCGAAGCCGCCGCCCGCCAGATGGCAGAACTCCCCTACTACAACACCTTTTTCCAGAGTGCGACGCCCGCCGCCGTCGAGCTCACCGCCAAGCTCGCCACGATCGCACCGGCGGACCTCAGGAAAACCTTCTTCGCCAATTCCGGCTCCGAGGCGAATGACACGGTCGTGAAGCTGGTCCGCTATTTCTGGAACATGCAGGGCAAGCCCGAGAAGAAGACGATCATCAGCCGGAAGCTCGCCTATCACGGCGTCACCATGGCGGCGGCCAGCCTCTCCGGTCTCACGCCGATGCACCCGCAGTCAGACCTGCCGCTCCCCGGCTTCGACCATATCGACTCGCCCTACTGGTATGCGGAGGGCGGTGATCAGTCGCCTGAGGATTTCGGTCGCCAGGCGGCGGAGGCCCTGGAGCGACGCCTTCAAGAACTCGGCCCGGACAATGTCGCCGCCTTTATCGGCGAGCCCATCCAGGGTGCTGGCGGCGTCATCATTCCCCCGGAAACCTATTGGCCGGAAATCCAGCGCATCTGCCAACGCCATGACGTGCTACTGATCGCCGACGAGGTCATCTGCGGCTTCGGGCGAACGGGCCACTGGTGGGGCTGCGACAGCTTCGGCATCACCCCCGATATCATGACCATGGCCAAGGGCCTGTCATCCGGATATCTGCCGATCTCCGCGGTGATGGTCGGCGAGCGCGTCGGCAAAGCGCTCGCTGAAAGCGGCGAGGAATGGGTGCACGGTTTCACCTATTCCGGCCACCCCGTCGCCGCGGCCGTGGCGCTGGAAAATATCCGCATCCTCGAAGACGAGGGCCTCGCCGAGCGCGCGAGCGGCCCAATCGGCAAGGCCTTCGCCGACATGCTCGCCTCGCTCGAGGATCACCCGCTGGTCGGCGAAACGCGATCCGTCGGCCTGATCGGCGCGGTCGAACTGGTCGCCGACAAAGCCGCGCGCAAGCACTTCCCGGAAAAGCAGGAGGTCGGCGTCACCTGCCGCGATCACGCCATCCGAAAC
>JBCCIN010000120.1:0-12539 GCA_039028235.1 Pseudomonadota bacterium
GGCCGGAGTCATAACCACAATCCTCGATAGATTAAGCTGCTTCGTATATCCCAACATCATTGGGCTTTGTCCAGCACAACGATACTATAACGTTAGTTGTTCTTGGCGCGTGAACCGGCTAAACAGAAATCCCTATTGAACGTGATCGGCGCGAGGCGTCGAATTTAGCGATCGGCTTGGCGAGCTGAATTTCGGGCGTCTTCAGGCCGCAGGCGCGACAGGGAGACCATCATGACACCGACATCCTATCAGGGCCCGTTGGAGGGTGACGATCGAACGCACCGGACGCATTCGCAGAGCGAGGAAGCGAATCTGGGTGTCGGTCAGCCCGGCGTGACCGTCGGCGCGATCCTCGCGGACAAGGGCGACGACATCTTCACCGTGGCGCCGTCGACCACAGTGAAGGAGGTCGTGGCCGAACTCAACCGCATGCGCGTCGGTGCGCTGGTCATCGTCAATCCGGCGAAGGAGCCTGTCGGCATCGTCTCCGAGCGCGATGTGGTGCGGTATGCCGACATCAAGGGACTCAGCGTGTTCGATGACGCGGTCGAGACCATCATGACGCCCGATCCGCAGTGCTGTGTCCCCACGGACAAGGTGGAAAGCGTCATGCAGCGCATGTCCGACAGCCGCTTTCGTCACATGCCGGTTCTGCAGGACGGCAAGCTCTGCGGATTGATCTCGATCGGCGACGTCGTGCGCCATCGCATGCGCGAGATTGAGTATGAGAATCTCAAAATCAAGCAGGCGATGGTTGGCTAAAAGCATGAGAGCAGGCGAGACCTCTTGCCGCATGGATGGTTTTAGTCAGCAAAGGCTGCTAAATCGATAGTTGAGATTCCTGTTGAGACGATTCGCGAAACGAGGATTGGTCGAGTTGGTTCCTTGGCGGTGGAGATGAAGCAGATCGAACGTGGCGCGTTCGCGGGCAATGCCGGCGCAGGCTTCCAGATCAAGAAGGGACTGGATCTGCCGCTCGACGGTGCGCCGGGGACGAGCATTGAGGATGGCCCGGAGATCGCAAGCGTTGCTGTCATCGGCACTGACTTCATTGGGCTCAAGCCGAAAATGCTGGTCGAGGAGGGCGAGGTGGTCAGTCTTGGCCAGCCGCTCTTTGCCGACAAGCGCTTCGACGGCGTGGTGATGACAGCACCCGCTGGCGGGCGTGTTCAGGCTATCAACCGGGGTGCCCGGCGCATTCTGGAATCCGTCGTCATCGCGATCGACGAAAAGGCGGATGCGGTTTCCTTCGGCGGTCATGGCGAAAAGAAGCTCGGTGAGCTTTCCGCGGATGCCGTGAAGACCAAGCTCTTGAAATCCGGCCTCTGGGCATGCATGCGCGCCCGGCCCTATTCGAAGATACCGGATCCGGCAACGACACCCGCCGCAATCTTCGTGACCGCCATCGATACGAGGCCGCTCGCCGCCGATCCCGCGACCATCATCGCGGATGACCCGGAGCACTTTACGATCGGTCTCTCGCTGATCGCCAGGCTGACCGAGGGCACGACCTATGTCTGCCACGCACCGGGCGCCGATCTTCCTGAAGCCGATATTGGTAACGTCCGTTACGCTTCGTTCGCGGGGCCGCATCCCGCCGGTCTGGTCGGCACCCACATCCATCACCTCGATCCAGTCAACGCCGAAAAGACCGTCTGGTATCTCGGCTATCAGGACGTGATCGCGATCGGCCGGCTGTTCCGCACCGGTCGACTGCCAACTGAGAGGATCGTTGCGATGAGCGGCCCTGCCGCCTCGAAGCCGTCCCTCCTTCGCACCCGCATCGGCGCCTATATCCCGGATCTCGTCGGCGCCAATTCGACCGGAAACGGTGCGACCAAAGAAGACGGTGACGTGCGCATCATCTCAGGCGATGTTTTGAGCGGGCATACCGCAGCTGACGCTTATGGCTTTCTCGGCCGTTTTCATCAGCAGGTGACGCTGATGCCTGAAGGCAATCAGCGCGAAGCGTTTGGTTGGGTCATTCCGTCAGTGAGAAAATTCGCGACCGCCAATGTCCATCTCTCCAGCCTGTTCGGCCTGGACAAGGTGAAGCTGACGACCAGCCTGCAGGGTAGCCCGCGCGCCATGGTGCCGATCGGCCTGTTCGAGGACGTGATGCCCTTGGATATCCTCGCGACCCAGCTGCTGCGTGCCCTCCTGGTGATGGACACCGACGACGCCCAGGCACTCGGCGCGCTTGAGCTGGACGAGGAGGACCTGGCGCTCTGCTCCTATGTCTGCATGAGCAAGTATGAATACGGTGTGGCGCTGCGCGCCTGTCTCGACAAGATCGAAGCGGAAGGCTGACCATGAACCTTCGGGAATGGCTGGACAGCATCGAGCCGCAGTTCCACAAAGGCGGCAAGTACGAAAAGTACTACGCGCTATACGAGATGTTCGACACCATCTTCTACACGCCGAAGACGGTGACGAAGTTCGCGCCCCATGCGCGCGCCTCGCTCGATCTCAAGCGCACGATGATCTATGTGTGGCTCGCGACCTTCCCGTGCATCCTGTTCGGCCTCTGGAATGTCGGCTATCAGGCCAACCTCGCCGTCGTCGAGCTCGGAATCGCAGCACCTGAGGGCTGGCGCGGCTGGCTGCTGTCGACCTTCTGGATCGGCTTCAACCCGTCGAACCCGCTCGCCTGCTTTATCCACGGCGCTCTCTACTTTTTGCCGATCTACATCGTGACGCTTGTGGCCGGCGGCATCTGCGAGGTGACGTTTGCCGTGGTCCGGGGCCATGAAGTCAACGAGGGCTTTTTCGTCACCTCGATCCTCTATGCCCTGATCCTGCCGGCGAGCACACCGCTCTGGCAGGTGGCGCTCGGCATCATCTTTGGTGTGATCATCGGCAAGGAGATCTTTGGCGGCACCGGCAAGAACATGTTCAATCCGGCACTGGTCGGCCGCGCCTTCCTCTACTTCGCCTATCCCGCCCAGATGTCGGGCGATTCAGTCTGGGTGCCGGTCGACGGCTTTACTGGTGCGACCGCGCTCAGCGTCTCGGCGAGCCAGGGCTACGAGCAGCTCATGGCAACTATCGATCTCAGCTGGTGGGATGCGTTCTTCGGCTTCATGGCCGGCTGTATCGGCGAGACCTCCACCTTCTGCTGCCTGCTCGGTGCCGCCTTTCTGGTCTATACCAAGATCGCCAACTACCGCCTGATCGCGGGCTGCCTGATCGGCATGATCGCCACGAGCACGCTCTTTAACTTCATCGGCAGCGACACCAACCCGATGTTCGCGCTCCCCTGGTACTGGCATCTGGTGATCGGCGGCTACGCTTTCGGCCTCGCGTTCATGGTGGTCGAGCCGGTGTCTGCGGCGCACACCAATATGGGGCGCTGGTGGTATGGCGGGCTGATCGGCGTCATGTGCGTGCTGATCCGCGTGGTCAATCCGGCCTTCCCCGAGGGCATGATGCTTGCCATCTTGTTCGGTAACATGTTCGCGCCGCTGATCGACTGGTTCGTGGTGAATGCCAACATCCGGCGGAGACGCCAGCGCCATGTCTGACCAGAACTCGCTTATGAAGATCCTGGCGATGTCGAACGACGATCCGAAGAAGATCGTCGCGGTCGCGGTCGCTCTTTGCCTGGTCTGTTCCGTGATGGTTTCGGCCGCGGCGATAGGGCTTCGATCTAAGCAGGAAACGAACAGACAGCTGGAAAAGCAGAGGAACATCCTGCAGGTGGCCGGGCTTCTGGAGGAGGGCGCCGATGTTAAGCAGGTATTTGGCGAGCGCATCGAGTCGCGGTTGATCGATCTCGAGACTGGCGCCTTTACCGATGCCGTCGATGTCGCGACCTACGATGCCAAGCTTGCCGCGCGCGACCCCGAACAAAGCACGGCCGTGGCGCCAGATGAGGATATCGCCTCGATCAAGCGCAAGGCTCTCTACGCCACGATCTATCTGGTCAAGGGCCTCGATGATGCTCCCTACGAAACGGTGATCATCCCCGTCCATGGCTACGGTCTCTGGTCGACGCTTTATGGTTTCCTCGCCCTCAAGCCCGATGGTGACGAGATCGTCGGCCTTCAGTTCTATGAGCACGCCGAAACGCCGGGCCTCGGCGGCGAGGTCGACAACCCGAACTGGCGAGGCCAGTGGCGCGGCAAGGAACTGTTCGGCGATGGCGGCGATCTGGAGATCGAAATCGTCAAATCAGGTGCTGCGGGCGACCACCAGGTCGACGGTCTCGCCGGGGCCACGCTGACGTCGAACGGCGTTCACAATCTCGTCCGATACTGGGCCGGCGAGAACGGCTTCGGGCCGTTTTTGAAGAAGCTGCCGGAGGAGCTGTCGTAACATGGCCGATCGAAAAAAACTGATCACCGAGCCGATCCTCGACAACAACCCGATCATCCTGCAGACGCTCGGCATCTGCTCGGCACTGGCGGTGACTTCGTCGCTCAAGGTGTCGCTGATCATGTGTCTGGCGCTGACCGCGGTGGTAGCGTTCTCCAACCTGTTCATCTCGATCCTGCGCCACCACATCCCGGGCAATATCCGCATCATCGTGCAGATGGTGATCATCGCCTCGCTGGTGATCATCGTCGATCAGATCCTGAAGGCGTTCGCCTACGAGATCTCGAAGACGCTCTCGGTGTTCGTCGGGTTGATCATCACCAACTGCATCGTCATGGGCCGCGCCGAAGCGTTCGCCATGCAGAACCCGCCGCTCCTGAGTTTTCTGGACGGGCTTGGCAACGGCCTCGGCTACAGTGCCATTCTGATCGGCGTCGCCATCATCCGCGAGCTCTTCGGCGCCGGCACGCTCATGGGGGTCGCCATCCTCTCGCCGGTATCGCTCGGCGGCTGGTACGTGCCGAACGGCCTCCTCCTCCTCCCTCCCTCCGCCTTCTTCATCATCGGCGGCTTCATCTGGATCGTCCGAAGCTGGCAGCCGCGCCAGCGCGAGAAGGTCGATTATGAGATCATGCCGGCGCAGGTGAGCGAGCACGCGTGATGCACCAAGCGAAGAAGCGAGCGTAGGTGATGGCCCCAGCGAGCATGCGAGCGTAGACGATGGAAGGTCTGGTCAGTCTCTTCGTCAAATCGATCTTCGTCGAGAATCTGGCGCTGTCGTTCTTTCTCGGCATGTGCACCTTTCTTGCGGTGTCGAAAAAGATCGAGACCGCTCTCGGCCTCGGTATCGCCGTGGTGGTGGTGCAGGCGATCACCGTGCCTGCCAACAACATCATCGTCAGCCTGTTCCTGAAGCCGGGTGCCCTGTCCTGGCTCGGCTTTTCCAATACCGATCTGATGTTCCTCGGCCTGATCAGCTATATCGGCGTGATCGCGGCGATGGTGCAGATCCTGGAGATGACCCTCGATCGCTTCTTCCCGGCCCTCTACAACGCACTCGGGATCTTTCTCCCGCTGATCACCGTGAACTGCGCGATCCTCGGCGGCTCCCTTTTCATGGTCGAGCGCGACTACAACTTCGCCGAGAGCGTGACCTACGGCATCGGTTCCGGCGTCGGCTGGGCGCTTGCTATCGTGGCGCTCGCCGGGCTTCGCGAGAAGATGAAATATTCGGACGTACCGCCCGGCCTTCGCGGCCTCGGCATCACCTTCATGACCGCGGGCTTGATGGCCATGGCCTTCATGTCGTTTTCCGGCGTCCAGCTTTAAGGGAGCGCGCTCTTGGCTGACTTCACCCTCGGCGTCACGCTCTTCACCGCCGTCATCCTCGCGCTGGTCGGGATCATCCTGTTCGCCCGCTCGAAGCTGGTCGCCTCGGGCACGGTCGATATCGAGGTCAATGGCGAGCGTACCATCAAGGCGCCAGTCGGACAGAAGCTCCTAGGTGCCCTTGCCGGCGAGAACCTGTTCGTGTCGTCTGCCTGCGGCGGCGGCGGTACCTGCGCGCAGTGCCGGGTTCAGATCTCGGAAGGCGGTGGGTCGATCCTGCCGACCGAACTTTCCCACATCACCAAACGCGAGGCGCGCGAGGGCGACCGGTTGTCCTGCCAGGTCACGGTCAAGCAGGACATGAAGATCCAGATTCCGGACGAGGTCTTCGGCGTCAAGAAGTGGCGCTGCAAGGTGCGCTCCAACGAGAATGTCGCGACGTTTATCAAGAATCTGACCCTGGAGCTGCCCGAGGGCGAGAACGTCGACTTCCGCGCCGGCGGCTACATCCAGATCGAATGCCCGCCCTACGACATCGGCTTCAAGGAGTTCGACGTCGCCGACGAGTACCGGGAAGACTGGGACCGCTTTAGTCTCTGGGATATCCGCTCCCATAACGATGAGGACGTGGTGCGCGCCTACTCCATGGCGAACTACCCGGAAGAAAAGGGCGTCATCATGCTCAATGTCCGGATCGCCACGCCGCCGCCCGGCGCCGATCCGACCAAGATTCCGCCAGGCCTGATGTCCTCCTATATCTTCAACCTGAAGCCCGGCGATGATGTCACCATTTCGGGGCCTTTCGGCGAGTTTTTTGCGCGCGATACCGAGAAGGAAATGGTGTTCATCGGTGGCGGTGCCGGTATGGCGCCGATGCGCAGCCACATCTTCGATCAGCTGAAGCGTCTGAAGACCAAGCGCAAGATCACCTTTTGGTACGGTGCCCGCAGCCGTAAGGAGATGTTCTTCGTCGAGGATTTCGATCAGCTTGCCGACGAGAACAAGAACTTCGAATGGCACGTCGCCCTTTCCGATCCGCAGCCAGGAGACAACTGGGACGGGGACACGGGCTTCATCCACAACGTCCTCTTCGCCAACTATCTGAAATACCACCCCGCACCCGAGGACTGTGAATATTACATGTGCGGCCCGCCCATCATGAACTCATCCGTGATCAACATGCTCCTTGATCTCGGCGTCGAGCGTGAAGATATTATGCTCGACGACTTCGGCGGGTAGCGCCGTCGCGGAGTGACTTTTTCTGCTCGGAGGGGCCGCGCCCATGCTGTTCGACACCTTCCTTCCGGCCCTCGTCGTCTTCCTCCTGGTGGTCGCCGGCATGGCCATCGGCGTGATCGTCTCGAACCGACGGATCACCGGCAGCTGCGGGGGCCTGAGCGCCATCCCGGGCGCCGACCGCTGCGGCGTATGCGGCCGCGATCTTCGGGAGGCGTCCGACGCCGACTGCAATCAAAGAAAGCTGTCTTCCGCCTGAGATTGAACCTCGACGATCGGCTCATACAAGCGGCACGGCCGTGCCTCAATAAAGCGTCTCTATTGCCAATCGAGTGAAGTTTCCATTGGCGGCTCGTTAGGCCATGTCGCCTTCGTCGGAATCTTGTCTGACTTTAGGTTTTCGGTAACGCCTCCGTTAAGTCTGCCTTAACGCCTTCATGCCATGCTGTCTTCCTGGTCCAAGCGACCCAGGGAATCAGACCGCCCGCCGGAAGATGTTGGGCGAAGCTCGGACTCCCAGGATCGCATGGACCAGGAAGACAGGCCGGATGATAGCGATGGCGGGCTAAGGAAGCGTGAACGTAGCCGGCAGGTCTAATGCTGTGGTGATGTCTTGACGTTCAATTGATCGGCCGAGGAAGTCGACTACGGTAGGGTGCGACTGCGCTGGGGCGGTAAGGCCAGGCCGGGATGAAGGTCATGTCTTCTCGGAAACGGTTCACGATGGCGTCGGCCCTATAACACCATATCGGTGGCGAGAACCATGACGGGTCAGAGTCCCGATCATTGTCGGGAATCGAGCACTGCTTGCTGGCGCTGGCTCTTCACCGTCAATAGCCAACCTCTTCGTCAGATCGGCGCGAAGCTGACCAGTTAACGGACAGTCATACGTCGCCGCTCTCAGATCCGAGAGCCGGCATCGAGTGAACCTCTTACCCGGCTGCCCGCAATCCCATCGGCAGCCCGTTTTTCGGGCGGAGCGTGACGTTCGGGTCGAGCGTCAGTACATGGCCTTCGGTCGGCTCGACGTCGAACTGATCGATCAGGCTCGCGAGTACCATCACCGCTTCGGTCAGCGCGAAGCTGGTGCCGATGCAGACGCGGGGGCCGAGGCCAAAGGGGAAGTAGGCGTGGCGTGGCCGGTCCTTGCCCTGATCCCTGGCGAAGCGCTCAGGGTCGAAGCGTTCGTTGTCCGGCCAGAACGCTGGATGGCGGTGGATGACGTAGGGTGAGATCAGGATCAGGCTGCCCTTCGGGATCTGATAGCCGTCGATCTCGTCATCCTCGACGGCATTGCGATCGATCAGCCAGGCCGGCGGGTAGAGGCGCATGGCTTCGTCCAGCACCATGCGTGTGAAGGCAAGAGACGGGATGTCCTCAAAGGTGGCGGGACGGCCAGCCAGAACCTGTCGTGTTTCCTCGCGGAGCCTCGCAGCGATCTCTCGGTGGCGGCCGAGCAGATGCAGGCTGAACGAAAGGGCGTTCGCCGTGGTCTCGTGCCCGGCCAGAAGGATGGTGATCGCCTCGTCGTAGAACTGCCGGGTACGTCCGGGCCGTTCCCTTGCGCCGTGGTCCTCCAACAGCCGGCCGAACAGATCCTCACCGTCCCGGCCCTCCTCTTGCCGGCGTTCAATGATCCGGTCGATCATGCGCTCCAACGACCGGCGCGCGGTCTTGAGCAGCCGGTTGTTCCGCGTCGGCAGCATCATCGGGGCGGCGACCAGCGCATTCATGCGTTTCAGCCCCGCCGCCATGGTCGCATTCAGAAGGTTCGAGCTCACCTCGGCTTCTGCACCAAGGTCCACACCGAACAGGGCGCGTCCCGCCACGCGAAGGGTGATGTGCATCATCTCGTGATGCATGTCCAAAACGCGTCCGTCGACCGCCGCCTCCCGCCAGTGGGCGATCGTGTCCGCGATCACCTCGGTGATCTCCGGCCCGAAGGACTGCACTTCGCGCGCATGAAAGGCCGGCTTGGCGACATCGCGCTGATGTTTCCAGACCTCGCCGTCCGCCGTGACCATGCCGTCGCCCAGCACCGGTTTCAGGCGTTTCAACGGCTGCAGGTCCTTATCGTAGACTGGTTGCTTTTTCTGCAGGATGTGCTGGACGAGGTCGGGATGGGAAAACAGAAAGGCTGTGGTCGTGAACAGCTTCAGCCGGACCAGATCGCCGTAACCGGCGCGGCAATGGAGAAGAAAGCCAAAGGGGTCACGGCGAAGCGGCCCCAGATTGCCGAACGGAAATCGCGTCGGCGGTATCGGCGCCCGCTTCTTGGGCGCTGTTCCGATCGAGAGGTCGGCGGTCGCCATCTGAACCCCTCCTTCATTGTTGGTCTGCCAATCGCGGTCTTGGGCGGCTGCGTTCAGCCGGCCTCGTCGGCCAGGGCGAAATGCTTCGATAATCGAAGGCCCTGATGCTGATAATTCGAGCCGATCCCCGCACCATAGAGCTGATCCGGCTCAGCTGCCAGACGTTCGTAGATCAGCCGGCCGACGCGCTGGCCGTCCTCCAGCACGAATGGCACTTCATGGGAGCGTACTTCGAGTACCGCGCGGGTACCTTCCGCGTCGCCATGGCCGAAGCCGGGATCGAAGAAACCGGCATAGTGCACGCGAAACTCGCCGATCGACGTGTCATAGGCGAGCATCTCCGCCGCCTGATCCGGCGGAATGCGCACCGCTTCCTTGGATGCGAGGATGTAGAACTCGTCGGGATCGAGCACCAGCGTGCGATCCCGCCTTGCGCGCAGCGGGTGCCAGAAGTCGCTGACATGGTAATGCGCGAGCTTTCGAAGATCGATCAGCCCCGCATGTTTCCGGGCGCGGTAGCCGATAACGCCATCCCCGGCAAGATCGACACTGACGGGAACCCCCTCCCGCCCTTTGTCGGACGCATCTCCGGTGAGGGGCGCGACCCCTATGCGCAGCTGGTTCAGACGGTCGCCCCGTCGCGCCAGGATGCTGAAGGTGCGCGGCGAGATCTCGGCGTAGAGCGGCCCTTCATAGCCGACGCGCACCTTGTCGAACTCCGTGCCGTAGTCGGTAATCAATCGCGTGAAAACGTCGATCCGGCCGATCGAGCTCTTGGGATTGGCGATCGCGGTCAGGCCTGGTTCGAGGGCGAGGCTTTCGACCAGCTCGACGATGTAGACACAGCCCTTCTCCAGCACGGTGCCCGCGTCGCCGAGCGCGAATTCATGCATGGCGAACTGATCGATCTTCTGCTGAACGGTCGCGTTCTCACCGGGAAGGAAGCTCGCACGCACGCGAAACGCCCGCCTGCCCAGGCGAAGATCGAGGGACGCCGGCTGCACCTGGCCGGTCTCGATTGGAAGAGCCGGGTGGATCGCCCGGCCATCTAGGATCAGCCTTTCGAGATGCTGGCCCGGCAGGATGCCAGCCTGATCGCCTGCCACTCGACCAGCGGCGGTATCGTCTGTCGGAAAGACGGCCTCGCGCGCCATGCTCATCAACGGAACTCCCAGCAGCCCGACGCGATCACTTGGCCGATCCGCCGTATAAAGCTTCGAGCTCGCTTTTAGTAGACATACGTGTCAATTGCCAGAGATGAGAAAGCGAGCACCAGCGGGAGGGTGCTCTTCGTGCATCCCGGTTGGATGTTTCCGATCTCAGGACGGCTGCTGGATCTCGGCTCGGATCTCCGCGAGGGCGGCTTCGGCGATCCAGCCCCGGGCCGCCGCATGCTTCGCCATCGCCTCGGTATCGGCGGCGAGCATCATCGAGCTCCCGCTTTTCGCAAGGTCGGTCGCCATCTGCTGGATCGCCCGATCACGCGTCGGATTGGCGCTGACGTCGCGGATATAGATGGCGAGCACCCGGCCGGGAAAGTTGCGCACGATCTCGGCATAGACCTCCGGATCGCGCTGGCCGCTGTCGCCGATCAGGATGAAGGGCAGGTCGTCATAATGCGTCATCATCTGCCGGATCAGGCCGATCTTGTGCCCCTTGCCGCGTTTCGGGAACGGATGCTGCAGGGTCATCCCCCACTCCCGCAGAAACAGAATCGGGCCGACCGGAATATCGTGAAGATGGAAGAAGCGCTCGAGCACGCCATAGATCGCCCAGGGCGCACGCGATACGTAGAGCATCGGATTGCCGTTGTCGCCGCCCGGTCCCTGGTGCAACGCGCGCAGAAAGGGCGCCATGCCGGGAAAGGCCGTCCGGCCATCGGCCCCCTGCACGAACAGTCGCCACATCATCATCAGCTTATTGGCGACCCCGGTGTGCATGACGGTGTCGTCGATATCACTGATCACCGCGAAACCGGCCCGATCGCCGGGGACGAAGACGTCGCCGAGCGTCTCGATCGTCACCGGATGATCAAGACGAAGGCTGACCTGATGCCAGTGGCGACCGGCGGGCGGTGGTTTCGGCAGATCCAGCTCGATACGGAAATAGCCGTCGCGATCGGTCTCGACGGTCTTGTCGATATCGTCAAATCGCGCTGACAGGCGCGCCTTCTCGATCCCCCAGGCACGCATCAGCCGCGACAGCTTGCGAAGGTTGTCCCAAAGCCCTCCCCCAGAGGCCTCGATCTCCGGCGGTCGGCGTAGGACTCGTCCCATCAGGAAGAGATGTTTGCTCGATCCATAGCCGCGATAGGTCTGAACCACGATCTTGCCGCGCCGCGCGGTGCGCGATGCCGACAGGGCCGCCGCACGCAACACCCGTTCGACACCCTCCCGAACGGCCCCCAACATCGCGGCGATCGACCATCTCCCATCATGAGCTGTGGCGCCATGTCATCCGCATGCCATGGATCCTCAATGGTCGATGCTGCCCGATTTTCTCGACGACGGCCACCACGCCCCGCCCTTTTTGGTAGCGGAACGAACGACAGCGCACGACCGACCGGAGCCGGTCGCACCCTGTCCTTTCAGCCCTGACTGATGACCGGCATGATGTTACCCGCGGTCGCGGGCCATCATGCCAGATCAGGCGAGGTGATCAGTTGTTCGTGGCTTCCTCAGCGGCTTCGCCAGCCTGCTCGACCGTATTGTCGATGACTTCACCAGCCTGTTCCGCCGGCCCTTGCTCCTCGCAGGCGACCAGAACGCCCGCGAAAAGTCCGACGACCACCATCGCGAAGAGCTTCCTCATGTTATCAACGATCATCGAAATGATCCCTTCTTGTCATATCCTCACAACAGGCTAACAATCCCCGCCTGGGAACGTTCCAATTTCATTAAATTGAATGAAGGTTATCGCTCAAAAAAATCATCAGACGGATCAGTTCTTGCCAAATGATTGGCTCTCTCAGAGCATCTTCTAACGCTCACCGCGCCCGGAATTAGTCTCTAGGAAACTCGAGTGACGGCTCAACTACATGATGTCGACTGTGGAAATGACCAAATTTTGCCACTTTTCAAGGAGGATCATGCCCGCGCTTCACTTCTTCGTTGAACGAGCCGGAAGAAGATGTTGGCGAATGCGGTCGCTGCGAACAGGGCGGCGGCAAAGATGATCGGCGCAAAGGCATCGCCTGTCAGGTCGAAGAGCCACCCCGCAATCGCGGGCGCGGGCGTTGCGATGAAAAAATACGCTGCGAAGAAGACGCCCATGCCGAAAGCGCGCGCCTCCGCAGACATCGATTGGCCGGTCAAGGCGACGATGATGCCGGCGGGCGCCATGCCC
>JBCCIN010000121.1:0-12494 GCA_039028235.1 Pseudomonadota bacterium
GGGAAGTACGTCAACGGCCTCGCGTGTCATATAGTCGAGCGGCCGCGGTAGCTCCGCTAGGTCCGAATGGCCATAGCCCGCGCGCGAAAAAGCGAAGACGGGATTGCCGGTCGCTTCGACAATCTGAAGAGGAAAATCCCGCCAAAGGGCGAGACAGCCGAGGCCCTCATGCAACATGACGATGACCGGGGTGGCGTTGCCAACGCCTGGGATAGGGCCGAAACTTCCCCACTCCAGCGACTTGCCGCCAGCGTTGAAGTGGCCCTTCCCAAGGACCCAGTCGATCACCGTTCGTCTGCCTTTGCCGAGCCGGCGTCACGGAGCTTGAAGCGCTGGATCTTGCCTGTGGCCGTCTTCGGCAACTCGTCCATGACGCTAATCCAGCGCGGATATTTCCACTTGCCGACCTTTTGCTGGACGAAAGCCTTAAGCCGATAGGCAACCGCCGGATCAGCGTTCGGCTTCAAAACGATGAAGGCCGCCGGTTTCTCAAGCCCGTCTTCATCCTTCCTTGCCACCACGGCAGCTTCGAGTACATCCGCATGATCGATCAGCGCCTGCTCGACCTCGAAAGGGGCTACCCAGATGCCGGAGACCTTGAACATGTCATCGGAACGTCCGCAATAAATGTAGCGTCCCTCCGGCGTGCACTCATATTTGTCCCCTGTCCGTGTCCAGGAGCCGACAAAGGTTGCACGCGACTTTTCGCGCTGGTTCCAATAGCCATCGGCGCTCGAAGGGCCATTCACGAGAAGCTCACCGACTTCGCCATCCGCGACGTCCCGGTTATGTTCGTCCACCAGCCGCACCTCATAGCCCGGGACCGGCAGACCCGAGGTGCCATAGACAACGTCGCCCGGACTGTTGGAAAGAAAGATGTGCAGCATCTCGGTCGAGCCGACGCCGTCGATCACCTCGGCACCAAAAAGCTGTTCGAAGCGCTCCCCGATCTCGCGTGGAAGCGCCTCGCCAGCTGAGACACCCAGTCTGATGTCATGGTCCGGCGCACCCCCGTCCTTCTCCGCCTGGTTCAGCATCGCAGCATAGAGCGTCGGCACGCCGCAGAAGATCGTGGGCCGCTCCGCCGTCATGATATCGAATACCGCATCCGGCGTCGGCCGGCTGCTGAACAGGACAGCGGCGGCGCCTACGGCCATCGGGAAGGACATGGCATTGCCGAGACCATAGGCGAAGAAAAGCTTTGCTGCGGAGTAGACGACGTCGTCCTTGCGAATGCCCAAGACCTGATCGCCAAAGGTATCGCAGGTTGTCTTCAACGATGAATGCACATGGCGAACGCCTTTGGGCTCGCCGGTCGAGCCTGAGGAATAAAGCCAAAAGGCAAGCTCGTCGCCCGAGACCGCTACCGTTTCTTCAATCGGTGCTCCCTTCATGAAAGCATCGAAGCTTTCGGCACCATCTTCGGCGCCGCCGATCATGATCACCTTCCGCACATGCCGATTGCTCTCGAGTGCGGGTTTGACCGTCGGCCAAAGGGCCTTCGACACAAAGAGTGTCGATGCCCGGCTATCATCGAGGATCGCTTTGTAGATGTCGGTCGAGAGCAGCGTGTTGATCGGCACCGGCACGACACCCGCCTTGAGCGCACCCCAGAAGATGACGGGAAATTCGATCTGATCGAGCGCGATAACAGCGATCCGCTCTTCCCGGCGCATGCCGGAACGGTAGAGAGCGCCCGCAAAGCGCGCGCATTGTTCAGCGAGCTCACCATAGGTCAGCGACCGCTTCGCGCCATCCGCCTCGCGAAAGGCGACCTTGTCGCCGCGGCCATCCGCAACATGGCGATCGACGAAGTAGAGCGCCGCATTGTCATTGGCGTCATATGCCATGTCGAAACCTCCCTGACACCGGCGCGAGCGGCGCGCTCACCGATCGCTCTTTACTCTTGCTCTTCAACAATAACGGGCACGAACGATCATCAATGTAATTTGCTTTAGAGTGCAATTTTCAAAGACGATGCACAACGCCCCGACATTCTTGACATGCATTTCTGGCTGCAGACGATCGCTCCAAGACACCCACGATCATTTTGATGGCCTCCAGCCCTTTGTTGCGCCGTCGCGAGATCGGTGCTTGGCTTGATCCTCGGCTGGCGGCGACAAGGGGTCGGGATGACGAGAGATCGCGCCTATTTCCTGTTGCTCAACATCGGTCATTTTCTCGATCACCTGTTCATGCTGATCTTTGCGACCGTTGCGGCGCTCGCGCTGCATCGGGAATGGGGCGTGGGTTACGCCGAACTCCTGGCCTATGCGACGCCCGGTTTTTTCGCCTTTGGCGCCTTCGCCCTTCCCGCCGGCTGGCTCGCAGACAAGTGGAGCCGTGACGGCATGATGGTCGTGTTCTTTGTCGGCATCGGCTTTTGCTCGATTGCCACAAGCTTCGCCGAAACGCCGCTTCAGATCGGCATCGGCCTCTTTGTCATCGGTATGTTCGCCGCGATCTACCACCCGGTTGGCCTGGCGATCGTTACCATGAAATGGCGCAACACCGGCATGCGCATCGCTGCGAACGGGGTTTACGGCAATCTCGGTGTGGCGAGTGCAGCGCTGATCACCGGCTACCTGATCGACCATGGAGGCTGGCGTATGGCTTTCGTTCTGCCGGGCGCGTTCGCCTTGATAATCGGCTTGCTCTATCTGATGCTGCGACAGAACGAGATCCGCGCCGAAACGGCGGTGAGGCAGAAAGCCGAAGGACCCCCGGCAGCAGCGCCCGCCGCCGACTATCGCCGGCTCTTGTGGCGTGTCTCCGCCATCGTCTTTCTGACCACGGCTGTCTCCTCGATCATCTTTCAGAGCACCACCTTCGCGCTTCCGAAGATTTTCGATGAACGCCTCCAGAACCTGGTCGCCGATCTTGGTGAGACGGCGACCATGGTCGGCACGCTTGCCTTCATCGTGTTCGCGATTGCATCACTGGCGCAGCTTGTCGTCGGTGCCATGCTCGATCGTTTCGGTCCGAGGCGCGTGTTCATGGTCGTCGCCCTGATGCAGCTTCTGTTCTTCGCGGCCATGCCCGGCCTTACCGATCATCTTGCGCTCGCCGTCGCCATCGGTTTCATGCTCGGCGCCTTCGGCCAGATTCCGATCAACGACTACATGATCGGCAAGATGGCGAGCGGCGCCTTCCGCGCCCGCATCTACGGCGTTCGCTATGTGGTGAGCTTCACCGTGCTGGCACTGACACTGCCGTTGATCGCCATCGTCTACGACCGCTTTGGCTTCGACATGCTGTTCCGCATTCTCGCCGGCGCCGCCCTGGTCATTCTGATCGCGGTCGCCTTCCTGCCACGCCAGCTGCCGACGCCCGAGACAGCGCCGGTCCCGGCAGAGTAGACGTGCTCGATCGCAGGCAGGGCCGTCGATGAGTGTTGACGCAGCGCTTCACATCCCGTGGCTCAGCGGATCGATACTGAGATCCTTTGCGCCGTCATCAAGCTCCTTGAGCGTGTCGGTGGGGATCTCAATCCCGGTTTGACGCTGCCGATCTTCGGCATGTGCCTCAAGTTCGCCGGGGTAATAGATCTCCTCGACGCCTGGTGCCCTGGGCGCAGCCTTGATGTCGGTGATCAGGCGATCCATGTCCGCGTGGAAATCCGCAAGCGGGCGAAAGGCTTCGATGTTCAGCGCGATGGCAAGATGACCGACACCGCTCCGCCCGCTCGGCTCGTAGGGACCGACCACGGCAGCGCCGAAATGACTGCCGCTCAGAATGCCCGAGAGGACGTCCATCATCGTCGCGATTGCGTAACCTTTGTGGCCGGCCATCGGCAGGATGTTGCCGGCGATGCCGAGGGCTGGGTCGGTCGTGGGGTGCCCCTCCTGATCCATGGCCCAGCCATCGGGGATCGGTTCGCCGCGCTGGCGGGCGAGATAGAGCTTACCGCGGGCGACCGCGGTGTTGGCGATGTCGAGCATCATGGGGGCATGCTTGTCCGCGGGGGCTGCGATCGACCAGGGGTTCGTGCCGATCATCTTGTCCTTGCCACCCCAAGGCGCCATCGCCGGGCTGGCATTGGTCGAGACCAAGCCGATGCAGCCTTTGATCGCGGCCATGCGCGTGAAGTACATGGCGGTGCCGAAATGTCCGGAATGACGGACGGCGACGGCGCCGATGCCATGACCCTTGGCACGCGCGATCGCTTCCTCCATGGCCCGCGCGGCAACGACTTGTCCGACGCCGTCCTGCCCGTCGACAACAGCGATGGCGCCGCCATCAACGATCACTTCGGACGGCGCTGCCGCTCTTGTTGCCCCCGACTGGATGCGCTTGGCATACCAGAAGGTGCGCATGACGCCGTGGGATTGATGTCCCCAGAGATCCGCCTGGACCAGGGTGTCCGCGAGCAGGGCGGCGTTATCATCGGGCATGCCGAGCGTTCTATAGACCGACGTCGCAAAGTCGCGCAGCCGGTCTACGGTGATCAGCGCGTTGGGCATCGGGAATGCTCCTTCATAACGACCATCTCTAAAGGCCTCATATCTTAAGCCTTGCAGGGCTAGCCGCTTGCCTCGTTTTCCCAGGTCTGATCCGCTGCGAGCTCAAGGGCGACATTGCGCGTCAGGTCCCTGATCGCAGAACGGGCTTTCTCTGGCTGCATGCGGCGTGACTCGCAGAGACAGACTTTGCGTTCGATCGAAGGGGCCACTACCTTCGCGCTCGAAAGCAACCCGGTCTCGCGTTTTTCCCGGATCGCCGATGGCGACAGGATCGAATAGCAGAGCCCTTCGGTCACCATCTGAACCATGACCGACGGCGCATCGACCTCATAGCGAATAGAGAGCGCAACGCCGGCGTCGCCGGCCCAACGGTCCAACAACACGCGAAGACCATGCGGTGGCCGGGTGACGACCAATGGATACTGAGCGAGGTCCAAAGCGCTTATCAGACCTTCCGGGAGCGATGGATCGTCGGCCTGACCGACCAGATGCAAATGCTCGGTCAGCAAATAGTCTGAGGTGAAGTCGTCAGACGGCTCGACATTGAACAGGACTGCGAGGTCGATACGACCGTCACGCAGCATGTCCGCGAGATCGCCGCTCATGAATTCCGAGACAATCAAACGAACGCCTGGATAACGTTCGCGCGCGGCCAGGATCAGCGGTGGGGCCAGCACCGGACAGACGGAGCCGGGCAGGCCGAGCTTGACGTCACCGGTGATCGTGCCGGGGGTTGCTCGGAATTCTTTCTCCGTCTCATCGGCCAGATCCAGGATTTGGCGGGCGCGCCTTGCGAAGCGCCGCCCGGCCTCCGTGGCGATGACACCACGCGGGGTGCGTTCCAAAAGGACCACTCCCAGACGATCCTCCAGCTTTCGAACATGCACGCTGAGCGCCGGCTGCGCGATGTTCAAGAACCGGGCCGCACGCGAGAAGCTGCCAAGATCGAAAACGCAGAGAAAGCTTCTGATCTGCTTGAGTTCCACCATTAGTCTCTGGTTATAATGAAATGCTATGGCTACGATCTTGATATTGTCATTCTTTTTGTCTGCCGAAAGCGATAACGTCAATGTCATAAGGCTGCGCCTGCGGCCACAAGGCATGACTGGGAGACAATCAATGAACCTGCTGAAAACGGCGCTCAGCGCGGCTGTGGCCATCGGCATCGCCTCGACGGCTTTTGCCGAATTTCCTGAAAAGCCCATTAACGTTGTTGTCGGATTCCGGGCAGGTGGTGGTAGCGATACGGCAGCACGGATCGTGGCAGCGGAGCTGGAAAAGGCGCTTGGTCAGGAGGTGATCGTCGAGAATCGCGGGGGTGCTGGCGGCGGTGTCGCGGCAGCCTGGCTTAAGGAACAGCCGGCTGATGGCTACACCATCGGCTTTGCCGTTGCGACGACCTTTGCCTTTGATCCGTTGCTCGGTTCGGTCCAGCACGGCATCGGCGACTTCAGCTATCTCGCAGGTGTTGCAGGTTATCGAAGCGTCTTCACAGCGCCGGTTGACGCACCATTCGAGGACTTCCAGGGTATGCTCGCCCATGCGAAGGAGCGCGGCTGGCTGAACTATGCGTCGATCATTCCGCTCGATCGCAAGATCATGGAGTTCATTGGCAAGAAGGAAGAGCTCCCGATCAATGTCGTGCCGACACGAGGCGGCGCGGGGGCTCGTCAAGCGGTCCTGGGTGGCCATGTCGATCTCGGCTTTTCCGGCTCCAACGCGATCCCGATGCACACCGACGGCGCACTCAGGATCCTGGCGGCCGGCGTTCCCGATGGGCTGACCGAGCTGCCTGACGTGCCCTCGCTCAAGGACCTCGGCTATGAGGTCTATACCAGCAACTACATGGTGTTCTTCGGACCGCCGGACATGGACGAGGGGGTGCGCGCCAAGCTGGAGAGCGCCCTACTGACGGCCGCGAAGTCGGACGCGTTCGTCGAGTTCGTGACCGAAAAGTTCCGCGGCCGTGAGGTCGGCATGACCGGCCCCGAGCTTCAGGCAGAGCTCGAACGCCAGAGCGGAGACTACGAGGCCTTGCTCAAGACGCTCGAAGAGTAGGAGGTCTTGTCAGACCGGCCGATACTCGACCGCACCTCGCCTGTGGCGGGGTTGACCGGGCGCAGGCGAGATCTCGTGCTGGGTGTCATGCTGGTCCTGTTCGCTTGGTTGCTCCATCTCTGGATCATCCCCTGGCAGGTGAACGACGAGGGCAGCTTCGGCCTGGCACCCAGCTTTGCCCCACGGATTCTCGCTTGGCTCATCCTGGGTCTTGGATGCGTTTTGATCGTGTTGAATTTGCATGGCTCTCGCGAAGCCGGCATGGCTGACGAGGGCGGCCCTGTGCTGACATTCGCAAATCTCAGCCATCTCGCCTTGTGCATCGGCACGACCGCTCTGATGCTTCTCCTGATGCGCTTTGCGGGTGCCAAGATCGGCTGGCCCTATGCCGGATTTTTGGCGGCCGCTCCGCTCGGGCTCCTGGCCTTGACCTGGATCCATGGGCGGGCGCCGGGATGGGCCTTTGCGTTTAATGCCGTTCTCATCCCTCCAGCGATCTATCTGGCCTTCTGGTTCGGCCTCGGCCTGCCGCTGCCCTGACATGGAAACGATTCTCACCGCCGTTGCCGACGCGCTCACGCTTTCGACCTTTCTCTCGGTCGCTCTTGGCGTGATCATCGGCATCGTGATCGGTGCTGTTCCAGGGCTTAATGCACCGATGGCCATTGCGGTTGCCATTCCGTTGACCTTTACCATGGACCCGCTGGCCGCGATCGGCCTGCTGGTGGGCGTTATGAAGGGAGGCGGTTTCGGCGGGGCGATCGGCGCCATCCTCCTGAACACGCCGGGCGAGCCGCACTCGGCGGCCACCACGCTCGATGGCCATCCGCTGGCCAAGAAGGGCAAGCCGCGCCGGGCGTTGCAGACAGCGCTCTATTCCTCGGTTGCTGGTGACAGCTGCTCGGACATTGTCCTGATCTTGCTGGCGCCGACGCTGGCGGTCTTTGCACTCAAGGCAGGGCCGGTCGAGCTTGCAGCGATCCTCATCCTGTCCCTGACGCTGATTGCTTCGCTATCGGGACGATCGCTGACCAAAGGGGCCTTTGCGACCGTGTTCGGCGCACTCTTGGCCACGGCAGGCGTCGACCCGGAGACGGCATCCCCGCGCTTCACCTTCGGCTATGTCGATCTGTTCGATGGCCTGCCCTTGGCTGCCGTCGCCATCGGTGTATTGGCCGTTCCGGAAATCATCATGCGGCTGGAGGAGGGCCGATCCTGGAGAGGCGGCACCCGTGCCGCTTCCAGTGAGGGAACCGACCGATTGCATGTATCCGAGTTCTTCGGACTGCGCAAAACTGTGCTTAGAGGTGCCGGCATTGGCACAGCCATCGGTGCACTGCCGGGCCTTGGAACCACGCTCGCGGCGTTCTTGAGCTACACTGCCGCCAAGCGCTTCTCGAAACATCCCGAGAAGATGGGCAAGGGAGCCCTCGAAGGCATTGCCGCGACCGAAAGTGCGAACTCCGCGGTCTCAGGCGCCAACATGATCCCGCTCCTGACCCTCGGCATACCCGGCAACCTGACGGCAGCCCTCCTGGTCGGCGCGTTCCTGATCCACGGTGTGACGCCCGGCCCGCTGATCTTCCAAAGAGACGCCGGGCTGATCTATGGCTTGTTCGCCGCCATGATTATGGCGAATGTCATGGTGCTCCTCATCGGCAGTATCGGCCTCAGAGTTTTTGCCATGATCCTGCGCGTGCCGCCCTTCGTCGTCTACCCAACGGTTCTTCTGCTCTGCGTCGTCGGGATCTATGTGAGCCAGGGTGGCTTCTTTGCCGTCTGGCTGATGCTCGGCTTCGCGGTCCTGGGCTACCTCATGGTCAAGCTGGATATATCCGTGGTCTGCTTCATCATCGGCCTCGTCCTCGGTCCTATGATCGAGCTGTCGATTCGTCAGTCCGTGGTGCTGTTGGGCCGAAATCCCGTCGCCATCTTCGATCATGTCTTCGCGCTGACGCTGCTTCTAGCGACGCCTATCGTCGCTTGGCTGCTGCTGCGCGACCGCAAGAGGACCTTGGCAGCATGACCCAGGATGAAGTGCGAAAAAGCGCTTACACACCGGAAGCCAGAGGACCGCTTCACGGTTTGCGCGTTGTCGACATGACCAGGCTGGCGGCGGGCAACATGATGACCCACATGCTCGCGGACTTCGGTGCCGAGGTCATCAAGATCGAGCGACCCGGCATTGGCGATGACCTCCGCCGGTTCGGTGCTGCGGGAACCTGGTGGAAGGTCTATGCCCGCTCGAAGAAAAGCCTGACGCTCGACATTCGAAGCGACGAGGGGATCGCTCTCCTGCTCAAGCTGGTCGCGACCTCGGACATGCTCGTCGAGAATTTTGTGCCTGGCACCCTGGAGAAATGGGGGCTGGGGCCGGATGTGCTTTGGCAGCATCGACCCAACCTGATCATCACCCGCGTATCCGGCTGGGGGCAAACGGGACCCTATGCCGACAAGCCGGGCTTCGGCAGTCTGATCGAGGGGATGTCGGGCTTTGCCGCCATGACCGGCTGGGAGGACAAGCCGCCGCTTTTACCGCCGCTGGCGCTTGCGGACATGGTGGCAGGACTTGCGGGCTTCGGCGGCGCGCTGGCCGCCGTTATCGCCGCGAAGAGCGGCCACGCGAAGGGGCAGATCATCGATCTTTCGCTTTTCGAACCTCTGTTCGGTATTCTCGGCCCTTGGGCGGCCACCTACGTCGCGACGGGCGAAGCGCCGAAGCGGCAGGGCAATCGCAGCGATGTCGCCGCCCCGCGGAACGTTTATCCATGCAAGGACGGCCAGCATCTCGTGATGTCGGCATCGATGCAGTCCATGTGGGAAAAGGTAGCACATGCGATCGGACGGCCTGAACTCATCGAGGATGCTCGCTTTGTCTCGCCCAGCGCGCGGATCGAGAACGCCGTCGCCTTGGACGAGATCATCTCGAACGCGATGCGAACGCGGACGCTTGAGGAAAACCTGGCCTATTATGCCGAGGCCGGCGTGACAGTGGGGCCGATCTGCGATGTCGGCGATCTCCTGGATCACGAGTACATTCGGGGTCGTGGGGTGCTGGAGGACTATGAGGACCAGGATATGGATCGCCTTCCCATGCATGCCGTTTTCCCACGTTTGAGCGAAACCCCCGGCTCCGTACGCAGCCCGGCACCCGAACTCGGCCAGCATAATGCGGAAATTCTGGGGGAGCTCGGCTTCAGCGAAACGGACATTCAGGAACTGAGCGAAAGGGGTACTGTCTGATGCAGTGGCGCTCGCTTCTGTTCATCCCCGTGCTTGAGCAGCGGTTTGTCGCTAAGGCTGCCGAGCGTGGCGCCGATGCCGTGGTGCTCGATCTCGAAGCCAGCATTCTGCCTGACCGCAAGGCTGAAGCGAGGGCTGCGCTTGCCAAAGCCGTCGACCATCTGAGCGGCCGCGTCGACGTGACGGTCCGGATCAACGCGTTTGGCCTGCAGGCGGTACGCGATCTGGAAGCAGCCGTGATAGCGGGCGTCTCCAGCCTGCATCTGGCTCTATGCCGGTCCGCCGACGAGGTCCGGGCGATCGATCGTATCGTCACTGACCTTGAGAGCGAGCGTGGCTTGCCCGAGGGGCGTATCGGATTGGTGCCGATGCTGGAAACGCCCGAAGCTGTTCTAGTGGCGCGTCAAATTGCGAAAGCTGCGCGGCGCGTGCGAGCGCTCACCCTCGGCGTCGAGGATTACGCCACCGCCATGGGCGTCGATGCAACCCCGGAGGTGCTGCGCCCGGCAGCAGTTCAGGTCATCCAGGCGGCGAAATCGGTCGGCAGAGACGCGCTCGTCGTTCCCCACTCCATGGCGGACTACGCTGACCTCGACGCCTTGGACGAGGCCGCACGTTATGCCCGCGCCATCGGCTCGACCTGCGGCTACGCCGTCCACCCGACCCAAATCGCCGTGCTCAACCAGGTGTTCGGCGCCACCGCCGAGGAGATCGAACGATCTCGGAAGATCGTCGCTGCCGCCGAGGCCGCCGAGCGGGCAGGGGACGGCATCGTCAAAGTGGACGGCAGGATGATCGACGCTCCCCTCGTCGCACGTGCACGAAAAGTGATCGCGCGGACAGCCGGCGAGAACGACAGAAGCTGAAGCGATCGAATGATCAGACAGCTGAGTTGGTCTTCGAGCAGCGGATAACGTTACTCAGGCATCCTGCCCGGTCTTGGGTCGGTCTGTCCCGAGCGGCTGCCGCGTACTCCCGGTATTGGTCGCAAAGCTCCCGTCCGGATCGAGGGCTCCGGCACCGCCACGGCGGGCTAGCTGCTCCTGGCTACCTTGCGGATCGTGTCCTTCAAAGCAGCGGTTTCAGGCGTGTCGGCTTGTCCGATTCTGGTGAGAAGACCAATGGGACGCGCGATCACCGGATCGCTCAGATGTCGCCACGCTACGCGGTCGTCCTGCACATCCTTCAAGGCCGACAGGGGCAGCAGGGCTACACCCGACCCGCCCCTGACCAGCGACAACGCTGTGGTCGAGCGTTCGGCTTCATAGGTCCAGGTCAAGGTGAGGCGTCCGCGCGCCATCGCTTCGTCGATCAGCAGGCGGTTTCCCGTCTTCCTGGCCGGCAGGATCAAGGCTTCGCCTTCTAGCGCTTCCCAGGGAACGACGTCGCGCTTGGCAAGGGGGTGCCCAGAATGAAGTGCCAGAATGATCTGGTCGTCGAACAACGGTTCGAATGCGGTGCTGGGCTCAATGGCGGGTATCGAGCAGATCCCGAAGTCTGCTTCGCCCTCGGCAACGGCCTCGGCAACCTCGTTCGCCGCGACGTCGATAACGCGTATGCGCGACGCATGCCCGGCAGCGCGAAACCTGACCAAAGCCTCTGGCAGCACGCCGGCGACGACCGTTGGTATGGTCGCCACGGTCACGATGCGGCTTCGCTGATGGGCGTACGCGACGCTCTCGTCACGCATGGCGCGAACGGTTTCCTTGGCATCGTCGAGGATCGCCTCCGCCCTAGCCTGCAGGCGCTTGGCGGCGAGCGTCGGCCGGACCTTCCGGGTCGTACGCTCAAACAGCACCGAGCCCAGGACTCGCTCCAGCTTCTGGACCCGGCGCGTGATCGCCGATTGCGACAGGCTGAGCTTTTGGGACGCCAGGTGGAAGGATCCGGTTTCCTTGACCGCCAGGAAGGCTTCGAGATCGGCGAAATCGTAATTGATGCTCATATCGCATCAATCAGAAGAAAACCGTCATTTGTCAAATGAATTAGGCTGCCGTTAGACTTTACGGAGTAAGGGGGATTGATGGCCAAGGCCTACGACATAGCGGTAATTGGCGGCGGCAACGCAGCGCTCTGCGCCGCGATGACGGCTGCCGAGGCGGGTGCCAGCGTGCTGGTGCTGGAGACCGCGCCCAAGGCCTATCGCGGCGGCAATTCAAGGCACACGCGCAACTTCCGCTGCATGCATAGAGGCCCACTCGGGCCGCTGATCGAGAGCTATGATCAGGAGGAATATCTGGCCGATCTCCTGAAAGTCACGGCCGGCAAGACCGACGAGGTCTTGGCAAGACTTGCGATTCGGGAGTCAGAGGCATGTCTGCCCTGGATGGAGGCCCATGGCGTTCGGTTCCAGCCGTCGCTCTCCGGCACGCTCTCGCTCGCCCGCACCAACGCCTTCTTCCTTGGCGGCGGCAAGTCTCTGATGAATGCCTATTACCGGACGGCTGCCGACCTTGGCGTCGATGTGCTCTACGAGGCCAATGTAACCCATCTGGAGCTGGACGGGGACCAGATCGCCTGGATGGACTACACCCATGAGGGCGAGACGCACCGGCTCTCGCCCAAAGCGGTCGTCGTCGCCTCCGGCGGCTTTCAGGCCGATCTCGACTGGCTCACCCGCGCCTGGGGTCCGGCTGCCCAGAATTTTTTGATACGGGGCACGCCCTATAACCGCGGCGTGGTGCTCGCCGATCTCCTGGACCAGGGCGTTCAGTCCGTCGGCGATCCGAC
>JBCCIN010000122.1:0-12466 GCA_039028235.1 Pseudomonadota bacterium
GCACGAGCGATCGCTGCCTCGGATATCGGCTCCTGCTGCGTGAACGATTTTTCGAACGTGGCGCCCTGTACGGCGCGGGCACGACTGGTTTGGGACATGGTCGACTCTCGTCTGTCGATGCGGTGCTGCTACAGCCTGGGCGACCTGCCCGAGGTCGCGTGCCATGCTGTCCGTTCTGACCTTACTTTAGACCTTCCGGTGCCAGATCGCCGATCGAGCTTTCGAGCTGATCCGGGGTATCGTCGCGAGCGCGCTTCGCCGTCGGCGGCAAAGGGGTGTCGAACTGGTAGCCGGGGTCGGTCTGCTGCCGTCGCCAGGTTTCGAGCATCTCCTGCCAGGCACCCCAGAGCGTGCGCGGCACCGGCATGTCGTCGGCGACCTCTCGATGAAGCTTCTTCAGATTATAGCACGGGACACCTGCATACATATGGTGCTCGGTATGCCAGTTCATGCGCCAGTAGAGGAACTCGACCACGGGATTGAGCGTCATCGACCGCACGCTCTTGCGAAAATCGGCGGTGTTTTCCTGAAGCCCGCAATGCTGGGTCATGCCGACGAAATAAGCGAGCCAGTTAGCGATGAACGGGAAGACGCTGAGAATCAGTGGCAGAACCCAATGGCCTGTTGCCAGGGCGATCACGAGCACCGATCCATGAAAGAGGAGCAGCGCTCTCGACCACCAGATCGACTTTCGGTGCTGGGCCGGCTGATCCGCGTGCAAGGCGCGCAGCCATTCGTTGGCCGGCTTGTCGTCGTTGCCGACATGGCCGAAGGCGCCCAGGACGGTGAGATAGATCGTCGATATCAGGCCGCCCTTGCCGAAGGTCCGTCCGCGCTGGGTGAGGAGGTTCACGGTGAACAGCTGAAGCAGAAAGGTCTTGCCGACCGCCGGATGCAGCGGCAGCAGGTTCTCACGATCCCCCTCGGGATGAAGCGTGTAGCGGTGGTGATAGGTGTGGCTGCTGGCGTAGTCGAAGGGATCCCACCAGCTGAGCAGACTGAACGGATAGAGGAAAGCCTTGTTCAGCCATTTGGTACGGAACACGGTGCCATGGCCGAGCTCATGAGGGGCGGTGCCCGTGAAAAAGCTGCCGACGGTGCCATGGACAAAGAGGGCGACGAAGAAGCCGGGCCAGTTCTCATACGTCCAGAAGAGATAGACCAGCGCGCCGGTGAGGACGAACAGAGCAAAATGCCCGCCCGCCTGAAGCCATCCCTGCAGGTCGCTTCGCGTCGACAGCTCGCGCAGCTTTCCCGGCTCCATAGGACAACGGTACCAGGGAACACGAAGTGATCTTCGGACGTCGGAGAGCGGTTGGTAGCCCACGATACCCTCACCTCTCATTGATATCTCAAAGAGTATTGGGAACCTCTTGTTGAATATTGGGTGATGAGGTGCCTGACGTCCATGACGATGTTGATCGGCTCCGACGTCAAGCGCAGGGGGCTTCTATCGCTTGTCAGCAACCAGGCCTGATCCTAGCGTGACATGATGGGCCGAACGGCCAGGACGGTCGTCGAGCTTTGGCCTTGATCATGTGGGAAAGGATGGCATCAGCGATGTCGGGAAGCGCAACAAAACGTCGTTCCGGTGGCCGTGCCGCCCGCGTAGCGAAAAGGACGGCGAGCGAGGTCGAAATCAATCCTTGCCCTCCAGGTCAATCGGGTGGGGCCTATCAGCCGCTTTCCGATTTCGATCTGTCCGCCATCTACGACACTGCCCTTCGCATTCTGGCCGAGATCGGCATGGGCGAGGTGCCGGAGGGGTTGATGGCGCGGGCGCTGGAGGCGGGTGGCGAACGAAATGCCCAAGGGCGCCTCTGCTTTCCACGTGCCATGGTCGAGGACCTGATCGAAGGCGCCGCCAAATCCTTCGTCCTTCACGGACGCGATCCGAAGTACGACATCGAGATCGGCGGCGATCGGGTCTATTTCGGCACCGGCGGGGCGGCGGTGCAGACGCTCGACATAGAGACGGGCCTTTACCGACCTTCCACCCTTACCGATCTCTACGACTTCACGCGGCTGGTCGATCAGCTCACCAATGTCAGCTGGTTTACCCGCTGCTGCGTGGCGACCGACCTTGAGGACATTCGCGATCTGGACATCAACACGGTCTATGCGCTGCTTGCCGGGACGACCAAGCCGGTCGGCACGAGTATCACGATTGCGGACCATGTCGATCCCATCGTCGACATGCTCGATATCGCTGCAGGCGGGGAAGGGAAGTTCTAAAAACGGCCGTTCTGCAAGGTCCATATCAGCCCGGTGATCTCACCGCTTCGCTATGGCGAGGATGCGGTGGCCGTGGCCGAACGCTGTGTTGCGCGCGGCGTGCCGATCAACGCGATCATCGCCGCGCAGGCGGGGGCGACGGCACCGGCAGCGCCGGCCGCGATGCTGGCTCAGAGCACGGCGGAAGCGCTTGCGGCGCTGGCCATGGTCGGCCTGTATCAGCCGGGCTATCCGATGATCTTCTCAAACTGGCCGTTCGTGGTCGATCTGCGCACCGGCGCCTTTGCCGGCTCCGGCGGCGAAATGGCGATCATGAACGCGGCATTCGCACAGATCGCTCGTTTTCTACGCCTACCCGGCGGCGTCGCCTGTTCGATGGCCGACGCCAAGGCGGTGGATGCGCAGATGGGAGCGGAGAAGGCGCTGACCGCGCTGGCCACAGGTCTCGCCGGCGGCAACATGATCTATGAGTCCTCAGGTATGATGGCGAGCCTTTTAGGGGCTTCGTTCGAGGCCTTCGTCGCCGATGATGAAATGCTGAGCAACGTCTATCGCGCTATCCGAGGCATCGAAGTCAACGACGAGACGCTCGGCTTCGATGCCATTCAACAAGCTGTGAGCGGCGACGGCCATTTTCTCGGCGCGGGCCACACCATGGAAGCCATGCAGCGGGACTATTTCTATCCCTCCCTCGCCGATCGCAACGACCCGCTGAGCTGGGCGGAAGACGGTGCGCTTACCCTTTGGGACCGAGCGAAGGCCCGCGCCAAGACGACGCTCGCCAACCACTATCCGACATATCTCGATCCAGCGACGGACGCGACAATCCGCGATCGATTCGGCATCAAACTTGCTAGGGATTGCATGCGGCCCTCGTGATCGCCGTGCCGTTCCGGACACATCCCAGGGTGCGCGCGCCACTGGACCTCGGATAATGGAGCCGCTACCGTCGGCGAAGCCCGTCGCTGCAGATGCGCTGTCAATGAACGATCAAACAAGGAGAATCCTTATGGAGGCAAAACTGAAACGTTTGGGACTGGCAGCTGTCGCCAGCACGATCGCCATGCCGGCCATGGCCGCCGACGTCGTCATCGGGGTGCCGAACTGGCCGTCGGTCCTCGCGACCGCCCATGTCCTCAAAGTCGCAATGGAAGAGAATCTCGGCCTCGAGGTCGAGCTTCAGAACGGTACCAACCCCGTCGTCTTCGAAGCGATGGACAGTGGCGCAATGCATGTCCATCCCGAGGTCTGGCTGCCGAACCAGCAGAACCTTTATCAGACCTATGTCACGGACAAAGGCACGGTGAAGCGTAACGACAACTTTGTCGCCGGCGACCAGGGCATGTGCGTCACCAAGGGCACGGCCGAGCGCACCGGCATTGAGAACCTCGCCGATCTGACCGATCCCGACATGGCCGCCAACTTCGACACCGACGGCGACGGCATGGGCGAGATCTGGATCGGTGCGGCCGGGTGGGCCTCTACCAATGTTGAGAAGATCCGGGCCAAGTCCTACGGCTATGACGCCACCATGACCCTGAAGGAAATGGACGAGACGCTGGCGCTCGCCGAGGTCGACAATGCGGTCGCTCAGGACGGCAATATCGTCTTCTTCTGCTACACACCACACCACATGTTCGCGCTGCATGAGCTGGTTCAGTTGAAGGAGCCGGCCTACGACGAGGCGCAGTGGAACGTGATCCAGCCGACTGATGATCCGGAATGGCTGGAGAAGTCATCTGCACCCGTCGCCTGGAACACGGCGAACCTTCACATCCACTACGCCACGGCACTGGAGGATGCCCAGCCGGCGGCGGCCGCCATGATCGCCAATGTCGATCTCGACACCGACACAGTGTCCGCCATGACCTACGCATTGGTCGTCGAGAAGGCTGATCCGGCCGAGTTCGCAGCAAAATGGGTCGCTGAAAACGGCGACCGCGTCGATAGCTGGCTGCAATAGTTTTTGACGTTCGGCCGGTGCTGCCCCCAACTGCGGTGCCGGCCGACCTCTTTTTGACACGCCTCTTCAGAAAGGCGGGACCGTGGCAGATGAAAGCGTAGCCGACCATAAGGTCATCGAACTCGAGGGCGTCTGGAAGATTTTTGGCGAGCGCGCGCCTGAGGCGATGCAAGCCGTTGAGACGGAAGGGCTGACCAAGCCCGAAGTTCTGGAAAAATATGGCTGTGTGGTCGGCATCGCCGATTGCTCCTTCACCGTACCACGCGGCGAGATCTTCTGCGTCATGGGACTTTCCGGCTCTGGCAAGTCCACGATGGTGCGTCACCTCAATCGGCTGATCGAGCCGACCGCGGGCAAGATCTCGGTGCTCGGCCGGGACATGATTTCCCTTGGTGGCGAGGAGCTTCGCACCATGCGCGCCATGCATATCGGCATGGTGTTCCAGCATATGGCGCTGCTTCCGCATCGCACCGTGCGCGACAATGTCGGCTTTCCCCTGCAGGTCCGGGGCGAGCCCAAGTCGAAACGCTGGGAAGTCTCGCAGCACTGTCTTTCCTTAGTCAATCTGGACGGTTACGAGGATCGCTTTCCGCGGGAACTGTCGGGGGGCATGCAGCAGCGCGTCGGTCTCGCCCGCGCGCTCGCGTCTGACCCCGAAGTGCTCCTGATGGACGAGCCGTTCTCCGCGCTCGATCCCCTCATCCGCCGTCAGCTCCAGGACCAGTTCATGGCGCTGTCCTCGGAACTGAAGAAGACCACCGTCTTCATCACCCACGACCTCGACGAGGCGATCCGCATCGGCAATCGCATCGCCATCATGAAGGACGGTCGCATCGTCCAGATCGGCACGCCTGAAGACATCGTCACCAAGCCCGCCGACGACTATGTGAAGGACTTCGTCGAGGGCATCTCGAAACTCAAGCTCGTCTTCGCCCATTCGATCATGGTGCCATTGGATGAGTTCAAAGCCTCCCACCCGACGGTCGATCTTACGGACGCGCCGCGCGCACCCCACGGCACCGATCTCGATCATCTGATCGACATCACCACCACCACCGAGCATCCGATCGTGATCCAGAGCGACGACGGCGTTGATATCGGCGTGATCGACAAGGCCACCCTCTTGAAGGGCATCCAGGGAGGCAAGGCATGAGCACCGACACCGGCCTCGAACTGGGACCCAAATCGCTCTCGAGCTCGATCGACGAGTTCGCCAAGGAAAAGCACGAGTATTACGCCGCCGAGTTCGAGAAGATCCAAGGCAAGACCGGCTTCGCCTGGTCCTGGAACTGGGCGGCTGCGCTCGGCGGGCCGCTTTGGGGTGCCTTCCGCGGCCTTTGGGGCTTTTTTTGGACGTTTCTCGTCCTCGAACTCTTCGCGCTTGTGCAGCTCGGCCGCGGCCTTTGGGGCGATCTTGGTGCCGATCAGATGGCACGCTATGAAAAGCTCGCCGCCAACATCGAAAACCGAAGACAGCAAGCCGAGGAAGCCGTCGCCGCCGGTGATCAAGCTGCTGCCGATGCGGCGCTCAAAGTCGCCGACAATCTGCAAAAAGCGGCAGACCGGGCGCTGGCAGAAGCCGAGGCCGCGTCCGCCGAAGCCCTCACCGTGCTTGGCGTCGGCCTCCTTCTTCTGATCATCATCAAGGTGATCGAAGGCTTCTACGGCAATATCGCCTACGAAAAGCACTATCTCCGCTGGCGCGCGAAACCGGACACGCCTTCCGGCGTCGGCTGGGAACGGGTTGGATTTGGCGCCTTCTTGATGCTTGGCATCTGGCCGCTCACCCTCTACCGCTTCACGTTTAGCGAGCCCGCCGAGATCATCACCAAGTTCCCGATGAACAAGGAGTGGTTCACGCCGGTCGCCAATTGGATGGAAGGCTGGTTCGACTGGCTCGCCAGCGAATTTGGCGGGGTCTTCAAGGGCGTCACCGCTGCGATCCGCGCCGTTCTCGATGGCCTGGAAGTGGTCCTTGTCCAAACCCCCTGGCCCGTGGTCATGCTGGTGATCGTGGTCATGGCCTGGCGCCTCGCCGGGCCGAGGATCGCCGTCTTCACGGCAGCGGCTCTCGCCTATCTCGCCACCTTCGGACTTTGGGAGGTGTCGATGGTGACCGTCGCCCTCCTGGGTGCGGCCGCCTTTCTCTGCCTCCTCTTCGGCATCCCGCTCGGCATCTGGTTCGGCAAGAGCCCGCGCGCCTACGCCGCCGCCCTGCCCGTCCTCGACTTCATGCAGACCATGCCGGCCTTCGTCTACCTGATCCCGATCATCGCGTTCTTCGGCACCGGCAAGCCGCCCGGCGTTCTCGCCACTATCATCTTTGCCATGCCGCCGGTCATTCGGCTCACGGCGCTCGGTATGCGCCAGGTTCCCGAAGGGACCAAGGAGGCGGCTGTAGCCTTCGGCTGCACAAAATGGCAGCTGCTGCGCAACGTTGAAATTCCCCTCGCTATGCCTTCGATCATGACCGGCATCAACCAGACGATCCTGATGTGCCTCTCCATGGTGGTGATCGCGTCCCTGATCGGTGCTGGCGGTCTCGGGGCCAACATCCTGGAAGCACTACAATACGCCGCCAAAGGTCAGGGCATGCTCGCCGGTCTTGCGATCCTGTTCTGTGCGATGGTGATC
The DNA here is from genome assembly GCA_039028235.1 of Pseudomonadota bacterium. Classification (GTDB taxonomy): domain Bacteria; phylum Pseudomonadota; class Alphaproteobacteria; order Geminicoccales; family Geminicoccaceae; genus JANQPX01. The sequence continues at coordinate 6,833 of JBCCIN010000122.1, forward strand.
GACCGCATCATCCAGGGCATGTATCGACGGCGCATGGAAAACGCTTGAGTCGGCGAAAAGGCCGGAACGTGTCTCCTCACTGCGCGCGTTATGCGTCGTTTTACTTGAGAGTGATCGTCCAGCCCTCGCCTTCGGCGCAGCAGGCGACAGCGAAGCCGTCAGGTCCGGCGACGTCCTGAACGCGCCAGATCGGATCGCCGTGCGATGCTTCCCTGTCGATGATCTCTATGGGTTCCTCGGGCACGCTTCGGCGATCCCCGGCGATGACGTCGAACGACATCAGATCACGCGACAAACCTACGCCCAATGCTTTCACGAAGGCTTCCTTGCGCGTCCAGATGCGAAAGAACAAGGCTCGCCGCTCATCGGCGGGCATCGTCATCAATGCCGCACGTTCGTCGGACGAGAAAACACCCTTTGCCACCGCATCGATCTCGACCTCGGAAGTGATCGCCTCGATGTCGACACCGACCTGACGGCGCCATGCGACCGCAACAAGGGAACGATCGGCGGAGCTGGAGAGGCTTAGGCGAAGATCAGGCGCCAAATCGCCTTCGGTAAGTGTTGGCTGCACATGCAGCGATGCGTCCAGCGGCACATGATGGGGCGCGCAGTCGAGATAGGCAGCCAGCACCTCGCGCAAATGCAGATGCCGCCTGATGTAACGGCACCGGTCTTCCTCGCGTCGGAAGCGGACTGCCCGCTCCCGCTCATCGTCACCGAGAGACGAGGCGTCTGCCTCGGACAATGGGGCACCGAGATCGAACCGCCGAAGCCAGAGATGCACATCTCGCCCGTTTCGCAATTCTGCGAGAAGGTCCGACATCCTCACGCCGTGTCGCCGGCAAGTGAGACGACGACGTGATCGAGGCAACGATCAGCAGGAATCCTGTAGAAAACCATGGGACGCATCCAGGCCGTTTTCTTGTCACTAGGCAGTATAGCGCTCGGCGCAACTTGGACTCATTCTAATCTTATCTGCCTATTATTTCATCTTGAATTTTCTTGGATGTTCCGATCTTATTCGGGGGATTGATGACGATGCGCCGGTTTCGGGGAGGCGACCGCTGAGATCATGGAACATCTTGAAGAGCAGGTGCTGAAAGCGACCGACTTTCTAAAGGCACTCGCCAATCCCCATCGTCTGATGATTCTCTGCCTGCTGCGCGATGGCGAGTTCGCGGTTAGCGAGCTCGAAAAGAAGCTCGATCTGCGTCAGCCGACACTCTCCCAGCAACTTGCCCGCTTGCGCGAGGACAATCTGGTGGCAACCCGACGCGACGGCAAGCAGATCTACTACAGCCTGGCGAGCGACGAGGTGCGCCGCACCATCGAGCTGCTGGACGACATGTTCTGCTCGGGTACGCTTGCCCAAGGCGAGCTTGACAATCATCCATTGGAAAGGCTGAAGGAGACCGGCTGAGCCGCGAGGAGTGCCATTGACTGACAGTGACGATCTCGAGGAAGCCTATGGCATCAAGACGCCCGACGACGCCGCCCGTCTCTATGGCGATTGGGCGACAACCTACGACCAGAGCTTTGCCGAGGCCCGTGGCTATATAGCACCACGCAAGGTCGCCGAACGGTTCAAGCAGATGGCGACGTCGTCCGAGCAGCCGGTTCTCGACATCGGCGCTGGCACAGGTTTGCTTGCCACCGAACTCCGAGGCTTAACCGTGGACGGCATCGACATCTCAGCCCCGATGCTCGAAGTCGCCGCATCGAAGGGGCTCTATCGCCAGCGTATCGTCGCCGATCTCACCCAGCCACTCGCCATCGAGGACGACAGCTATGCCGGCTTCGTCTCTTCCGGCACCTTCACCCATGGTCATGTCGGCCCCGTCTGCCTGGGCGAGCTGCTGCGCGTCGCAAAGCCAAACGCCCTGTTTTGCCTCGGCACCAATGCCGAGGCGTTCGACGGCGCCGGTTTCGGCTCGGCCTTCGCCTTTCTAGTCGCGGCAGGCCGCATCACGCCCGTCGCGTTCGAAGCCTTTCCGATCTATGAAGATGCCGGCCATGAGCATGCCCAGGATCAGGGCCTGATCGCGATCTTCCGCAAGACCGGCTGAGCAGCCACTCGGAGGTTGCCTCGGGACCACCATCCTCCGACCGGGTCGCCGAGCGCGAACCTTCGCGATTGACAGGTCAGCCGACGTCATCGTTGATACCAATGCCCTTCCACGATGACGAACGGTTGCGAGCGAAGCGAGGTGTTTGGCCTCGCCGCCGACGGGGATGTTCAGCCATGGCCTCACCGGCCCTGCCAGGAGCAGCACGATCGCCGTGGCTCGACGAAGCCACGAAGCTGACACTGCTGAGCGGTCCGATCGTGCTGACCAATGTCGGCGGCATCGTTATTCAGACCACCGACGTGGTCATGATCGGCTGGCTCGGGCCGAGCGAGCTCGCTGCGAGCGCGCTTGCCGCCAGCGTGCGCTTCGTCGCCTTCCTCTTCCTGGTCGGCATGATCACCGCGATCGCACCGATGATCGCGCAGGTCCGTGGCCAGAAGCCCTATGCCGTGCGCGACGTAAGGCGCACCGTGCGCCAGGGCTTCTGGGTCGGCCTCAGCGTCGGACTGCTGGTCTGTTTCCTGCTCTGGCGCATGGACATGATCCTCGCCTTCCTCCGCCAGTCGCAGGAATTGATCGACCTCGCCCTTCCCTACGCGCGCGCGGCGATGTTCGGCTTTTTGCCGGCGATCGGCTTCGTGGTGCTGCGCAACTTCATCGCCGCCCTTGAGCGCCCGCGCTCCGCGATGATCATCAGCATCATCGGCATCGCCTTCAACGCTCTTGCCGACTACGCGCTGATCTTCGGCAAGTTCGGCCTGCCGCCGCTCGGCCTGGTGGGTGCCGGCATCGCCACCTCGCTCACCGAATTTTTCCTGTTTTTTTCTCTGCTTGTCGTGATCCTGCTGAACCCACGATTCCGCCGCTACCACCTCTTCGGACGCTTCTGGAGGCCGGACTGGGAGCGATACACCGAGATCTGGCGCCTCGGCCTGCCGATCGGCGGCGCCCTGATCATGGAAATCGGCCTCTTTGCGGGCGCGGGTTTCCTGATGGGCTGGATCGGCACGACCGAACTCGCCGCCCACCAGATCGCCCTTCAGTGCGCTGCCGTCACTTTCATGGTGCCGCTCGGCTTCAGCCAGGCCGCCACCGTCCGCGTCGGCCTCGCCGCCGGCCGTCGGGACCCGGCAGGCGTCTACCGCGCCGGCATCACCGCGCTCGGCCTCGGCATCTTCTTCATGGCCATCATGTGCGCGATCATGCTGGCCTTCCCAGAGCCGATCATCTCGCTCTTTCTCGATGAAAGCATGGAAGCGAGCCGCAACGTCCTCACCCTTGGCGTCACCTTCCTCACCTTCGCTGCCTTCTTCCAGGTGTTCGACGCCGGCCAAGTGATCGGCATGGGCATTCTCCGTGGGCTGAAGGACACGCGCATGCCGATGATCTATGCCGCCATCGCCTACTGGCTGGTGGGCCTCAGCTCCAGCTACGCCCTTGCCTTCTACGCCGGCCTCGGCGGCGAAGGCATTTGGACCGGCCTCCTCTTCGCCCTGATCATGGCCGCCGCGCTCATGATCACCCGCTTCATTCGCCTGCAGCGTCGACTGGCCGGGGCTTGGACCAGGGCATGAGCGAGTAAGATAGATCAGAAGCGGCCTAATGACTGACGCCGTTGTTGCGACGGTCAGCAAGGTGCCAGATTCGGACATTCGATCAGCCGGAGTGCGACAACGTCGCGACTAACTCAAAAGCCCATCCAGAGGCCATCGATCCAACAACCGCTAGTCCCAGATAGAGTAGGAATGGCTTCGGCTTGAGCACCGGAAAGATCGCCATGGCGCCCCAGACGCTCACAACACCGCCGGAGACGAGAAAGGCCATCGCCGCGCCTGCTGACATGCCATGCTCCATGAGGCCGCGGGTCAGCGGCAAAGCCGCGTAGCCATCAAGATAGGCTGGTGCGCCGACAAAGACGGCAAGCGGTACGGCCCACCAGGCATCGCTCCCGACATAGATCGAAAGAGCCTCGGGATGCAGTGCTTCGTTCAGCCAATACTCAGCGGCAAAGGCGGGGATGAGGCAGATCAGGATCAGTCGCGTCGTCGACTTGGCTTCGAGGAAAAACCGCGTTCGGCGCTCGGATGTCCTCCAGATAGCGACGGCGAAGTTGTCCGAACCGTGGCAGAGTTGCTGGCCCATTTCGCCGACGATGCGGTTGCTCCGGAGCGGTCGATCGGTCCAAGAGTTCCCTGCCAGCGCTGCTGCTGCAAACCCACCAAATAACCCAAGCCCGAACGCCGCGACCGTTTTTCCTATCGCGAAGTCGAAACCCAGGGTCGCTGCAGTCGTGGCCAACATGGCCGGATCCGTAATCGGTGACGATAGCCAGAATGCCATCACCGGTGCCAAGGGTACGCCCGACGCGAGCAGACCAGCCATGAGAGGCAGCACCGTCACGCCGCAGACTGGTGTGATCGCGCCGATCAACGAGGCGATGACCACCGTGTGCCCTACGCGACCATCGAAGACCTCGGCGATCTGGTTACCGGCGCCGCTGGCGCTGACCCAAGCGGCGAGAATGATGCCGGGAATGACCAGTGGGGCGACATCGACCAGACCCCACAACACAAACTCGACCGTCGCTCCGACCCGATCTGGAGCCACGACCAATGCCATCGATGTTCCGACGAGTATGACAATGGCCGCGACGCGCAGCCATGAGACCGGTTTGGACCGTTGGGCAATGTCGGACACGTCATTCTCCATTTGCGTCAGGCTTCGCCCAGCAATTTGAGAGCTTGTGAGCATCCGGTGAAACGCATAGTTTTAAGATCTGATATTCGAATTTACGATGGGTACGCTTTGAGCAATCTAGATAGCGATCTTCTCAGGACATTCTTGGCCGTTGCCGATGCCGGCTCCATGACGGGCGGAGCTGCGAGAATTTACCGATCGCAATCGGCGGCAAGTGTCCAGATCAAGCAATTGGAGGACCTGCTGGGAGAACCGGTGTTCAATCGGCACGGGCGTGGTGTCGTATTAAGCCGCACGGGCGAGGTCCTTGAACCTGTTGCCCGCCAGGTTGTCGGCGCACTTGATTCCGCGATGGCCGAGATCACCGGCGGTGGACTCGAAGGAACGCTTCGCATCGGTATACCCGACGATCACGGCAAGGAGGCCCTGTCAAAGATCATCGCTGACTTCGCGCGCGATCATCCCAAGGTCGACCTTAGGGTGCATTGTGCCTTGAGTGCCGGATTTCCTTCGGCGTTGCTCGCGGGTGAGCTTGATCTGGCTGTCCATGAGGTTGAAGACGTCAGGCGAGGGATGGAGCTCTTGCGCGAAGAGCCGATGCACTGGGTCACGTCACGGGCTCACGACCTGCTTGACCGCGATCCCGTTCCGGTCGCCCTGTTCGACCGGGCATGTTGGTGGCGGGACGCGGCGCTGAAGGCGCTGAAGGCTAGCGGGCGTCCCCATCGGATCATCTATTCGAGCGAAAGCGTGACAGGCGTAGCTGCAGCCATCGAGGCGGGGATCGCCATCGGGGTGCTCAATGAGTCTGCACTTAAGCCCGGCCTGACAATTCTGTCCCCATCCGAAGGACTGGGCAAAATGC
>JBCCIN010000123.1:0-12455 GCA_039028235.1 Pseudomonadota bacterium
GATGACGTCGACATCCAGATCCACGAAGGCAAAAACCTCGCGATCATCGGTCCGAATGGCGCCGGCAAGACCACGTTTCTCAACATCTGTACCGGTTATCTGAAGCCGAGCGCCGGCACTGTGTCCTTCATGGGCATTGATATCACCAACAAGCAGCCGCGCGAGATCACGCGCATGGGTGTCGCCCGCGCCTTCCAGATCCCGCAGCTCTTTCACGAACATACAGCCCTGGAAAACCTGCTGATTTCAGCCGCCGCCAGGCAAAAGCGCTGGGCACCCTTCACCGCGCTTGGCCAGATTCCCGAGCGCGAGGAGATGATGCATCTCCTGGAGCTGGTGAACTGTTCGGACATTGCCGATCGTCCCGTGAACGAACTTCCGGAAGGCCAAAGAAAACTGATCGACATCGCCGTCGCGCTTGCCTTGAAGCCCAAGCTGATCCTGATGGATGAACCGACTTCGGGCGTCGCGTCATCGGAAAAATTCGGGGTGATGGACATCCTGACGAAAGCACTTGCTGAAGCCAACGTCACATCCGTCTTCGTCGAGCACGACATGGGTATCGTCGAGAAATATGCCGATGAAGTGGCCGTCTGGTCCTATGGTGCCATTCAGGTGAGGGGCACTCCGGCCGAGGTATTGGAGCATCCCGATGTTATCCGGGATGTCATCGGGGAGACGGTCTGATGCTCGCCTTCGAAAGCGTGGACGTCTCAATCAACGGGGTTCAGATCCTCCGCAATATCAGCTTCGCCATCAAGCCGGGCGATACCGTCGCACTGATCGGGCGTAATGGGGCGGGCAAGACCACGACGCTTCGTTCGGTCATGGGCTTTACGGCAGTACGCGGCCGGATTGCGTTCGACAACACTGATCTAACGGCTGTCAGACCTTCGGATCGACCGGGTCTGGGCATCGGCTATGCGCCTGAAGATCGCCGCTTATTTTCCGCCTTTACGGTCGAAGAGAACATCCTGATGCCGGGCCAGGTGGCCAAACTCTCGGATACCGATCTCAAAAAACGCCTGGACCGCGTCTACGAAATTTTGCCGGAACTCATAGAGATGGCGCCGCGGCCTGCAGGCATGGTCTCAGGCGGTCAGGGCAAAATGGTAGCGCTCGGTCGCGCCCTGATGATCGGCACGCGGCTCCTCATGCTGGACGAGCCACTCCAAGGCCTGGCCCCTGCCCTTGCCCGCCGCTACGCCGATGCTCTTCGAGCCCTCCGCGACCGTGATCAGGAGGTCACCCTGATCATCACCGAGTCCAACCCCGCCCTGCTTCGCACCTTCGCCGACAGAGTTCTGGTCATCGAGCGCGGAGAAGTTAGAAAAGGGACCTTCGACGAGGACAAGGAGGTCGCCTGATGGACAGCGTGGATATGCCTGCCCGCCATGCCAGGCTCTTTCAGGTCGCCGCAGGCGACGACGATTACCGCTTGGTGACCAAGGACGGCGTTGCCCTCCAAAACATGGGCGATCGGCGTTTTCTTATCGTACAGCCCGAAGCCATCGCAAAGCTGACCGAGGAAGCGTTCGCTGACATTTCGCACCTGCTCAGGCCGGCTCATCTCGCTCAGCTCCGAGCCATCCTCGACGATCCCGAGGCCTCGGCGAATGATCGCTTCGTCGCGACCGAGCTCTTGAAGAACGCGGTGATTGCGGCCGCACGGGAGTTTCCGAGCTGCCAGGACACCGGCACGGCGATCGTCTCGGGCAAGAAGGGCCAGAACGTCCTGGTCGAGGGCAGCCTGCACGACGCGCTCTATGATGGCATCGAGCGGACCTGGCGGACCAAAAACCTGCGTTTCAGCCAAATGGCGGCGCTTTCGATGTTCGAGGAACAGAACACCGGCACCAACCTCCCGGCCCAGATCGAGATCGAGGTGGCCGACGGCCACGCGCTCGAGCTTCTGTTCATCGCCAAGGGCGGCGGCTCGGCGAACAAGACGTTTTTGTTCCAGGAAACCAGGAGAGTCCTGGACCCCGACCGGTTGCTTCAGTTTCTGGACGAGAAGATCAAGACCCTCGGGACAGCCGCCTGTCCGCCCTATCACCTCGCCCTGGTGATCGGCGGGCTTTCGGCGGAACAGACGCTGAAGACCGTGAAGCTCGCCTCCACCAAGGCGCTCGACGGCCTTCCGACGGAGGGCGATGCAACGGGCCGCGCATTCCGGGACTTGGCGATGGAGGGCAGGGTTCACGAGCTCACCCGCAATATGGGCCTGGGCGCGCAGTTCGGCGGCAAGTATTTCTGCCACGACGTGCGCGTCATCCGCCTGCCACGCCATGGCGGCAGTCTGCCGATCGGCATGGGGGTGAGCTGCTCGGCGGACCGCCAGGCCAAAGGCCGCATCGACGAGCACGGCGTCTGGCTGGAGGTGCTGGAGACCGACCCCACGAAATACCTGCCGACCGTCGAACTCGATTGTGGCGAAGCCCCCATGCCGATCGACCTGGACCGGCCGATGGACGAGGTCCGGTCAAGCCTGTCGGCGCTGCCGACCGGGGGAGCGGTGCTTCTTTCCGGCACGCTGATCGTCGCGCGCGATCTCGTCCATGCCGAACTCGGAAAGCGCCTCGCTGCCGGCGAGTCCTTGCCCGACTATATGAAGGATCACCCGATCTACTACGCCGGCCCCGCCAAGACTCCAGAAGGATTCGCCTCAGGCTCCTTCGGCCCGACGACAGCGGCGCGCATGGACCCTTACATCCCGGAGTTTCAAGCGGCCGGCGGCAGCCTCGTCACCATCGCCAAGGGCAACCGCTCGCGCCAAGTGGTGGAGAGCTGCGAGAAGAATGGCGGCTTCTATCTGGGCTCGATCGGCGGCGCTGCCGCGGTGGTCGGGAGGGACGTCATTCGTTCAGTCGAGGTGATCGACTTCGAGCATTTCGGCATGGAGGCCGTCTGGAAGATCCGGGCCGAGGATTTTCCGGCCTTCGTCATCATCGACGACAAGGGCGGTGATTTCTACGCCAAGCACCTTCAGCGCTGAGTGCACTGTCCACATCATCACCCCAGATCGAGCGCCCTTCGCTGCTTCTCGGCAAAGCCCTGAATGAGCCGGTCCGTGACCAGGGCAAGCAGCGCCATGGCTGCCCCTGACGCGATGCCGAGGCCGACGTCCGCTTTGCCGAGCGCCAGATAGATCGACTGGCCGAGCCCCGTCGTGCCCACCAAGGCGGCGATCACCAGCATGGCGAAGGCGTAGAGGATGGTCTGGTTCAGGCCGAGGAGGATGGTCGGCAGCGCGTAGGGTACACGCACGTCAGTCAGGATCTGCATCGGCGTAGCACCTGACGCCGTCGCCGCCTCCAAGAGATCCGGCGGCGTGGTCACCAGGCCGTGGCGGGTGTAGCGGATCATTGGGACGATCGCGTAGAGGCAGATCGCGATAAATGCCGTGAATTCGCCGATCTGAAAGAGCATCAGCACGGGGATCAGAAAGACGAACAGCGGAATGGTCTGCAGCATGTCGCAGATCGGGCGAAGGATGCGCCAGGCAAACGGGCTGAACGCGGCGAGCGTGCCGAGCGCACCGCCGATGATGGCGCAGGCCATCACCGAGACCGCGGTCAGATACAGCGACAGCATCGCCCGTTCCCAGAGACCGGCGATCAGGATCGCGCCGAGCGCCAGGGCGGCGAACAGGGCAAGCCCGCGCCCGCCGGCCGCCCAGCCGATCGCGGCCACGACGGCAATCACCGCAAGCCAGGGGACCTGGGTGAGGCCGCTGTGCAGGATGCCGAACACGCAGACGACCGCGAGCGCCGCCACCGCCCGGCCGGACCAGACCAGGGCCAGAGCGATCACGGCGGCGATTGCGGCCATGACGTAGCTCATGGTGGGCGTCCAGGAAAATCCCCAGGTGAAGGGGAGGACGGCGTCGTCCAGGCCGATGCGCACCGGAAGGAGCACGAAGAACATCGCCCCATTTTTTATGCTGTCGAACACGGTGCCATAGGCGGCGGTGAAGCTGCCCAGGCTCTGGTCGACCGCCTGGCTTACCGGCGCCATCACGCCGAGCGATCCGGGTGCCGGCAGCCAAGGTGAAAGCAGCAGCGCGAGCGCGATCCCAATCACGGTGGCGATCGCTATCGCCTTGCCATGGCGCTCGCGGATGGTGGTCTCGGCAAAGGCGCCCGATATCCGGTCGATCAGGATCGCGAAGATGACGATGACGAAGCCGGCGAGCAGGCTCTGGCCGAACTGCGCCTTTCTCATGGTGAGCAGGATTTCCCAGGAGATGTCGTTGAAGCCGCCGATCACGGCCGCGATGATCGCCATCGAGAGCGCCGCCATGATGCACTGATTCACCCCCACCATGATCTGGGTCGTAGCTGCCGGCAGCTCGACATCGAGGAGCTGCTGGAAGCGCGTGGTGCCGGCCATGATGCCCGCTTCGCGGACTTCCGCATCAACCCTGTCCAAACCGAGCAGAACGTTCCTCGCCATGGGCGGCGCGGCGTAAATGGCGGAGGCGATCAGGCCAACGACGGGGCCGAAGCCGAACAGCACCAGGAGCGGGGTCAGATAGGCGAAGGTCGGCACGGTCTGCATGACGTCGAGCACGGCTTCCACCGCACGCCGTACGCCCCGGACTTCGAAGGCGAGAAGGCCGATGGCGAGGCCCATGCTCAGCGCGAGCGGCACCGAGACGGCGACAAGAGCAAGCGTGTTCATGCTCTCGATCCAGTAACCGGAGGCGAGCACGAAACCGAGGCCGACCACTGCAAGCAGGGCAAGCTTCGCCCCTCCGGCCCAGGCGCCGAGCGTGACGATGGCGATCACCACGGCGAGCCAGGGGGTCTGCGTCAGGAGCGTGTTCGCTGCCGACATCTGATAACCGAACAGCACGGCAGCCGCCCGCGCGATCGGCTTCAGCAGGGCGAGCAGGGCTTCGACCCCCTGGCCAATCCAGGCGGTCGCCGGGATCGTCAGGCTCTCAGGCCATACGGTGAGCCACGGGAGGATTGGGCTGAGCAGGGCGATGGCGGCAAGGGCCGCCAGCAGTAAGAGCGGTCCGTTCGACGCCGGTATACTACCGTCGAAAAGTCCACGCCGCGCCGCGTCGGCGCCACTCAAGAGCCGGCCGCCGCTCTTGCCATCTCATCCGCCTTGACCGTGCCGATGACCTTGCCGGCGTCGTCCACAACCGGCAGCTCCGGATAAGCACTGGCGCAAACCGCCAGCGCCTCATCAAGGGACATCGACGCTTTCAGCTTTGGGGCGCCGTCCAAGTCGACGCTGCTGGCCGTGCCAGCTTGGGAAGCGACGGTAAGGTGGCGGCCGCGCGGGATGTCGCGGGAGAATTGAGCGACATAGTCGTCGACGGGATGGCAGATAATCTCGTCGGGGGTGCCGATCTGCACGATCTCGCCGTCGCGCATGATGGCGATGCGATCGGCCAGGCGCACAGCCTCGCCGATATCGTGGGTAATGAACACGATCGTCTTTTTAAGGGTTGCTTGCAGGCGCAGAAATTCGTCCTGCAACTGGCGGCGGATCAGCGGATCGAGGGCGGAGAACGGCTCGTCCAGAAACCAGATGGCGGGGTTGACCGCAAGCGAGCGGGCGATGCCGACGCGCTGGCGCTGTCCGCCCGAGAGCTCGCGCGGATAGGCATCCTCGCGACCGGCGAGGCCGACCAGCTCGATCACCTCATGCGCCCGGTCCAGGCGTGCGGATCGCTCGATACCCTGGACTTTGAGCGGGAAGGCGACGTTGTCGGCCACGGTCATATGCGGAAACAGGCCGAAATGCTGAAAGACCATGCCCATCTTGTGGCGGCGAAGCTCGATCAGCGCCTGTTTCGACGCGCTCAGGATATCGTCGCCGTCGATGTCGACCTTGCCTGATGTCGGCTCGATCAGGCGAGAGAGGCAGCGGATCACGGTGGATTTGCCGGAGCCGGAAAGCCCCATGATAACGAAGAGCTCCCCCTCCGCCACCTCGAAGGAGACGCCGCGGACCGCCGGGATCAGCCCCTGCTCGGCGAGACGCCCGGCGATGGCCGAAACGTCCGCCGTCTCACCTCTGGCCTGGGTCAACCCGCCGATGGCATGGCCGCCGAACACCATCCAGAGATCGTCGCAGGTAATCATCCCATCGCCGGTCCGCAGCCCCTAGGCTACTGGGTCGCGGCGTCGACCACCGGCTTCCAGTAATCCTCGTTCTCATCGAGGAAGGCCGTCACCGCGTCCTCGACCGACATCCCATCCACGTCGATCTGGCCCATCAGCGGCTCCTGCTGCTCGGTCGACAGACGATAATTGTCGATGATCTCGTAAGCGGCCGGCCATTTTTCAGCCATGCCGGACCAGGCCGCCTTGAAGATGCGCGTCGGGATGAAGTCGCAGTCCGAGGTGGCATCAGGGTTCGGTCCCCAACTCGGGTCGTCGTAGCATTCGGCGGTGCCCTCGGGCAGCTCGGCGAACTGCAGATCATAAGCCGCCATGGCCCAATGCGGCTGCCAGAAGACCACCAGCAGCGGGCTCTTCTTCTCGGTGGAGGCGCGGATTTCCGAGATCAGCGCGCCCTCGGAACCGGCGGGCACCGCCTTGAACGGCAGCTGCAGCCCCGCGACCCGGTCGGCACCCGGCGTGCCCCAGTCGGCGGGATAATCGAGCAGGCGGCCCTGCGGGATGGTTTCGGCCGTCGCGAATTGGCCGGCACAGTCCTTCAAGGCCTCCCAGGCCGGCAGGCCAGGACAGATCTCCGCGACATGGGCGGGATAGGCGAAGCCTTCCTTCGCATCCAGGCCGAGATCGGAGACGTCCACCACGCCGCCCGCTTCTTCGAGCACGGCGAACTGATCGGAGACGTTGGAGGTCCAGATTTCGAGCGCCGCATGGACTTCGCCGTCGGCCATCGCCTGGAACATGTTCATGTAGCCGGCGGTGACATATTCGACCTGATAGCCCGCCTTCTTCAGCATTTCGCCGGCGACATGGGTGGAGACGTGCTGTCCGGTCCACTCGTTGATCGCGAGCTTGATCGGCTCGTCGACAGCACCCATCTCGGCGGCGTTGGCGACCCCGCAACCGGCCAGGACCGCAGCAGCGGCGCCAGCAAGAGCTTTCTTGTTCATTCCGACCTCTCCTGATCTGTTCCTCTTTGGTCTGTTGTCACCCATACCATCACCCTTGCGGGGAACAGGCAAGACGCTTGGTCGTTCGTGGCCTCCTCGTCGCACCGACGGACGCATGCGCGGCCCACTGCCACGGGTGATCGCCGACGCTTGCCTTTTCCTGCCGCAAAGGACCAGGATCGCGATATGAGCGAACGAGCGCCCGCGATCCCAGCACCCCGCCCGGTAGCCGGCTACGGCCCGGTCCTGCTGGTGCTCAGCTCGGCGATCTTCTGGGGCCTCTGGTGGGTGCCGGTCCGGATCTGCGAGGCGTTGGGCTTGACGGGAGTCTGGCCGAATTTCGGCATCAATCTCGGCGCCCTGATCGCGCTTTCGGCCTATGCACTCTTCAGCCGATCGTCGTCGAAGCCTGAAGGCGCTGCGCTCCTCGGTGCCGTTCTGGTCGGCGTGGCCGTCGCGTTCTACGGTGCCGCCCTTTCCCTGACCGAGGTCGCACGCGCGGTCCTTCTCTTCTACTTGGCGCCGGCCTGGAGCACGTTGATCGAGGTGACATTCCTCCGCCGGCGTTGGCACTGGAAGCGCCTGCCGCCGCTCCTTTTGTCCTTTGCCGGCATGATCGTCGTGTTCCGGGGCGAGGTTTCCCTCGACCATGGTGGCATCGGCGATCTTGCCGCTCTTCTCTCCGGCATCACCTGGTCGGCGGGCGCCGCCCTCGTCTTTTCGACCACCCGAGTCGGATCGGCCGACGATGGTGGTGTGCCCCGGCTCAGCCTGGTCGTGATGCTGTCGGCCATGGTCACCAGCACCGCGCTGCTGCCGTTGGACTGGCAGGGCTGGCCAGTGATCAATAGCGGTGACGTCGGCCTCGCCGTCCTGCTGGCGATCGCCGCCGGCGCCATCTATCTGGCGCCGATCATCGGCGTCACACTTTGGGGAGCAACGCGCCTCTTGCCGGCAACCATCAGCTTTCTCCTTGCTGCCGAGATCCTCTCGGGCATCACATCGAGCGCGATCTTTCTGGACGAGTCATTCGGCTGGTGGGAGATCACCGGCACCGCCATGATCGTCGCCGGCGTCATCGCCCATGTCATCTTCGATGACCGCAGCGACGCGCGAGCGGGATAACGAACGTATGGGATGACGGGTGGATTTCTGAAAAACGACAGAATCCGCCGCGAAAAAGCTTCCCTCCCCGCCATTCTCACCGCTAGCCTTGTCCTGGTATCGCATGCGGAGGGATTGGCGATGGCTGATGTGATGATGCGAGACGACTTTGAGCGCATAGCCGCCGGCTATCACGACAAGCCCGAGCGTTCCCTCTCCCTCCGGGCCGATGCCTACACCGATCCGGCCTGGCTCGCTTTCGAGCAGAAGGCCATCTTCGCGAGCAGCTGGCAGTGGGTTTGCCACGCCGAAAAGCTGCGCGAACCGGGCGCTTACGTCACCGCCGAGATCGCCGGCCAACCGATCTGCGTGGTGCGCGACAAGCGCGGCCAGCTCCGCGCGTTCTACAATGTCTGCAAGCACCGCGCGCACGAGCTGCTTAGGGGCGAAGGCCGAACCGCCGTCATCCTCTGCCCCTATCACGCATGGTCGTACAATCTTGGAGGGCGCCTGATCCGCGCCCCCGAGACTGAAGCGCTCGAGGACTTCGACCGCGACAGCATTCATCTCGATCAGGTCCAGGTCGAAGAGTTCTGCGGCTTTGTTTACGTGAACCTGGACGGCGACGCGTCGTCACTCGCTGAACAATCGGGTGACCTCGGCGCCGAAATCACGAATTGGGCGCCGGATGTCGACAACCTGACCTTCGCCCACAGGCTGACCTACGACATCCGCTCCAACTGGAAGAACGTCGTCGACAATTTCCTCGAATGCTACCACTGCCCGGTCGCGCACAAGGACTTCTGCACGCTGGTGGACATGGAGACCTATCGCGTGACCACCCACGGCATCTATTCCAGCCACATGGCGGAAGCCGGCAAAAACGCGAACGCCGCCTATTCGGTCGAGGATGCGACGGTCAAGGATCACGCGGTCTGGTGGCTCTGGCCCAACACCTGCCTGATGCGCTACCCCGGCCGCGGCAACATGATCGTGATGCACATCATCCCGGTCGGCATCGACCGTACCTTCGAGACCTACGACTTCTTCTTCGAGGACGCCGAGCCGAACGAAGCCGAGCAGGAAGCGATCCACTATATCGACGAGGTGCTGCAGGTGGAGGACATCAACCTGGTCGAAAGCGTGCAGCGCGGCATGAGCACGCCTGCCTTCACCCAGGGCCGCATCGTTCACGACCCAGGAGGCTCCGGCAAATCCGAGCATGCCGTCCACCACTTCCACGGCCTGGTTCTGGACGCCTACCGGGCGAGCACCATATGAACGCGCTCGGCGGCGTGCCGTCTCCTAATATTATCTTGATCATGGCGGACCAGCTCACACCGTTTACGACGGGGGCTTACGGCCATCCGCTGGTCAAAACCCCCGCGATCGATGCGCTCGCCGCGCGCGGCGTCCGCTTCGACAGCGCCTATACCAACGCGCCACTCTGCGCGCCCGCCCGCTTCGCCTTCATGGCCGGCCAGCATGTGACGCGCATCGCCGCCTATGACAACGCTTCCGAATTCCCGAGCGCCATTCCAACCTTCGCGCACCAGCTCCGAAAGCTTGGCTATCACACCTGCCTTTCCGGCAAGATGCACTTCGTCGGCCCGGACCAGCTGCATGGCTTCAACGAGCGCATTACGACAGACATCTACCCCGCCGACTTCGCCTGGACGCCCGATTGGGAACTCCCGGACGAGCGCATCGACAAGTGGTACCACAACATGGACAGCGTCCGCGAAGCGGGCGTCGCCGCCACCACCTTCCAGATCGAGTATGACGAGGAGGTCGGTTTCTTCGCCGAGCGCAAGATCTTCGACTATGCGCGCGACGCCGACGCCCGACCCTTCATGATGGTGGTCTCCTTCATCCACCCGCACGACCCCTATGTGGCCCTGCAGAAATGGTGGGATCTCTACGACCACGACGCCATCGACATGCCCTCCGTGCCGACGCTGTCGCCGGACCAACAGGATGCCCATAGTCGCCGGGTGATGGCCGGGATCGAGGCCGATGTGGACATCGCCACTGACGAGCAGATCCGAAACGCCCGCCACGCCTACTACGCCAACACCTCCTATGTCGACCATTGGGTCGGCCGCATTTGTGACACGCTGAAAGCGGCCGAACTCGACGACAACACCATCGTCATCGTCACCAGCGACCACGGCGACATGCTCGGTGAACGTGGCCTCTGGTACAAAATGAACTTCTTCGAATGGTCCTGCCGCGTGCCCCTGATCATGGCCGGCCCCGGCTTGCCAGCCGGCAAGACGGTCGACAATAACGTCTCGCTGGTCGACATTTTTCCGACTCTCGTTGAAGCCACGCAGGGCGTGGACCCCGAACTGGACCTCGACACGCACACGGACGGTCGGAGTCTTTGGGGGCTTGCGACCGGTGTAATCGATCCTGCCGACGATGCCGATGAAGCGATCGCCGAATATTGTGCGGAATGCGCGTCGCATCCCTGCTTCATGATCCGGCGCGGACCCTGGAAATACATTCACTGCGACGCCGATCCGCCGTTGCTGTTCAATCTCGAGGACGATCCGAACGAGCTCAACAACCTTGCCGCCGACCCGGCCCACGACAACGTCGCCAAGGCCTTCGCCGACGAAGTGCGCCAGCGTTGGGATAGCGAGGCGATCCGCCAAAACGTGATCGCCACCCAGAAGCAGCGCCGCGCCGTCTACCAAGCGATGCAGGACGGCACGCTCACCAGTTGGGACTTTCAGCCTAAGCGCGACGCCGCCAATGAATATGTGAGGAACCACATGGACTGGACCGTCGCCGCCGCCAAGTCCCGTTTCCCACCGCCCTGCCAGGGCGAGGGTGACCAAGAATGAGTGGGCGCCTGGACGGAAAAGTTGCGCTGGTCACCGGCGGACGCGGCGGCATCGGCAGAGCGATTTGCGAGCGCTTCGCCCGCGAGGGTGCGGTCGTGTTCGCCGCCGATCTCTCCGAGGCGGGATCGATGGACGCCTTCGACAATGTCGCCGCCGGCACCTTCGTAAGCCTCGACGTCACCGACGAGGACTCGGTAAAGGACGTCTTCCGCGCTGTCGGCGACGGCCCTAGCTGCCTTGATATCCTGGTCAACGCCGCCGGCATCGAGATCGAAAAGACCATCGAGGAAACATCGCTGGAGGAGTGGAACCGCATCTTCGCGGTCAACGTCACCGGCACGTTCCTGACCTCCAAACATGCGCTGCCGCTCCTTCGAAAATCAGCGGCGGCCTCGGTGATCAATTTCGGCTCCTACGACGGCTTCATCGCCGATCCCGAGCTCGCCGCCTATTGCGCCACCAAAGGAGCTGTGCACGCGCTCACCCGAGCCATGGCCTGCGACCACGGCCCCGAAGGCATCCGCGTCAACGCGATTTGCCCCGGCTATATCGACACGCCCATGCTGCAAAGCTTTTTCCAGGACGCCGGCGACATCGAAAGCCTGCAGCAGGCGGTCAAGGACGTGCATCCGACCAAGACCTACGGCACCCCTGAGGACATCGCCAATCTGGTCCTCTGGCTCGCCTCCGACGAAGCGCGCTACGCTTCCGGCCAGCTCTGGGTTCTGGACGGCGGCCTCACCGCCCAGGTGCAGCAGATGAGGCTATGATCCCGACCCGCTTGGCGAATGACCGTTTCGGTGAGGACTCCGGACGTCGGCGCGCGTTGTCCTCCACACGGCGTTAACGCTTCGTCAATGAAAACCTGTCAACGTCGGCATTCTATGCAAACGTCCGCCAAGGCGTGCCGAGATTCAAAAATCGCGGAGTCAGCCAAGGGTGTTGCGGTAGGGGATGCCTAGTATGTCCTCTTTGATGCTGGATCCCGCAAACTCGAAAAAAGCGTGGACGCGTGCGCTTCGGCGAACGTCGGGGTGCGCCAGCAGCCATAGATCCCACGGGGTGCTGTCATCGGGCTCGTGCACGCGGACGAGGCCCGGACATGCCTCGCCGAGATAACAGGGCATGGCTGCGATCCCAAGGCCTGATCGAACCATATCGAACACACCCATCATGGTGTTGACCACCGTCACCTTAGCACCCTTTGGCTTCTTTCGCGTCGTGATCTGGCTCATGGGAGACTGATCGAGATCGTCATCTAGCGTCACCCACCGCTGGTCCTCGGCCGGCCGGCTCTCTGTCGTGCGCCAATAGCGCTCATGGGCATAAGTCGCACACAGGATCGGCGAGAGCTTCCGGCCGATCCAATGCTCTGGTGGATGGCAGGTCGGGCGCAAGGCAATGTCGGC
>JBCCIN010000124.1:0-12437 GCA_039028235.1 Pseudomonadota bacterium
CTCTCCCTTCCGCCTCAACGCTTTCTTTACGCTTCCGTGTAACCCTTAATCCTGGTCCATGCGATCCTGGGAATCCGCCCGCCGAAAAACCTTGGACTGAGCTCGGACTCCCAGGATCGCATAGAGCTGCAAGAGGTGCCGACTATGACGGTGGTCGGTTACGGAAGGATGAAGGCGACCGCCTTCTTCTGCGCACTGGCGGAGATTCGGTGCGGTCGGATCAACGTTCGATCACCTTCATCAGCAACACCACGCATTTCGACCGGTCGTCATTGGCAAGCTCACCGATGGGCTGAAAACCGAGCGCCTCGTGGAAACGCATCGATATCGGATTAGGTGGCTCGCTGTTGACCTCGCAGGCGATCGATTCGGCGCCATGAGCGATGGCAAAACGCTCGATATCCGCGTAGAGACGCCGTCCATGACCGCCCTTTCGGATCGAGGCATCGACCATCACCCGGTCGATATAGAGAAAGCCCTCGTGATGCTCGTTGAACCAGCGGTAATAGCTGCTGCCATAGGCGGTTCCCGGCCAGAACCCGATGAGCGCGCCGGCCGGGCGTCCATCTTGCTGAGCGCAGCGCGCGTAGCCCGCCATGTCGAGGATGTTGGCGAGGCCATCCCGCTCCAGATGATTGACGTGCGGCACCGAGGCGTTGTTGAGGGCGAGCAGCCAGTCGAGGTCGGTGCTGTCGATATCGCGAAGCTGGGCCGAAGCCTCCGGTTTCTCAGTCATCGGCGATCACCGCTCCGTCGGCGAGTAAGGTGTCGATCTCGGTTCCCTCGAAGCCCGCTTCCTTCAGGACTTCGCGGCTGTGCTGGCCGTAAACGGGAGCGCCGCGCGTCACCTTGCCGGGTGTCTCGGAAAACTTGACCGGCAGGCCGATGGTCTCGACCTCGCCCTCCCGCGCATGCTCGACCGTGGTCACCATGTCCCGAGCGCGCACCTGGGGATCGGCCTGCATCTGGAGGACGTCGTAGACCGGTCCCGCCGGCACGCCGACCGCCTCGAAGCGCGCCAGGGCCTCGGCCGAGGCCAGGGGTTTGAAGTGGGACGCCAGCACCTCCTCCAGCTCTTTCAGATGCGCCATGCGCGCCGCGTTGTCGATGAAGCGCGGATCGTCGGCGAGTTGCTTGGCGTCGAGGGCTTCGAGCGTGCGCAGCCAGTTTCGCTGATTGCTGCCACCGATCACGATCCAGCCGTCCGCGCACTCGAAGGCTTGATAGGGTGCGTTCAGCGGGTGTGCGGAGCCCATCGGCCCCGGTGCGATGCCGGTCGCGAGCGCGATCGCGGACTGCCAGTAGGTCTGGACGATGCCGGCTTCGAGCAGCGAAGTGTCGACCATCTGGCCCTGGCCGGTCTGCAGGCGATGGGTGTAGGCGGCGAGGATGCCCACGGCTGCAAGAATGCCGCAAGTGATGTCGGTTACGGGTGCGCCGCATTTCACCGGCGCCCTCCCCGGCCCTTCGCCGGTGATGCTCATCAGACCGCTCATCGCCTGCGCCACAAGGTCAAAGCCGCCACGATGACCATAGGGTCCCGAGCGCCCAAACCCCGACAGCGCACAATAGATCAGGCCCCGATTCTCTTTCCTAAGTTCCTCATAATCAAACCCAAGCTTCGCCATCGTCCCAGGTCTGTAGTTCTCAACCACCACATCCGCTCCGGCAAGTAACCGCTGCAGGACGTTCCTGCCTCCTTCCGTTTTGAGGTCGAGGGCGATGCCGCGCTTGTTGCGGTTCATCATCATGAAGGC
The DNA here is from genome assembly GCA_039028235.1 of Pseudomonadota bacterium. Taxonomy (GTDB): domain Bacteria; phylum Pseudomonadota; class Alphaproteobacteria; order Geminicoccales; family Geminicoccaceae; genus JANQPX01. The sequence continues at coordinate 1,758 of JBCCIN010000124.1, forward strand.
GGCCGCCTCGTCGCCGATCTTGGGCGGCACGCTTCTTCGAGTGTCGTCACCGTCAGGGACTTTTTCGACCTTGATGACATCGGCGCCCATATCGGCGAGCATCAGGGTGCAGGTGGGGCCGGCCATGACGTGGGTGAGGTCGATGACCCTCATGCCTTCGAGTGGTCCCATGGCTGGTCCTCCCTTTATTTCGTTCCTTACTTTCCGCTGAATGTCGGCTTCGTTTTGGCGAGAAAGGCCTGGTAGCCGGCCTGAAAGTCTTCGGTCGCGAAACAGGCGAAGCTTTCGTTCTGCTCCTCTTCGGTAAGCGGCTCGGGCGAGAGCAGGCGACGAGTGAATTTCTTGTGCCAACGCGCGACCAGAGGGGCGCCCTCGGCGATTCTTTCGGCCGTCGCGGCGACTTCCTGGTCCAGTCCGTCGTCGCTGACGACACGATTGACCAAGCCCATGTCATAGGCGCGGGCACTGTCGAAGATCTGTCCTTCGAACAGGATTTCCTTGGCGTTGGAAGGGCCGATCAGTTCGATCAATGGGGCGAGCTCGGCATAGGCGACCACCAGGCCGAGGCGCTTGATCGGGATACCGAAGCGGCTTCTCTCGCTGCAGATGCGGAGATCAGCCGTGGTCGCGAGTTCGAGACCGCCGCCGACACAAAGCCCGTCGATCCGCGCGATCACGGGGTGACGGCAGGCCGTGATTTTCTCCATCGTGCCATGGGTCCGCCCGCCGTACGTTTTCGCCTTGTCAGCCGTGCTTCGATGCTCCTCGAACTCGCTGATGTCGGCGCCGACAGAGAACGCCTTCTCACCGGCGCCGCGAAGGACGATGCAGCGAAGATCGAGATCCTGATCCAGCTCCGAGAAAACCTCGCCGAGGCGATCCCACATGGCGAGACTGACTGCGTTCAACTTCGCTGGCTGGTTCAGCGTCACGGTGGCCGTGAAGCCCTGACGGTCTACGATGATCTGCTCCGTCATCGCAATCTCCTGCAAGTTAAGCCTCCGGTGCCACCGGCTAGCGGTAGAAGAGTTCGACGAGGGCTAGCGGCACGATCGGGACATAGGTCACCAGGATCAGCACGGCGGCGAGCACGGCGATGAAGTAGACATTGACCTTGGTGACGTCCCAGACATCGGCTTTCGCGATTGAACAGGCGGTGATCAGCACACTGGCGACCGGCGGGGTCTGCTGGCCGATGGCGAGGTTGAGGGTGACGATCAAACCGAAATGCACGAGATCCAGGCCGACGGCGTTCACGATCGGCAGCACGATGGGCACCACGAGAATGATCGCGGCGGCGCCGTGCAGGAAGCAGCCGAGGATAAGGAAGAGCACGTTCAACATCGCGAGGATGAGATAGCGATTGTCCGTGAACTCGATGATGCTAAGCGCCAGCTCTTGGGGGAGGCGCGACTCGGTGAGATAGCGACCGAGCAGCGCCGAGGTCGCGACCAGCAGCATGACCACGGCGGTCTGTACGGCGCCGTCGATCAACGCGGTATGCAAGTGGCGAAGGTCCAACTCTCGATAGATGACGGTGCCGATGAAGAGGGCTGCGACCACGGCGAGGCCAGCGCCTTCGGTCGCCGTGACAAAGCCGCCGAAAATGCCACCGAGGATGATGATCGGCAGGAGAAACGCCCAAGCGGCGTCCTTGAAAGTTTCCCAGACGCGCTTGAGCTGAAAGACCTCCTCGACCGGGAAGTTGTAGCGGACGGCGAACCAGTAGGAGACCGCCATCAGGCCGATCGCCCCGATGATGCCGGGCACGATGCCAGCGACGAACAGCTGGACCACCGAGCTTCCGGACATCACCGCATAGAGGATCATCGGGATCGAGGGCGGGATGATGATCGCGAGCGAGGCCGAAGACGAGGTGATCGCGGCAGCGAACTCCTTGGGATAGCCCTTTTTCTTCATCGCCGGCATCAGGATCGAGCCGATCGCGGCGACATCGGCGACCGCGGAGCCCGAGATCTCGGCGAAGAACATCGAGGTGCCGATGTTCACCATGGAGAGGCCACCCCGGATGAACCCAAGAAGGGCCGAGGCAAAGGCGATCAGACGCCTGGAGATGCCCGATGTGTTCATGATCGCGCCGGCGAGCACGAAGAGCGGGATTGCGATCAGCGAGAATTTCGTGGTGCCGTCGAACATGGTGGTCGCGGCGGAGAGCAGGTTGTCCATCCCGCCTTTGGCGACCATGGCCACGGTGGCAATGACACCGATGGCGACCGCGATCGGTACGTTGATCAGGACCAGCACGAACAATGCGATGAGCATGCCGAGGACGATCATCGGTTCTGATCCGTGTCACGAACGGCCGCTTCGATCGCTTCGTGTTCCTCGTCATGAATGGCGAGGCCGAGACGGGCTTCGCGAAAGCGCTCCGGCAGGGTTACGAGCTGGCAGAGCACGATCAAGGCGCAGCCGATCGGGATGACTGATTGAGTGAAGGAGACGAGAACCCAGGGAATGCTCACCAGCGTGTCGCCGTAGAGAAGAACGATCACCTGCCAGCCGTACCAGGCGAGGATGACGAAAAATCCGATGAACAGCAGGTCGCCGACGACCAGCATCGGCACACGCCATGCCGGTGGGCTTGCGGCATAGAGACCGGGAAAACCGAGATGAGCACGGCGAAGGGCGGCGAGCGCACCGCCATAGTAGGTCAGCCAGGCGAGCATGATGGCGGCGACTTCGTCATACCAGGTGAGCGAGGCACCGGCGGTTCGATAGATCACGGCCAGGACCACGATCACTGCAAGGCCGATCATTAGAATGACGCACATGATCTCGAGACAACGCTCGAGGATCGCTCTCAGCGCTTTCAACAACGCCTGCCCAAACCGTCGTCTCGCATCGCGACCTCCCTTGTTTCACTTTGCCAGGGTGTGGCTTGGCGTCAAGCGGCGACTCCCCCGGTCGGCCTCTAGCAGGGAGGGGCTGGCATCCATCAGCCATGACGGCCGATCGTCACGATTGTTAAAAAACGAAAGGCCCCGGAGCGACGAACCGCGTACCGGGGCCTCTGGCCGTCAGGATCGGCCCTGACTGTCGGTGTCAGTCCTGCCTGCGACGGCGATAGAAGACGCCCGCACCGACCAGACCGAAGCCGAGAAGCGCCAGCGTGCCCGGCTCAGGCACGGCCTGCGCGCTGAAATTGACCGCGTAGAAACTGCTGCGGTTCTCACCTCCGTCTGCGCAGAAGCTACCATTGCTGCAGCCGAATAGGGGGCCGGTGAAGTTGTCCGACGGCCCGTCGAAGAGGAAGCCATTGCTGATGTTGTCGCCGACGTCGCCGTCGAAGAAGTTGATATACTGCGTGAGCGCGACCGTGTAGATGCCGGGATCCAGGGTGAGCTCGATCAGCGCATCCCAATCGCCGCCCGGCGTATCGATATCATCGTTGAAGGCGAGGACCGTGCCGGTGCTGTCATACAGGGTCAGGATCGGATCGAACCCGCCGCCCGGCAACGGAACGACCGGATCGGAGACGCTGTCGCCACCGAGGAAGGAAACGGTTTCGATCGTGACGACCGCGCCGATCCCAATGCTGAAATCAAACTGCTCGACGTCATTGTCGAACTGAAAATTGCCGAGGGACGTCTCTGGCAGCGTGAAGGGCACGGCCATTGCCGGGCTGATCATCAGGAAACCAAGCGCCAAACCGAACGCCGATTTGATCAAGGGGTGGGGCATCAAACTCTCCTAAAAAGAAAATTCCAGACCGATTTACTACCGATGATTGATTTGACAGCAATCAGCGTGCCAACCATTTTTTTCGTCGTAAAATCAATAAGTTAGACGGAAGCCTGCAGCAAACCTGCCGAGCCACAATGTCAAAAAATCCGACAGTTCTCGCCGGAATTTCGTGGCATAAACGGCTATCTCTCTGAAATCATTGAATTCTAAGGCGGCAGGTCGCTGTAAATTTCAAGAAACAGCGCAGCGCCATCGCTCTTGACAAGTGCCATCTGCCAGGCGGCAGGCCCGATCCGAAGCATCGAGATGCACGCACAACCTGGCGACTGACATCAGCATATCTACCGTTGATTTCCTGGCCAAACTGACCAAATCTGGCAGGCGAATGTTTTTTTCATGCAGGTCCCATGGTCGAAATCCTGAACCGCATCGCCACCGCTCCGAACGAGATCAAGCGCAAACCACCCTGGATCAGGGTGCGGGCGCCGGTATCGGACGGCTATCACGCGACGCAGAAACTGATGCGCGCCAAGCAGTTGCACACGGTCTGCGAAGAAGCAGCCTGCCCGAATATCGGAGAGTGCTGGACCCAGGGTCATGCGACCGTCATGATTCTCGGCGACACCTGCACGCGCGCCTGCACCTTCTGCAATGTCAAAACCGGCCTGCCGCGCGCGGTCGATCCCGACGAGCCCGTTCACCTCGCCGAAGCCCTGTCCGAACTCGGCCTGAAGCATATCGTCATCACCTCGGTCGATCGGGATGATCTTGCGGACGGCGGTGCGTCACAGTTCGTCCGCTGCATCGAGAACATCAGAAGGACCTCACCAGGAACGACCATCGAAATCCTGACGCCGGATTTCCTGAGAAAACCGTTCGATGCCGTCGCCTCGATCGTCGATGCAGGACCGGATGTCTACAATCACAATCTCGAAACCGTGCCGAGGCTCTATCGGAGCGTGCGCCCTGGGGCCCGCTACTTTCATTCCCTTCGCCTGCTCGATCGTGTGAAGGAACGTGATCCCCGCCTGTTCACCAAGTCAGGTATCATGGTCGGGCTTGGTGAGGAGAAGCGGGAGGTTCATCAGGTCATGGACGACATGCGCTCCGCCGGTGTCGACTTTCTGACTATCGGTCAATATCTGCAGCCAACGCCACGCCATCATGCGGTCGAGCGCTATGTCAGACCGGAGGAGTTCGAGGACTACGCCCGCATGGCGCGCGCCAAAGGCTTTCTGATGGTCTCAGCCTCGCCTCTGACCCGGAGTTCCTATCTGGCAGGCGACGACTTCGCCAAGCTGCAAGCCGCGCGCCACGCCAATCTCGCCAACGAGAAGCGCCTGCGGGCTTAACCTGAATCTCGTCCAGAGCACGGACTTCAAGTACGAAAAAATGCCGACCCACGCGGAAAAGCGCCACCTGCCCTACAGCCAAAAGCAGTTGTTCGATCTGGTCGCAGGCGTCGAGCAATATCCTGAATTCCTGCCCTGGTGCACGGCCTGCCGGATTACCAGGCATGAAGGCGATAGCTTCTTCGCCGACCTGGTGGTGCGCTTCAAGGTGTTCCGCGAACGCTTTCAGTCCAAGGTCACCCTGCACGAGCATCACCAGATCGACGTCGAATATATCGATGGTCCTTTTCGTTATCTGAACAATCACTGGCGCTTCATCCCGCAGGAGGATGGCAGCTGCGTAATCGATTTCTTCGTCGATTTCGAATTCCGCTCGCGCATGCTGCAGACCTTGATCGGCCTTCTGTTCAACGAAGCAGTCTCGCGCATGGTTGGCGCCTTCGAGGAGCGCGCGCGTGATCTCTATGGCGATCCGGATCTCGGCACGCTCGCCGGTTCGGAAACACCGACCGCGCCGTCCAAGGCCTGAGCCTCCGATTCGCCAGATCGGTATTTGGCGCGCCGAAGGTGGAAAATCCCGAAAAAATATCGACATCCCAAGGTATGCGGCCAGTTGCCAAATGCGCTGAAAGCCGCCAATCTACTGGCTTCTCCATCGAAGGAGGATCGATGATGCGTTTTCTGGCTTTTGCCACCGCTTTAGCGTTCTCGGTCGGTGCCGTTTCCGTCGCGCAGGCTTGCGAGTACATGAAAACGGCGAAGAGCAAAGAGCAGCAGATCGTTGCCACCGACAAGGCCACCAAGGCGCCGAGCACGCCAATCGTAATTCCTGAAAAGGCTGAAAAGTCCGAAAGCTGATGCTTTCGGCAGGTTAGCGTTCTCGCATTCGCCTTAATGCCGCCGCTCTTCGGAGCGGCGGTTTTTTATGTGTACCCTGCGATCGCGTCGACAAAGGCTCTGGCGTTTTCCTGAAGCGTCGGCAGGGACAGGTCCGGCTTGAACAAGGCTGAGCCGAGGCCGAAGCCGGATGCGCCCGCCTTTAGAAAATCGACCATATTGTCCGGTGTGATGCCGCCGACTGGCAGCAGCCTGACGGGAGGACGGATGACCGCGCGCCACGCTTTGACCACCGCCGGCGGCAGGGCCTCGGCGGGGAACATCTTGAGCGCGTCAGCGCCGGCGCCAAGCGCAGCGAAGGCTTCGGTCGGCGTCGCGACGCCCGGGATGCAGAACAGGCCCAGATGATCCGCCTGCCTGATCAGGCTGACATCGGCATGGGGCATGACGATCAGACGTCCGCCGGCGCTGGCGACATCGCCGATATCGGCCGACTTAAGCACCGTGCCAGCCCCGATGATGGCCCGGTCGCCAAACGCCGCCGCCAAGCGCTCGATGCTGGAGAGCGGCTGCGGTGAATTGAGCGGCACCTCGATCACGCGAAATCCCGTCTCCACTAGCATCTCGCCGACCTCGATCGCGCGCGCCGGCTGCAAGCCGCGCAGGATGGCCACCAGAGGAAGTTGATCCAGCGCTTTGTCGAGACCGGTCATGCCGCACATCCATCAGAGGGCTGCACCAGCCTCGCCGCCCTGGCGATCCGATACTGCCCGTAAGCTGCCACATCTTCGCCGGCCTCCCCGGCATCGATGCCGCGATGGGCCAAGGCTGTCCGATAGCGCTCGGCGAGCGCCGACGCGCCGATGACGGTGATCGGCGGCCTGTCGGATGCCGTTTCCACATGGCCGAGCGCATCGGCGAGTTCGTGGCCGATCAGAAGGCCGGAGAGATAGGCCGCGACATCGTCGCCCGCCAGGCGATCGAAAAGGCCAAGGGTGCGCACACTGAAGAGATGCTGCAGGAGTCCGCCTGGCAGTGCGCGCGCGGCGTCCAGACCCTGCGCGAAGGCGCGTCGGCCATGCCGATCCTCTCCCTCGCTCATGAGACGGCCAAGGATCGAATGGTCCTTCAGCACGGCAAAGAGTTCGCCGGTCATAAAGGTCGCGAACCAGACGACCTCTTGGTTCTCGACCAGCACCCATTTGGAATGTGTTCCCGGCATGACCAGGAGCTGGCGGTCCGAAGCCTTGCCGACGGCCCCGATGATCTGGGTTTCTTCGCCGCGCATCACATCAGGCACCTGTCCCGGCAGATCCTGGGCAAGACCGGGAACCACGAAGATGTCGGCGTCGTCAGGATGGCGGATCAAAGCGTCGGCAATCGTCTCGAAAGGCGCCGGTGTGGGGACGTAAGGCACCTCCATCCAGCCCTGGCGTGAGCCGATCATGCCGGACAGGATCACCGGTAGTCCGGGGTGACGCCAGGCACCGATCAGTTCGTTCAGCGTCTGTGCGAAAGCGCCGCCTTCGATCTGCAGAATACCCTTGTTGCTCGCGACTGCGTCGAGCACACGGCCTTCTGCATTCATCAGATAGGCGCGGCAGGAACTGGTCCCCCAATCGACGCCGATCAGCGCGGGCTCGGCATCCAAGCGCGTTGGTTCGGCGGTGGGAGCGTGCATGAAGGGCAGCTGCCTTTCGGTGTTTCGACCGGTGGCCGTTCAGGGATCATGTCTGGCTAGACGATAGGTGATGCGTCCGATTCCTGCCATGGCAAAGGCGGAGAGGCGATCGAGAATTGGCTTTGACAAAGAGAACAAAATAGGAACATTATGGAGAATACCGAAGAATTCAGCGGACTCTCGACAGCGAGGAGATGACCGGCACGCCATGAGCGCCATCCCCGCCCTTTCGGATCGATCGGCCCGTCTCGCCGAGCTCAGGCGGCAGATCGGCAGGCTCGAGCGCAGCCTTCCCACTGCCGAGGTGCTCGGCAGATCGCAGACGATCGCTGTCGGTCAGGGACGGATCGATCCGTTGCTGGCAAGCGGTGGCGACGCAGAACCCGCTTTGCACGAGCTGGTCGCTGATAGCTATGGCAACCAGCCTGCGGTTCGGGATATCGCCCTGACCCTGGCCGCCTCGCTGCTGCACCGTGAGAAGACGAGCGAGAAGATGGTGCTCTGGTGCCAGCGCCAGCATGACCTGCACGAGTTCGGCAGCCCTTACGCACCGGGCCTTCGCGACATCGGCCTCCCCCCCGATCGCCTCCTGATGGTCACCGGCCGGCGCGATGCCGACTGCCTCTGGGCGATGGAACAGGGGCTCGCGTCCCGGAGCCTGCTCGCGGTCATCGGCATGGTGGAGAGCGCCAACCTGATCGCCACCCGGCGCCTCTCGCTCGCCGCCTTGGCGCATCGCACCTCCTGTTTTCTTCTCCCCCTCGACCATGGCCGCGAACCGAGTGCGGCGCGCATCCGATGGCGGATCAAAGCGGCCGCGAGCCGCCCCGATCACCTCGACCCGAAAGGTCTCGGCCCGCCCGCCTGGTATCTCAACCTGGAACGCTCGCCGAACGGCCGTACCGGCCATTGGACCGTGGAGTGGGATCATGCCGCGCATCATTTCCATCTGGTTCCCCAATCTCCCAACCAGCCGGTTGCAGCGCGCAACAGCGATAACAAGCAAGCCTCGGATGTCGTCGCCCTCGATCGTGCAGGATGAGACCCGGCCCTTCGTTCTCACCGCGATGATCAAGAACGCCCAGCAGTTGACGGCGGTCGACGACGCTGCGGCCTCAGCCGGTCTTACGCCGGGCATGACGCTCAGCCACGCACGCGCCCTCGTCCCGGATGTGCAGACCGCCCCTGCGGACCCCGAAGGCGATCGCTTCGCCCTGGAAAAACTCGCGGACTGGTGCGGGCGTTACAGCCCCTCCTTCGGGGTCGACGACAGCGCTGCCGATTGCGGCCCGGATGACCACGGCCTTTGGGTCGACGCCACCGGCTGCGCTCATCTCTTCGGCGGGGAGGAAGCGATGCTCGCCGATCTCGGGCGCCGGCTGGACGGTTTCTGTCTTCGCCATCGCCTGGGTCTCGCCGACACGCCGGGTGCTGCCTGGGCGCTCGCCCGTTATCATCCCACGACACCGATCGTCGGCGGTCACGAGTCGAAAGACGCACTTTTCGAGCTTCCCGTCGCGGGTTTGCGCCTTTCACCGGAAACAGGAACGCTGCTTCGCCGGCTCGGTCTCAAGACCATCGGCCAGCTCGACGCCATCCCGCGGGTCGCCCTCGCCAAACGCTTTTCCTCGAAGGAAACTTACGAGTCGGTTCTGCTTCGCCTCGACCAGCTGTTCGGCCGCCATGAAGAGCTGCTCACCCCACGCCGCCCCAAGCCGGTCTATCGGGTCGAGCAGGCTTTTCTCGATCCGTTGATCGAACCCGAAGCCCTTGCTCACGGTCTGGAGCATCTCGCCACGGCTCTCTGCCGAGAGCTGGCCAAGGCGAACGAGGGGGTGGAACGCCTCGCCTTTCTCGCCTTTAGGGTCGATGGCGACGTCAAGACGCTCAAAGTCGGCACCAGCCTCGCGACCCATGACTCCGGCCACATCATTCGCCTGTTCACCGAAAAGCTCGAAAACATCGACCCCGGCTTCGGCATCGAAAAGCTGGCGCTGCACGCCGAACGCACCGCCCCCATCGAGAAAAGGCAAAAGACACTTCAAGGCGGTGCCGCCGACGTCACCGATCTGGACGAACGCTTCAACCAGCTGATCGACCGTCTCGCCAATCGCCTCGGCCCGGACGCGGTCCAAGTGGTCATCCCCTTCGAAAGCCATGTTCCTGAACGAGCGGCAGGAACCGTCCCGGCCCTGACCTTGAAGAACTCAGCAGTCCGGGTCGATGCCCAAAAAGAGGCTGCAGGACCTTCCTGCCCCTCCTGCCCTCGCCCGTCCTGTCTTTTGCTGCGCCCAGAGCCGATCAAGGCGCTCGCCGAAGTTCCCGACGGCCCGCCCCTTCGCTTCACCTGGCGCCGCGTCACCCGCCGCATCGTCCGATCCGAAGGCCCCGAACGCATCGCTCCCGAATGGGTCGGCGCGGCCGACAGCGTCGACCTGGCAGCGGCGACGCGGGATTACTACCGGGTAGAGGATGACCAGGGCCAGCGCTACTGGCTGTTCCGCCAGGGCCTCTACGATAGGTACGGATATCCCGACGACGATGCCGACATCGTCGACGCCACCAGCCGCATCGGCTGGTTCATTCATGGCCTGTTCGGCTGAGGCGGTCATGGCCGTGTGCATCGATCCCAACAAAGCGATCAGCTTTGCTTGGAAGAGTTGATGCAAAACCAAAGCTAAAGCTATTCCCGATCAGGCGAAAACGCCTAATCGGGAAGAAATTGCAGCGGAGCAAAAGGATAGAACGTACATCCCAATCACACCCGATCGGAATCCGTTCTAGTGCGACGGCACGCGAATCATCCGAATACGCCGCTGCACAAGTGCCCGATCGAGAGATTCATTCGATCAGGAATGGTTAACCCGATGTTCACCTCATGATGTCAGACTTTTGCCTGGTCCATGCGATCCTGGGAATCCGTCCGTCCGCAGAAAAGGTTGGGCGAGGCTCGGAATCCCAGGGTCGCATGGACCAGCAAGACGTGACTGAGCCTAGCCATGGCGGGTTAAGGAAGGATGAACGCGATCGGTCTCCCAAACGAATAGCTCAAAACTTTGTGCGGTTAGTAGAACAGCCCCCATCGAGGCGACGACTCCGGTGGGC
>JBCCIN010000125.1:0-12378 GCA_039028235.1 Pseudomonadota bacterium
AATGCGTCCGCGGGCACGTCGGACGCATTGCCGACGCTTCTGCCGCAGCAGATCGTCGATGCCTGGCAGACGGTGCTGCCGGGCTATGAACGAACCCAGCATGTCATGGGCACGGAGATCGTGAAGGTCGACGGCGAGACGGCAACGACGCTCTCCAATATCTACGCAACCCACATCCTGGAGAACGATCGGGGTGAGAATTTCTGGGTGTTCATCGGCGACTACGAGCATGAACTCGCCAAGACGGAAGATGGCTGGAAGATCACCCTGATGCGCGCTAATCTCCGGGCTCAACTCGGCAATCCGAACCTGCCAGCCCTTGCAACCGAGGCGGCCAAGGCTCGGGCCGATTGATGCCGGAGGGCTGAAGCAAGCGGAGTGTTTCCAGCATGAAGCGAAGGGCGCTCGTTACTGGCGGCAATCGCGGTATCGGATTTGCCATCGCCCGAGGACTCTCCGACCAGGGACTCGATGTGTGGATCGGCAGCCGGGATCTGAAAGATGGGCAGAAGGCCGCCGGTCCGATCGGCGTCCATGCCGTCCAGCTGGACCTGAAGGATAGGCGCTCCATCCAAGAGGCTCTTGACCAGATCGGCGAGCTGGATGTGCTGGTCAACAATGCCGGCGTTCTGTTCGAGGATCGACTTCTCGGTGAGCCCACCGCGTTCGAGGAGTCCATGCGCGTCATGGTGACCGCACCTTATGAACTCATCAACAACGTAGCGCCTGGCATGATCGAGCGGGGCTATGGGCGCATCGTCAATGTCTCGTCTGGTTGGGGGGCGTTTTCGGAAGGCCTCGGTGGACCGGGTGCCTATGGGATGGCCAAGGCAGCGCTCAACGCGTTGACGTTTAAGCTCTCAAGGGAACTGCCAAACACAGTGAAGATCAACACGATGTGTCCGGGCTGGGTACGAACCCGCATGGGCGGTCCCGGCGCGACACGTTCTCCGGACGAAGGGGCGGATACCGCCATTTGGCTGGCGACGTTGCTCGAAAGCGGACCCTCTGGCGGCTTCTTTCGCGACCGAAAACCAATTGCCTGGTGAGCGCGTCACCACGGCCAGCCAGGGCCGATCAGTCATTCCATGGCAGGACATTACCGAAGCGGATCAGCTCGCCGCTTGGCGCGTCTGATTTTTTCAGACTCAACAAGAAATCAACGACGGCACGCGCCGCCTCGTCGGGAGACTGAGCCTTCGACATGTCGTCGAACCAGGGCCTGGACGCCTCAGTGTCGATGAGGCCAGGACAAGCCGCGTTGATCAGAATGTCGTCGTCGGGCCTCGTCTCTCGGATCAGTCTTGCCGCGACGCGCGCCGTCGCGACCTGCCCGATCTTGGAGGGAATGTTGATCCAGTCCGGCCAGCCGTCCGTCGTGGCGCTGCCGTTCTCCATGGCCTCGACATAGGTGTCCATCGAGACCTCGATATCGTCGAGCGAAAGACGCTCCGTGTCGAACATTGGGTGGAGATGAGGTGGCAGGTTTGAGAGGCGTCCGAACGAACTCGCGATGATAGCGTAGCGGGCACCTGGCCGCAGAAATGGCATCAAGCGTTTCAGAAGACGGCAGGAACCGTGGTTGTTGGTCTCGACGAACGCACGAACCTGCTCGCTCTGCGAGCGTTCCTTGGTGATGCGCGCAGCCGCGTTCGAAGCGACGATATCGAGGCCGCCATGACGATCACGGAGCGTGTCAGCGAGATCGGCGATGCTTGGTTCGTCGGTGACATCGAGACGCTGGAACGCGAGCTGAGCCCGCGTCGACCCAAGGCTCTCCAATGCGGCCTTTCCTCTCGCGGGATCGCGCGCCGTGAGATAGACGACATCGTCGGGACCAAGCTCAGCCGCAAGGCCGCGAACAAGGGCCAGACCAAGACCTTGATTAGCCCCGGTCACAACGGCGATTCTTCCCATGAGGCGCTCCTCAATTCGTGCTGCAAACAGTCATTGGTGATCAGCGTTTCATTCGTCAATGTTAGCAGGGCTGTCAGCCCGAATGTGTGACGGCTTTTGCGATGAAGATCAGTCCTGAGACAGCGATCAGGGTCTCGATCAATCTGTCATGGATTCGCGTGCCCATGCGGTGCACCAGTCGGCTGGCAAGCCAGGTTCCGGGAAGTGTTATCAATCCCATGAAGAGACCGAGCCATATCAGATGCTGGTCCAGCAAACCCATGCTGTAGAAGGCGGTGGATCGGGTAAGCGCGTTGACCAGGCCGATGACAGCATCGGTGCCCAGCAGCAAAGGACCGCTCAAACCGACGCTGTTGAGAAAGGCAATGGCAAGCATGCCGGAGCCTGCCGCAGCCCCGCTCATGAAGCCGAAGAGAAGTCCAAGGCCCATCATGGCTTTAAGGCCCGGCTTGAATGATGTCCTCTTAATCAGATGTCTGGCAGGGAGGATCAGGATGAGGATGGCTCCCATGAAGCCAAGGAAAACGGCTTCGGGAATCTCCTTCAAAAACCGCGCACCCAGGTAAATGCCGGGCAAGGACGCCAAGGTGAAATGGATCGCGGGCATCCAGGCGACGGTCTTTCGGTAAATGAGCACCCGCGAGATGTTCCCGCAGATGGCATAGACACCGATCAAGGGGACGACCGCTTTCGCCCCGACGATCGGGGTCAGCACGATGACGATGATGAGGCCGCCGCCAAAGCCGCCCAGCCCGCTGACCAGGGACCCGGCAAAGGCGGCCAGGGCAATTATTGCGTAGTCAAAAAGCAAGGGACTGCCCGTTTGAGGACGAATTGGCGTTTAGCGGTATTGCCACATCAGAACACTCACGCCCATCTTGCGATGTCTGAGAGCGCATTGATGTCTTTTAAGCTTTCGAGATTCCAGACGGCGTCGATGAGCGAAACGGCAGCCGTGTCGCCGATAACCGGAGCGAGCAAGTCCAGAGTTTTCGCCTTAACTTCCTCCGCCGGCATCGGGTTGGTCGGTGTGCCGCGGACGGCTTTGGTGTGATGGCGATGTTCTCTGCCGTCCTTTGTGCGGATCTCCAAAATGGCCTGCCTTGCCGGTCTGGCGATCGTCAGTTCCGGCGATGGAATGGCGGTCATCTTTTGCCGAAGGGCCAGGACCGCCGGGTCGGACATGCGCGCCCTGTCGTGGGAGGTTTCAAAACTCAAGCCGCCGTCAAGCAGACAAACCGCGACGAGATGCTGCAGGCAGATGTCGGGCATGTCGCGATTGTCGACGATCACCAGACGGTCATCGGGCATGACCAGATCGATTTTTTCGATGTCGCCGACCTCCAGTCCCTGTTCGAGCAGGGCCATGGCTGCATCGAGCGCGGCCTGAATGGGCGAGCCCACACACCACTTCTTGATGGACGCTTCCATGATTTCGAAGCGCGTGCCGAGCTCTGATGTCAACGCGTCCGCATCGGCGTTTTCGGCAAAGGCCGAGAGGTAATTGAGCTTGCCTTCGAGCGGATCCTGGACGCCGGTCATCCCGGCGCCGACCATGACAGCCGCGGCCACGCCGTTTCGAGCGCCCATGCCGCCGAAGTCGAAGGCCTTCTCCACATGCTCGGAGTCCCGCTCCCAATAGGGGATGCCGCTCGCCTGCTGTATCGCGTAAGAGAGCGTCGAGGATGCTTCTTCCGTGTCGAAATCCATCAGCGCCGCCGCCGCACCGGTGGCCCCGAATAAGGCGCCGAGGCTGTGGGTGCTGTGGGTCGCGGTTCGTGGACCGGAGACGCCGAGTGCGATCGAGAAACGCGCGCCGATGTCATAGCCGGCCGCAATCGCATTAAGGACGGCAGCTCCGGATCGCGACCGACGCTCGCCCATCGCCAGGGCTGCGGGCACGACGGCGCATCCCGGATGGAACCGCCCCTCGAGGTGCGAATCATCGGTTTCGTCGGCATGGGCTGCGATGCCGTTGACCAGCGCCGCATTGATCGCCGTCGTCCTGATGTCGGTCCCCCAGACCGTGGCTTCAGGCGTGCCGCCTTCCTTGGCGATAAACCCAGTCGCCAGCCTGCCGGCTTTCAGCCGGGAACCCGAGATCATCGCTGCCAGCGTGTCGAGGAGATGCAGTTTCGTCTTGTCCGCGACGTCATCAGGCAAGGTCTGCGCCGCCACGGAGGTGATGTAGCGGGCAATCGTCTCCGTCGTCCCGGCAGGCGCTCTGATCTCCGGATTGTTGACGGGCACTAAGCCGTCACCGTATCGATGATGTCCTTCAGGTTCGGGAGTTTCTCGAAGTCTTTCGCCAGGGTCAAAAAGGCCTCCACTTTGTCAGCGCTTAGGACATGCTGGGACGCATCCCTGAATTTATCGGACACCTCTTCCCAGGTCAGGGGGTTCTTCGGGCCGCCTCGGTAGAAGGGATCGGACTCGTCAAAATAGCTCTCGCCGTCCTTGGTGGTGACGGTGATCTTCGAGACGATCCGACCCTTCCCAAGCGCATCGATCTCGGGGTCGATCGCGGCCTCCACCTTCTTCTGCATCGCCTGACATTCGGGCGACTGCACGAAGGCATCGGCAAACTCGGACAATCCCGCCTTCCGCCGGAGCACGATGCTCGCCATTTGGAACGCCACGCAGAATTTGGCTTCCAGCTCGTTATGGGCGTGCAGAATGCGAAGCGGCCCTGGCTTGATCACGTTCGAGCCGGTCAGAACCTTGATGTGCTCGACTGTCTCCGGCTTGATGTCGTGCTTCTCCACCAGCTTCTTCATCGTGTCCATGCCGGGGTGTCCGACGACACCGCTGGGATAAGGCTTGATCGAGGTGCCCGGATAGATGATGGCAAACGGGTTGCCCATGCGGCCAATGATCTTTTCCGGATCATAGCCCCCACCAAACGCCTCGAAAAACCCGCGCCCAGCCTCCAGCGCATTGGCCGGGCCATCCATGCCCAAGGACGCGAACCTAGCGGCAGTGACCCCATTTTCGGACGCTCGGGACATGTTCAGCGGTTTGGACATGGTGCCGTGGTTGGCGCCGACCCCGGCCGACATGGTGGAGGCCATCGCCATCGCATTCGCCGTCTGCTTGTAGTCCAAGCCGAGTAACTTACACGACGCAATCGTGGCGCCAAAAATGCCGATGGTCCCACTGGTATGAAATCCTCTGCCGCCGGTGAAATGTTCGGCATTGATCGCTTCGGCGATTTTGACCTGGACTTCGAAACCGAGAATGAAGGCCGTCAGAAAATCCTCTGCCGAAGCGTTCAGCTGTTCGCCAAGCGCGTAGCAGGCGGAGAGCGGCTGGATCGTCGGATGGATCAGGACCGAGCGATCCTTTTCCTCCGAGAGGGCCGTGTCATCCCAATCGAGCGCATGGCCGGACATGCCGTTGATCTGCGCCGCCAGATGAACGGGCACCCTCATCGAG
Organism: Pseudomonadota bacterium; assembly: GCA_039028235.1. Taxonomy (GTDB): domain Bacteria; phylum Pseudomonadota; class Alphaproteobacteria; order Geminicoccales; family Geminicoccaceae; genus JANQPX01. Next base: position 5,353 of record JBCCIN010000125.1, read on the forward strand.
CCCTTGCCGAGGGTCCGCGCGTCCGCAGCACCCCCGATTTCCGCAGCGAGCTTTCTAAGGATGGTCGGCGCCGGCTCCGTCGAGCCCGCTATCATGCAGGCCGTGCCGTCGACGATGCAGCGCTTCGCGATCGCGATGGCTTCCGCAGGCAGGTCGGCATAGCGCGTGTCGACGGCAAAGTTCACGAGCTCGTACGTGACGCCTTCTTTCATGGTTTTGACGGTCATGTCTCGAGCTCCCAATGCAGAGGCCAGGGTAGTGTTATGAATTCTTGAAGCAATCCGGTCGGATAGCGAAGCGTCAGCTGGTGGGAGGGGATGCCGAGGAAGAGGGCGATGAAGGTGGCGACACCGAGGCCGTGCCTGGTCGACTCGTAGACATCTTTCAGCCGGCCTTCCGCCATGTGCTCAGGCGCCGGTGCGATCGCTGGAATGGGTGTTGGCTTCAGGCGAGGGAAGCCCTCAACGGCCATCGTTCACCAGCGGTGGCAGCGCCTCGCTCCACTTTCTGAGCTCATCGAGAAAGCCGAGCGCGGTCTCACCAAAGGGCGTGATCGCGTACCGGACCGAGACAGGGGACGTGTCCATGACCTCGCGTTTGACCAGACCCTGCTGCTCCAGCTGCCGAAGCCTCTCGGTGATCATCTTCTTGCTGGCGCCGCCGACCATCCTCGCCAGATCGTTGAAGCGCACCGGCTCGTCCTTCAGATGCCAGAGGATTGAGCCCGTCCATTTGCCGCCGATGATCCGCATGCCGCGCTCGATCGCACAGGGCTCCAGGCACGCCTCATGGGCCTCGCGCCGCCCCTTGCCGTCCTCCACGACATGCGCCCGCATGGCATCGTCCTCTGTAGGTTACTAAAAGTATACTGGTTGATTTTCTATTCTTACGTCAGCATCTTCGGCAACAAGCGCGACGACGTCAAGCATCGCCAAGGAAACGTAACGGAGACCAGCCATGCCGCAGCCCGATATCCAGCTCTACACCGCGAACACCATGAACGGCTGGAAGCCGCTGATGTTCCTGCATGAAGGCGAGATCGACTACGATCTGGTGCCGATCAGCTTCTCGAAAAAGGAGCAAAAGGCGCCGGATTACCTGAAGCTCAACCCGAACGGCCGCATCCCCACCATCGTCGATCGGGGCAATGGCGATTTCGCGGTGTTCGAATCGGGCGCGATCCTTTGGTATCTCGCCGAGAAATACGACATGTTCCTGAGCCAAGATCCGAAGGAACGCTCGGAGACACTGCAATGGCTGATGTTCCAGATGGGCGGTATCGGGCCGATGATGGGCCAGGCCATGTTCTTCCAGCGCATCGCCAAGCCGAACGGCGACGAGGTGCCCTATGCGATCAAGCGCTATGTCGACGAAAGCCGACGTCTCTTGGAGGTCTTGAACACGCGCCTCGAAGGCCGGGAGTGGCTGGTGGGGGGCGCGCTGTCGATCGCCGACATGGCAACCTATCCATGGGCGCGCAGCTATTTCTGGGCGACGGTCGACGTCGACGGCCTGGATCACCTGAACGCCTGGTTCGAGCGCATCGACGCCCGCCCGAAAACGCAGGCCGCCCTGCAGCTCCCGGAACCCCGGCCTTCCGCCTTCGGCAAGGGCGATATCGAGGCGGCGGCCGCTGCCAACGCGGCGCGCTTCAAGGAGCAGTGACATGTCCAAGGCCCAGGTGATCCATGAACTCGGCCCGCCCGGAGCCATGCGCTGGGAGGACTGGCCCGTGCCGGACCCCGGCATCGGTGAGGTTCGACTTCGCCATACCGCCGTCGGTGTGAACTTCGCGGACACCTATCACCGCGGCGGCGTCTCGCACCCCTGGCCGGTGCCACCCTGTCCCGTGGTGATCGGCTTCGAAGGTGTGGGCGTCGTCGAAGGTGTGGGCGAGGGGGTCGCTGGCTTCAAGTCGGGCGACCGCGTCGCCTACGGCATCCCGCCGCTCGGCAGCTATTCGGAAGCGCGGAACTATCCCGCAGACAAGCTCCTGCATCTACCTGATGGTCTTGACGACAGGCAGGTCGCCGCCCTCCTGATGAAGGGCATGACCGCCCACTACCTTCTGCATCGCACCTACAAGGTGCAACTGGGCGACGTCATCCTGGTGCACGCCGCGGCCGGCGGCATGGGGCTGATTCTCTGTCAGTGGGCGAAGGCTTTGGGCGCTGTCATCGTCGGCACCGTAAGCACCGAGGCGAAAGCGGAAGCCGCCCGCGCTGCGGGCTGTGATCATCCCGTCGTCCGTTCTCAACGAAACTTCGTCGAGGTGGTGCGCGAGGTTACCAATGGCGAGGGCTGCGCCGTGGTCTACGAGGCGATCGGCAAGGAGACGCTTCAGGACTCCCTCGACTGCCTACGGCCGATGGGCGTCTGCGCCGCCTACGGCCACGTCTCCGGCCCGCCCGATCCGGTCGACGTCGTCCAGGACCTCGGCCGTCGCGGCTCCCTCTGGATCACGCGGCCCGCCATCATGCACTACGTTGCCAAGCGCTCGGATTTGGAATGGACTGCACGCGATCTCTTCAAGGCCATCGGCGACGGTATCCTGGATGCGAACATCAACTACGAGTACGCGCTGAAGGATGCGGTCAAGGCGCACGCGGCGATCGAGTCGGGGAAGACACTGGGTGCCACAGTGCTGATTCCTTGATGGTGGCAAGACGCATCGAATCGTCATGTGACCCATGACTGAGAGCGGCGCCGATCGCCCATGGCGGTTGGCAATTTCTGCTGTTCCTGCTCGAACGCATCGCTAGGGGCGCCAGACGGCGTCCTGGCCGGCTCTTTGGACACGGCTTGAGAGGGTTTCGAACTCTCTTCGGATAAATCCTGTAAAGCGTTTAACGGCGGGGCGTACCGCGTGACCGCTATGCGTCAGGATCCCGAGATGTCGATCGGGATCGCCGATGCGGATGGACAAAGCGCTGATCGACTTTTGCCCGCGCATCATGAAGACGACAGAGAAGGGGAGGACGGTAAGCGCGTCCGAGCCGGTCAGAATGCTGACTACGGCGATGAGCGATCCGCCGGTGAAGCTGACCTTGAAGTCCTTGACGCCGATACCCTGCAGCACAGCGCGCAGATCATGATAGAGCGGGCTGTCGGCAGGCGGCGCGATCCATGGATAAAGGGCGATGTCGGAGAGCTTGACCGACCCGCGCTTCAAAAGTGGATGCCCAACGCGACACGCAATCACATTCCGGCCGGGCAGGATCTGATCGAAGTCGAAGCCCTCCGGGACGGAAGTGCTGCGCATGGGCACGATCGCGAGATCGAGTGCGCCTTCCTCCAACTTTCCGATCAGCTCCATGGGATAGCCATAGGACTGATCGATCCGAATATTCGGGTTTTCGCCTTGAAAGGCCGCGATCATGCCTGAGATAACGCCATCCAGAAAAAAGGGCGTGCCGGCGACGCGCACGGCACCCGTCTTGCCCTGACGAAACCGGGTCAGGATCTCACTGGTCTCACGCCCGGCCTGGTAGACCTTCTTCCCTTCGGCGGCGAGTGCTAGGCCGAGCTCGGTCGCCTGCAGCGGACGCTTGCCGGGTTCGAACAACGGCGTACCGACGCGCTGCTCCAGCATGGCGAGCGACCTGGAAAGGCTGGGCTGTGACTTGCCGAGGAGTTCGGCGCCTTCGGTCAAGCCGCCCTGTTCCACGATGGCAAACAGCATTTCTAGATGTCTTGGGTCCAATTTCATAACATTGAGTTATATAACCTGCTCAAGATTCGATCAATCAGCCCGACATCTTCTGGCAGACTCTTTAGAAATCGCTGGAGGCGTCTGGATGCTCGATCTTTCCCGATTTGCGGACGACCAAACCGTGGCTTTTGGCGCCGGTCTGCGCAAGGAGCTTCTGCCCCACGTGCGCGCGTTGGGAGCGGAGCGCGTTTTGGTGCTGACGACGCCACAGCAGTCGGACCTCGGCCTGGAACTAGGCGGACAGCTTGGTGTCCTGGCCGCCGGGATCTTTTCCAAGGCGACCATGCATACGCCGGTCGAGGTCACCGAGGAGGCGCTGGCGCATTCAAGGTCCGTCGATGCCGATTGCGTGCTGGCGGCGGGTGGCGGCTCGACCATCGGTCTCGGCAAGGCGCTGGCGCTGCGGACAAAGATCAGCCAGATCGCGCTCCCGACCACCTATGCCGGCAGTGAATGCACGCCGATCCTCGGCCAGACCGAGAACGGCGTAAAGACGACACTGAAAGACCCGAAGGTGCGTCCCGATGTGGTGCTCTACGATCCCGAGCTTGTGGCCACCCTGCCGGCAGCGATGACGGTCACTAGTGCGTTGAACGCCATCGCCCATGCGATCGAGGCGCTCTATGCCCAGGACCGCACGCCGGCCTCCGACGAGCTGGCGCTTTTGGGAATCGAGGCCTTCAAGTCAGCACTCCCGACAGTCACAAAAAATCCCGGTGACCTGAAGGCGCGCGAGGAAACGCAGCGCGGTGCTTGGGCTTGCGGCACGGTGCTCGGGCGGGTCGGCATGGCGCTGCATCACAAGCTTTGCCATACGCTCGGCGGCAGTTTCGATCTGCCCCACGCCGAGACCCACGCGATCGTGCTGCCTCACGCCGCCGCCTACAACGCTGCCGCCGTGCCGGACCTTCTGGCCCCGGCGGCCAAGCTGTTCGGCGAGAGCGATCCAGGTCTCGGGCTCTGGCAATTCGCAAAGTCCCTCGGTGCGCCGCTGGCGCTTGCGGATCTCGGCCTGAAAGAAGCCGATCTGGATCGCGCTGCGGAACTCGCCACCAAGAACCCCTATTCAAACCCGCGCGACGTGACCTTTGACGGCATCCGCGGGCTGCTGCAACGGGCCTGGAGCGGGGAGGCTCCCAAGCCCTGAACGAAAAATTGTCTTGGGAGAAGGACCATGATCACAAGACGTGACCTGTTGAAGTCTTCGGCTGCGACCGGTGTCGCGATGGCGGCAGGCGGCCTGTCAGCCCCTTCGATCGCGCAGGGCGCCAAAATCAAGCTCGGCTATGTCAGCCCGCAATCAGGCCCGCTGGCCGCGTTTTCGGAGGCCGATCAGTTCATCATCGACGGCTTTTTGAACTCCGAAGCCGGTACCAATTTCGAGGTCATCGTCAAGGACAGCCAGTCCAACCCGAACCGCGCAGCCGACGTCGCCGGCGAGCTGATCGTCGACGATGAGATCGATCTCATGCTGGTCGCCTCAACGCCGGAGACCACCAACCCGGTCGCGACCCCCTGCGAGGCGGAAGAAATTCCCTGTATCTCGACCGTGGCGCCCTGGCAGCCCTGGTTCATCGGCCAGCAGGGCAATCCCGGCGATCCAGGAAGCTGGGAGCCGTTTCTCTACAGCTATCACTTCTTCTGGGGGCTCGAGGACGTGATCGCCGTCTTCACCGCCATGTGGAACCAACTGGAGACCAACAAGCAAGTCGGCGGACTGTTTCCAAATGATGGCGACGGCAATGCCTGGGGCGATCCAAATGTCGGCTTCCCGCCGGTCCTCGACAAGGAGGGCTACGGCCTGACCGACCCCGGCCGCTACCAGAACCTGACGGACGATTTTTCCGCCCAGATCAACGCATTCAAGCAGGGCAATGTCGAGATCGTCACCGGCGTGCCGATCCCACCCGACTTCACCACCTTCTGGACCCAGGCAAAGCAGCAGGGCTATACGCCGAAAGCCGCAAGCATCGGCAAGGCGATCCTGTTCCCGCAAGCGGTCGAAGCGCTTGGCGATACCGGCCACAACCTCTCCTCCGAGGTCTGGTGGTCGCCATCCCACCCTTTCCAGTCCTCTTTGAGCGGGCAATCCGCAGCCGATCTTGCCACCGGCTTCACCGAAGCGACGGGGCGGCAATGGACCCAGCCGATCGGCTTCGTCCATGCGCTGTTCGAGATGGCTGCCGATGTCATGGCGCGCACGGAAGACGCAGGCGACGCCGATGCTGTGGTCGAGGCGATCGCGGCGACCGAGCTGAGCAGCATCGTCGGGCGCATCGCCTTCGATGGTGCCGGCCTCCCACCCTTTGCCCAGGCCAATATCGCCAAGACCCCGCTGGTCGGCGGTCAGTGGAGGCTGAAGGATGGCGGCGGCTACGATCTGGTGATCGTCGACAATTCAAGCGCGCCGGATATCCCCACGGCTGGAACCATGGAGCCGATTTCCTAAGAGAGGCTAAGGAGCAACTGTCTCGAAGCGGACAGCATCATGGCTATTCTCGCACTCGACACCGTCTCAAAAAACTTCGGCTCGCTAAGGGTGACCGACGACGTCTCCTTCGACGTGCCGGAGGGTGAGGCCCTAGGCATCATCGGGCCGAACGGTGCCGGCAAGTCGACGCTCTTCAACCTGATCACCGGCAATCTCAGGCCGGATGCCGGCAGCGTGCATTTTCAAGGTGCAGATGTGACCACGACATCGGCCATGGAGCGCTGCTTTGCCGGGATCGGACGCTCCTTTCAGATCCCGCAGCCCTTCGATCATATGACCGTCTTCGAGAACCTCCTGGTCGCCGCGACCCATGGTCAGCGCAAGACCGAACGTGAGGTCGAGCAAACCTGCGCGGACATCCTGCAGCGAACGGAGCTTCTAAAGGTCGCCAACAGTCCCGCAGGCGGCCTCACGCTTCTGCAGCGAAAGCGCCTCGAAATGGCGCGCGCCATGGCGACCGGCCCAAAGCTTCTCTTGCTGGACGAGATCGCCGGCGGCCTCACCGAGGGCGAATGTGTCGCCCTGGTGGACACCATCCGCACGGTTCATGCCGAAGGGGTGACGATCATCTGGATCGAGCATGTGCTGCATGCGCTCACCAGAGTCGTTCAGCGTCTCCTGGTGCTGGATTTCGGCAAGGTCATCGGCATCGGCGAGCCCGAGGACATCATGGCGCGTGACGATGTTCGGGAAATCTATCTCGGGATCGAGGTCTGATGGCGCTCCTGGAGACCAACGGCCTGACCGCCTTCTATGGCGACTTTCAAGCGCTCTTCGGTGTCGATCTTAACCTCGCTGCGGGCGAGACCGTCGCCATCATCGG
>JBCCIN010000126.1:0-12358 GCA_039028235.1 Pseudomonadota bacterium
ATCTCGATCGATCGCCTGACCCATTATGCAGGCCGCTGTCCGATCTCGATCACCAATACCGAAAACCTGCATATCGGTCGGGTCGACAGCTACGGTGCGATCGCCGCCCTTCACCTCTACGCAGTCGAAAGCCTGACCCGAAAGGAGCATATTGGCCCGGTGGTCGACGCCTTCTATTCGGAAAGCCCGCAATCTACGACCATGCCAGTGGGCGAGGACATCGTGCATCTCGATGCGGTCTCCGGCGCCATCGGCTATTTGCAGGTGCGCGGCGAAAGCGCCCAGATCACCAACCCGCCAGTGCGTTTCAGGGGGCGTGGCTATCGCGTCGCCGGGCTCGACCTCATCTCCAGCTTTTCTCAGGCGCAGCCGGCGATCGTCATCGACGGCGACAATATCGGCCTCTTCGGCAGGGTGCATACCGCCTGTACGCTCACCGACAACGGCACCGATAATTACTACCTTCTGACGCAGGACGGCGGCGGCTGGAAGTTCCAAAGCACCAGCCCCTTCGCCTAGGCGGCACGACCGCCGGCGTTGACTTGGCAGAGGCGTTATCGGTCGCCGGGAAAGTGACTCGGTTTGAAAACGATGTATGCAGAAATAACTTAAGGTTGTGTCGTTCGAATGCATGACAACCGATCGAAATTCTTGAAAAAGCAGCACAACTGCCTTGCATGCGAGCGATGCCTGCCTTATCAGGACGTTGGTTGTTGGGTTCAGCCTAATCGTAATAGTCGAACCCATTCCACCAAGAGAGCGCTGCCGAGGACGATCCGATGGATCGCTGTCGGTCTGGGTTGACGGCGACATCGTCGGGCACGACGTCCCGTTACGCGTCGTCGTGCAGGTTGTCTCTCTTGTGTCATTGAAGACGATGCCGCTCCGTCCTTCATCAGAGGCTGGCGAGAGACATTTGATGCGCATCCTGCACGTCATTCCGACCATGTCCGCGCGCTATGGCGGACCGGCGAAGGCGTGCGGCGAGATGGCGATGGCGATTGCGGATCGCGGGCACGAGGTCGAGATTTTCACCACCAACTATGACGGCTTCGGCGGTTACGTCGAACCCGCGGTTGGTCCGCTATCCGAACGCCGGGACGACATGACCGTCCACACGTTCCCGGTCGATGTGCCACCCGACTATTTTCGCATCTCGCGACCGCTTGCCTGTGCGCTGAACGAGAAGCTGTCGAGCTTCGACGTGCTGCATGTGCATTCACTTTATCTGTTCACGACGCTGGCATCGGGATTTTTTGCCAACCGCCACAAGGTGCCGCTGATCCTCCGCCCCCACGGCACGCTCGATCCCTACATCTACCCGCGCCATCGCGGACGGAAGCGTGTGGTCGAATGGCTCTATCAGAACCGTATGTTCAAGCGTACCGCTGCCATCCACTACACCACGGAGGAGGAGCGCGAACTGGCCGCGCCCTATACCTTCGGCCGTCCGGGCTTCGTCGCCCCTCTTGGACTCACTGTCGAGGATTACCGTCCACTGCCGCCGCGCGGCACCTTTCGTGCACGTTATCCCGAAACCAGGGACAAGGCCATTCTTCTGTTTCTCGGGCGCATCAACTTCAAGAAGGGGCTGGATGTTCTGGCCAAAGCCTTCGGCGAGGTCGCAAAAAAACGCGCTGATGTCCATCTGGTGATCGCCGGGCCGGACAATGACGCGCTGAAGCCAAAGGTTGAAGCCTGGCTCGAAGCCGAAGGCGTGCGTGAAAGAACCACCTTTACCGGCATGCTGGTAGGCGAGACGAAGCTTGCAGCGCTGACCGACGCCGATCTCTTCGTGCTGCCTTCCTTCAGTGAAAACTTCGGTATCGCCGTGATCGAGGCGATGGCGTCCGGCCTTCCGGTCCTGATCTCCGACAAGGTCAACATCCACCGGGAAATCGACGCCGCCGGAGCAGGTCATGTCGAGCCGGTCGATGCTGCTCGATTTGCCGGACGCATGCTCGCCATGCTCGACGACGGAGAGGGGTTGAAGAAGCAGGGCAAGCGCGGGATCGAGACGGTCAAGACGCTGTTCAACTGGCCCAGCATCGGGGAGAAGCTGGAGCGGGTTTATCAGGCAGTTGCGGAGGGACGATCCGTGGAAGGCCCGGCGGCAGATTCCTGAGATGGCGCGAATACAAGCACTGCTCCGGCCGGCATTCCGGCTGACGCCGGACCGGCCGTTCAGAACGACCTGGTAACTTTATCGACACCAGATAGTGCGATCATCAACGACGCTGTCGAAGCCGCCGGCGTGTTCGGACCAAACGCCCGACCAGAGGGGTCCCTAAGGTTTCGAACACGTCCAGCGGCGTCGAGGCTGACGACGGCATCATCGACAAAAGCGCAGCTTTGTCGCGGGCAGTCGCCTTATGTCAATTCGGAGATCAGTGCGCCCAGGGCGTCAAAATCGATAGGTTTCGTGACATAGTGGTCGGCGCCTGCGATCAAACCATCGGCGATATCAGTTTCATCCGAATAGGCGGATACGAAGATGAACGGCAGTCCGCTGAGAACGGCATGCTTGGCCTCCAACGCCTTGCGAAACTGGTAACCGTTCATTTTCGGCATGTTGATATCCGAGAGGATAATCTGCGGGGTTTGTGTCGCCACCAAGCCCAAGGCCTCCTCGCCGTCGCATGCCGACATCACGTCATGGCCCATATCACTGACCTCATTGACGATGAGTTCGCGCAATTCAGGTATATCTTCAACAATCAGAACACGTGCCACGATGGCCTCCTATGTTTGCGTCGGACTTCATTGAAATGCTGACAGGCTGTCACGGTCGGGTACTGAGACTGTCGACGTGTTCTCCGTTCGAGAAATCAAGCGTCTTTGTGCGTCGGGGGCAGCGGGAACAGCAGGCTGGGCTGCCTCGATCTTGAAGAAGTCCATGAGCTGACCCAACTGCACGGCCTGGTCGTTGAGTGTTTCGGCGGCTGCAGCGCTTTGTTCGACGAGCGCTGAGTTCTGTTGGGTCATCTCGTCCATCTGATTGACGGACGAACTGATCTCCTGAATGCCCAGAGCCTGCTCCTTGGATGCATTGGCGATCTCGCGGACGATATCGGTGACCTCACCTATCGAGCTTACGATATCGGTCAGCGCGACGCCGGCCCGGTTGGCCAGCTCGACGCCGGACTGCACTTGCTGATCACTGTCCATGATGAGCTTTTTGATGTCGTCCGCCGCGGTTGCCGATCGCTGAGCGAGTGCGCGGACCTCCTGGGCGACGACGGCAAATCCTTTGCCGGCCTCGCCGGCGCGGGCGGCCTCCACGCTGGCATTCAGAGCCAACAGGTTGGTCTGAAAGGCAATTTCATCGATGACGGATATGATGTCGGTCATCTGCTGGGTCGATGATTTGATTCCAGACATCGCCTTGACCACCTGCTGGACGACGTTTCCACCTTGAGCTGCGGCTTGATTGGTGGTGCTGGCGAGTTCATTGGCCGTGCTTGCATTTTCGGCATTTCGATGCACGGTCGATGTCATCTGCTCGGTCGCGGCTGCCGTCTCTTCCAGGTTCGAGGCCGCCTGCTCGGTTCGGATGGAGAGGTCTTTTGTGCCGGCGTCGATCTCACCCGCAGCGTTATTGACCGAATGGGCGACTGCCTGAATTTCGGCGACGATCGAACCTAGCCTCTCCGCGGTTTGATTGGCGCTGTTCTGAAGGTCACCGAGAGCGCCTTCGTACTGCCAGTTCAGGCGGTTTGTGAGATTGCCTTCGGCAACGGCGCCCAGCATTTGACCGAGTTCGGCAATCGCACCATCGACCAGAGCCGCAAGCTCGTTGATGCCCGTAGCGAACGTCTCAAGCGCGGAATCGATGCCCTGTATATCGACCCGTTTCGAAAAATCACCCTGTCCGGCGGCTTGGATCACCTCGTTGATCTGGCTCATCGCCCGCTCTTCGAATGTCTTGTCGGCCCACTCGACAATGGCTCCAAGGAAGCGGCCGTCGGTGTTGATCGGGCTCACGGAAAGATTAAATTTGACGTCACCGAAGTTAATTCGTGCGTTGTGTACGCTCGTCAGTCGCTCGATCATTTGTCGTATGCGTGACGGATCCTGGTGGAAGATGTCGATGTTGGCGCCGACGAGCTTATCGATATCAAAGTTGGTGCATTCCTGTTTGATCTCCGATTGATAGGATCGAAGTGCGTTGAGCAGCGCAGGATTTACGTAAACGATTTCCAGGCGTCGATTCGCGACCATGACCAGAGTTTCGCTGGCGTCCAAAGCGGTGCGCAGCCGTGCCGCTTCGAGACCGCGCTGGTAAACCTGCTCAAGCGATCGTGCGAGCTCGCCGATCTCATCGCCGCGACCAGTCCCGGGTACGGGCACGTCCTTGCCGTCAGCAAGCTCGCCGACACAGTCACGGATGGCCTGAATGGGCCGGGTGAGGCGAATGCACATCCCAATGGCAACAGCGATGGTCACGATAAAGGTGAGTACCGTGAGCACGACGTTTGCGATGACGGTCTGGGCCGCACCACTCTGGAGGTTACCGGCGAATGCGACCAGATCGTCAGCGAGCTTCACCTCGACCTCGTGCAACAGGTCGATCTTTCGGGTGATTGCGTCAAACCAGACCGGTCCCGTCACCCCGCCGAGGTCGCCGCTGGTCAAACTCGCAATGGCGATGTCGCGCAGGCGGTCGACCTCATCGGAGACCGGACCCGACAGGGTGCGGTCGAAGAACGATTGCTGATCAGCGGTCGCATGGGAGTGAAACACATCCAGGAAGGCGTGCTGCTGGCCGATGAGATCGATGAAGCGACGATGGATTGCCGGTGCAAAGGCGCCCTTGCCGAAACCGTTTGCGCCCATGGCGCGTTCCAGCCCGGCACGCTCCTTGGCCTGGAGGAGGGACACATAGGCCGTCATCAGACGATCGCTCTCGGCGTCCTTGGCAAGCGTGTTGGCAAGCTCGATGAGCGTCAGCAGGTTTGCGATCGTCCCGGTATAGTAGCGAGCCATTTCGCCCACGTTGATCTGGCGACCGATGACGGCCCGACGTCTGTCGCCGAGATCGTCGATCTGCGTTCGCACCCGTGTGGCGAATTCATCGAATCGTCCGTCAAAGTGCGGCTGCTCAAGCTCATCGAGAGTGGCCAGGAGCTCAGGCTCGGCGAGATTGACGGCGCCATGCTGCTTCGAGAGCCTATTCTTGAACGACGCGGCTCCGTCACTGCCGATGTAGCCTGCTGACAGGCCGCGCTCGATCTGCAACTCATGCACCATCTTGCCGATCACCGGCGCCCCATCGGCCAGCTGCCCAAGATCGCCCATGTCGCCCCAGATTTGCCAGCGCTCCATAAGAGCCACGCCTGCGAAGCCGGCTGCGGCAAGCAGAGGTAAGATCACCAACGATAGAATCTTGTCCCGGATGGCCAATCGGTTGAGCATATTTCTATCTCCAATCCAACCAATGACCGCAGAATGGCACCATCGAACTAAAGAACATTTAACGAAGGTCGCTGTTCATCCGATTGATTCATGAGGTATGACCGAGGTCGATGATTCCGGCCGTTTCAGCCGAATATTTGTCTCGCGCTGGCTAGGCATGATCCAACGTCCGGGTGGGATCAGAGTCAGCGCGAAGTGCTGCCCCTTCGGTCGCTTTTCGCGACATCGACAACCGATCAGTGGGAGCGGCACGGCTAGGAATCCTCGTCCTGCAGCGCTAGTGCTGGCGTGACCGCATGTTTCTTCCACCCCTTGAAGGCAACGGACATATGGCCGACCGGGCGATCGTCAACGACTCCGCCGACGAGATCGACGGCCCTGCCGCCTGGCGGAGGCTGGCCGCATCGGTCCTGCTTGCCACCATCGGCGGGGCGGGGATCTGGTCCTCGGTGGTGGTTTTGCCGGCGATCGAGGTGGAATTCGGGCTGGATCGCGGCGGGGCGTCGCTGCCCTATTTCGCGACCATGATCGGCATTGCCATCGGCGGCACGCTGATCGGGCGGATGACCGACCGTTTCGGCATGATGCCGTTGATGGTGATGGGCGGGGTGATGCTGGCAGGCGGTTATGGACTGTCCGCCATGGCGACCAGCTATTGGCAGTTCGTTCTCGTTCAGGCTGTCATGATCGGGCTTCTCGGGGCGTCGGTCAGCTTTGGGCCGCTGGTCGCGGACATTTCGCTCTGGTTTCGAAAGCGCCGCGGCATTGCGGTCGCGCTGGTGGCGAGCGGCAATTATTTGGCGGGTGCCGTCTGGCCGCCGGTGATCGAGCATCTGATCGCCGAGGTCGGATGGCGCCAGACGCATATGGTCGTCGGCGTCGTCTGCCTCCTGACCATGCTGCCGCTGAGCCTGGCATTGAGACGACGGGCAGTGGTCGGTGACGGTGAGGCGATCGACCGGGCACCGGCCTCGGCGGCGACGGACCCCGGCATATCACCGAGGATGTTGCAGGCCCTGCTGGTTCTCGCGGGGCTCGCCTGCTGCATCGCCATGTCCATGCCGCAGGTGCATATCGTCGCCTATTGCCTGGATCTCGGCTACGGCACGGCCAGAGGCGCCGAGATGCTGTCCCTAATGTTGGCGCTCGGCATTGTCAGCCGCCTGGTTTCGGGCTGGATCGCCGATCGCATCGGCGGGCTGAAGACGCTGATCCTGGGCTCCCTCGGCCAATGCCTGGCGCTCTTGTTCTATCTGCCCTTCGACGGCCTCGTTTCGCTCTACATCGTCTCCGCGCTGTTCGGGCTGTCCCAAGGCGGCATCGTGCCGAGCTACGCTCTGATCGTTCGGGACTATTTTCCGGCAAGGGAGGCGGGTGCCCGGGTCAGCCTGGTATTGATGGCAACCGTGGTCGGCATGGCGCTCGGCGGCTGGATGTCCGGCGAGATCTACGATCTCACCGGCTCCTATCAGGCGGCGTTCTTGAACGGCATCGCCTTCAATCTCCTCAATATGTCGATCGCGTTCTGGCTGCTGTTCCGGCCCGGAATCAGAAAAGACTTCCCTGCGCCGGCGTGATCGGCCGGGCGGCGGGTTCGAGCACACTCGGATCGTCATGGGCGGGCTTGTTGATGCGAAGGCCGATCTGAACGGGCTCCAGCCAGTCCTCGGGACAGGGTTTCAGCAGCGGGCGGCCATCGTTCGATGGATCGAGCCAGAGATCATAAGCTTTCGGATGGAGGACGACCGGCATGCGGTGATGGATGGGGGCAAGGTGCTGGTTTGCCGATGTCGTGACGATGGCGAAGCTTTCGATCGTGCGGGAACCGTCCTTAGCGCGCCAGCGTTCATGGATACCGGCGAAAGCGAACGGTTTCTCGTCAGGCCGTCGGATGGCATAGGGCTGCTTCGGACCCCTGCCGGATGGACCGACGGTCTGCCATTCGAAAAAGCCGTCCGTCGGCACGAGGCAGCGGCGTTTCCGATAGGCATCGCGAAAGGAAGGCAGGCGGTCCACGGTCTCGCCGCGGGCGTTGATCATCTTGTAGCCGACCCTGGGATCATCGGCCCAATGCGGGATCAGGCCGAAATGGGTCAGTGCGAGCTCGCGCCCTCCCTCCTCGCTCAGTCGGATGATCGCCGCGTCCTGCGAGGGCGCGATATTGTAGCGTGGCGGCAACATCGGTGAGGCGTCGAGGCCAAAGAGATCGGCGATCTCGCCGATCGGCGTTTTCAGCATGAATCGACCACACATGGCGCGGAATTTAGCCTTTTTGGACGGGGCCTGTCGATGTTGCGTCCCGGTGCTATCTGCAGTGGATCTGATGTCATTGTTGCAAAACTGTCGCTAAGAAGCGGAAATGATACTCCTTTATGCTTCATGGCGATGCCTTCTGCTTGCGTTCGTCAGCGAAACCGTGAAACTTTTCGACCAAATTAAACTTAACTGAGTATGCGGATTCAGACGGTCCATGTTCGGATCCGGCAGTTTGGAGAAGTCGTTATGCTGCTTGCCAGCGCAAATTGGCGTTACCACGTTCCGGCGATCGTCGGTGCCATGATGCTCTGCCTGACCTTGCAGACTGCCAAGGCCGAGCCTGACATCGGCGCGGCGCGCGCGATGATCGAAGAGGTCGGGCAGGAGTTTCTGGACGTCCTTGGACCGCAGGGGCAAAAGGATGAGCAGCAGCTGGAAAGGCTGATCGGCCTTCTTAAGGACGCGATCAATCTGGACACCACCGGCAAGCTGATTCTCGCCAGGAATTGGCGCTCGGCGTCGGATGAACAGCGCGAAGCCTATCTCGACCTGTTCCGGCCCTACGCGCTCGACAATCTCGCCTCTAAGATCCGCGCCTCAAGCGCCGAGATTCCGTTGGAGAATTTCGAGGTGGTCAAGGGCGAGCCGGTGGGTAAGAGCGACGTTCTGGTGTCGACCGATCTGTTCTGGCCGGGCTACCCGCCCTATCGCCTGGACTGGCGCCTGCGCAGCTATGAGGACGGCCGGCTGCAGGCGATCGACGTGATGGTCGAAGGCGTGAGCATGGTGGTCACCCAACGCTCTGAATTCGCCTCGGTGATCGAGCGCCGCGGCTTCGACGGCCTCCTCGATCAGATGCGCAGCCAGGTCGACCGTCAGCTGTAATATTGTCACTTGCCTGAGCTTTTCTGACGAAGAACGGCGTCCGGATAACCGGGCGCCATTTTTTCATGTTCGCCCACGGGCCGGCGGCCCGCGTTCACTGGGTGAGGCGGAGGGACGTCAGCTTCCCGGCGATGTCGCGGAACGCGGCGTCGAGCGCGTCACCGTCGGGGGCATCGAAAAAGTGCTCGTCCGAGCTGGCGCAGGCGCGGTAGTCGGCCTCGATGACGGGATTGTCCAGGTCGAACATGACGGTATAGACCTCGATGCCCTGCTCCTTGGCGAGCTCGCAGCTCTCCAGCAGGCGGTCGTTGACCTCTCCTTCAGCGATGGCTTCGTTCGAGGTGCCAAGACGCTCGTCGGCGAGAAAACCGTAGGAGGTGTAGTAGCCGGGTGCCCAGTCGGCCTTGCCGTCGGTCATGAAGATGATCGCCTTGTCGATGCTCGGGTGATCATAGTCGACCGGGGCTTCCGAACTGCCCCATTCGCCCTGCCAGCGCGGGGAGATCGTGCGCCAGCCCCAGGTGAGACCGACATTGGTCATGGTGAAGCCGCTGGCCTCCAGATCCTCGATGTGGTCCATGACAACTGACTTTTCGGCGGTCAGCGGCAGGACTTCGCTTTCTGGACAGTAGAGGTTCGGGTCTTCACTCGGGTTGTAGCCGGTGCCTTCGCCGGCGGGCCAGAGGAAGGCGGTGAACGGCTCCTCGGAGGGCGGGGTGTCGTCCCGATCCGTGCTGCCGGCGCGCGCTTCGACGCAGCCCTTCCAGCCGTCGTCACCGAAATCGTCTTCGTTGTAGCCTGTCAGGAGATCGGTGCGGCCGTCGCCCAGATTGACCGTGGTGTTGTACGGGACGACCGAAATGGAGACATCCTTGATGGTCTCATTTTCGCCGTAGATGACGTTCAGGAGGGTCTCGGAGGCGTCCTCGAGGGCGTCGATCTTGGTGCCGCCTGAGGGGTCCGGATCGTTCATCGAGCCGGTGACGTCAAGCACCAGAGCGAGCTCGATGCCGGAAAGCTGCTGCTGGGCGACGGCGCTCGCCGCGATCGAGCGGCTCTCGATGCCGGCGACGCGCATGAATGAGGTCGGCAGATCGATCTCTGCATTGACGGTGAGTTCGCCCGTGTCCTCGTTGAAGACGGCGTCGAAGTCCGTGAGCTCGCTGCCGAGATAGTCCTTCGGAAAGTTGGCCTCGAAGAACATGCGGGCATCCGCTTCGACATCACCCTCTTCGCTCGAAGCGGCGCGCGCGCTGGCCAGAGCCGCGGCATCGACGGCGCCCTGCAGCTTGCTCTGCGCACCGTAGGACATGCCACCGTCGACAGCGAGGCCGAGAGCCACCATCAGCGGCAGAATCGACAGACCCATGATCGTGGCGACGCTGCCCTTCTCGGCGCCTGGCAACATGGCCGCCGATTGGCAAAGGCTGTCCGTGAAACGGCGAAGATGCGGCGTTGCGGCGTTGGAGGCGGGCTGGTTCATCATGGGCAGACACCCTCTTTGTTGAGGTCGATGCAGGGCGGTGACCTGCATTTGTCTGGCATCTTATGGATCGACTGCCTGCCATGTGTTAATGCTGCGTAAATTTGCGCTAACCATATTTTTTGTTACTTTTCATAAGATTAGAAAATATATTTAAACTTTCATGCGAATTTACGATTAGTTAAGCAAGTATCCTGTTATGCACATACCGGAGAAAAAAATGATCAACCGGCCGCGTACTCGGCGTTCAGGATCAGGTCTGAGGCCTTCTCGCCGATCATGATGGACGTGGCGTTGGTGTTGCCGGAGATCATGGTGGGCATGATCGATGCGTCGGCGACACACAGACCGTCTACGCCTCTCACTTGAAGGGTCGGATCGACCACGGCCATCGGATCGTTGCCCATGCGGCAGGTGGAGATTGGGTGGAACTGGGTTATGCCGACGCGGCGTGCGGCATCCAGCAACTCATCGTCGTGCTGGCAATCGGGGCCGGGATCAAAGGGCGAGGCCTTCAGCTGCCGCATCGCCGCCTGCTCCATGATGGTCTGCGTGAGACGCATGCCGGCGATGACGACGCGCCGATCCTCCTCGGTATCGAGATAGTTGGCGAGCATCGCTGGCTGCTCGCGCGGGTCGGCAGACTTCAGCCAGAGTCGCCCACGGCTTTCCGGGCGAAGCTGCGAGACGATCGGCGTGCAGGCGGGAAAGTCATGCAGATGGCCTGGCCGGTCGCCGCTCAAGGGATTGAAATGGAATTGCAGGTCCGGGAGGTCGAGAGCGGGATCGGTCTTAGCGAAGCCGCCGCACATGGAGGGGCCGGAGGCCAGCGCGCCCTGGCCCAGAGCGGCATATTTCATGGCCTCTAAAACCCGGCGCGGCCAGCTGTTGAAGACCTGGTTCAGGGTAGTGATACCCTCGACCTTGTAGATCAGCTTCACCTGAAGATGATCCTGCAGCCCTTCGCCGACGCCCGGCAGATCGAGGCTGGGCGTGATGCCCTGCTCCTTCAATGTGTTCGCAGCACCGATCCCGGATAGCATGAGAAGCTGCGGCGATTTGATGGCGCCAGCCGCGAGGATCAAGGCTCGATCCGTCTCGACATGGCGCTCGATGCCATCAGGGTCGAAGAAACGCACGCCGGTGCAGCGACGCCCGTCGAAGGTGAGGCTGCTTGCCTCCGCATGGGTCAGCACGACCAGGTTGCCGCGGCTGCGCACCGGGGCGAGATAGCCGCGCGCACTGCTGCAGCGGCGCCCCCGGCGCGCGGTTAGCTGGTAATAACCGATTCCTTCCTGATCCTTGCCGTTGAAGTCGTCGCTCGCCGGGATACCGGCCTGAACGGCCGCTTTGATGAAAGCATCCGAGAGCGGGTGATGGGCGCGGCTTTCGCTGACCGCGAGCGGTCCGCCAGACCCGTGAAAGTCGTTGGCACCGCGTTCCTGATCCTCGGCTCTCCTGAAATAGGGGAGAACGTCGTGATAGCCCCAGCCTTCGCAGCCGAGTTGGCGCCAGCGGTCGAAATCCGCCGCCTGGCCACGGATATAGATCATGGCGTTGATCGAACTTGAGCCGCCGAGCGTCTTGCCGCGCGGCCAGATCTGGGAACGGCCTTTGAGCCCAGGCTCGGCCTCGGTCTGAAAGCCCCAGCTCAGCCGCGGATGAAAGACCAGCTTATAGAAACCGCCCGGGATGTGAATCCACGGGCTGCGATCCGGCCCGCCCGCTTCCAGCAACAGCACACGCGCATTGGCATTGGCGGACAGCCGGTTGGCCAGCACGCAGCCGGCCGAGCCGGCACCGACGATGACGTAGTCGAAGCGGGCACCGTCGACCTCTTGATGACGGGTCACGAACCTATCGCCATGTCGAAGCCCCCTTTCTTCCATCAAAACCATGGAGGCCTTGGATGAGCAAGAATATTCAGAGCGTTAGACGATCACGCCAGCAGCTAAGTGCGGTGGCCTCGCTGCCGCCGATCGCCCATTGATGATGCATCGAACGGTTTCGGCCATTACATGTTGAGCCATCAAAGTCGTCATATCAGCGTTATGAAGCCTTCTGCTTCCTTGTTTCGGCAATTCACCGCGTTCATCCTTCCTTAACCCGTAAGGGCTACGATCCGTTCGTCTTGCTGGTCCATGCGATCCTGGGAGTCCAAGCCTCACCCCACCTTTTCCAGCGGGTGGGCGGACTCCCAGGATCGCATGGACCATGAAGGAACATGGCGAGGACGGGTTAAGGAAAGGCTAACGGGCGGTCAAAGGGCGGAAAAAAGAGGAGCGCCGTTCGCAGGATGGCCCGGCAGTCCATTGATGG
>JBCCIN010000127.1:0-12306 GCA_039028235.1 Pseudomonadota bacterium
CGAGCGAATCCGACATCGCGGATTTGACCAGCCTGTACTTCAAGCTTGCACCACAAGGGAGGGTCAGCGGACGCTTAAGTACGGACCCGGACTTCGTCGAAGCAGCCATGTCGGCGTTGCTCATTTGTTGTATGTCGTGGGTTCAGAGATTACCGTTGGACCGTGAAAACGCCGATCGCCCAGGAAAACCGTCGTTTCGCGGCAAACATCAACTCCTGATCAAGGTGGTGTGGATTCGTGACCAAAATCCGCGTCGACGGCGTGCCAAACTGGCTCTACCTCCTACGCGAATTCTACGAGATCTATCGCTATCTTCCCGCTGGCGGCAGCTCCCTGATACGGGCCCATCAAAGAGCGGTGCGTGAAGCGATCAGCCGCGTGATGAATGCGAATGCGGTGCTGGAGCTTGGCCAGGGAGTCGACAAACCTGTCACGGCCCACTTTCGGCGGGCGCTGGATGAAGGCAGGCGAGAGCGTCACGCTGACATGATCAGATCGATCGACGCCGTCAGCGAGCATCTGGTCTGGCAATACGGCTACGAAAAGGTGCCGCGCGGGCTCAAGAACAAGTATGCCTATGCCGAATTATGTGGCCCGTCCGGTCCGGTCGTTACCGATGAGGTCATTCTGGGACTGGTCCTGTTCGCACCCGCCTGCACCTATCCGGCTCACGCCCATGACGGGATCACGGAGAGCTACATCTGCCTTTCCGGCGCAGTTTCAGAGAATCACCAGGGTGTCTACGCCCCAGGATCAATGATTTTCAATCCGCCCAATCAACATCATAGGATCACCGTATCCGACCGCGAGCCGGCACTGATGGCGTATGCCTGGATCGGCCCGCCTGAAAAACTACTGAACCAAAAAATGGCGTTCAGTCGCCCCTAAGCTGTCTCCTGTAACCCCAGCGGGTGGGATCGCAACCTGCCGAAATCCGGTTGCGCGTGGATGTAAGACGGCGTGCCCAATCCTGCCATGAAGCACGAACGAGCACTGGCAGCTTTCTGCTCGAAAGCGGGAACACGAGGTGATCCGCCTAGTCGCCAACGACCGTTGTGTTGATGTTGGCGCACTTATCGATCTGTGCAGCATCAAAAAAACTTTGGTGATCCTTCTGCCTTGCAGCCATAAGCATTGGCCACGACAGCGTGGCTATGCTCCTCGGCTTCGATCGTGATGCGCTCGCCTTTGATCTTTGGTGTGAGCAGGATATCGCTGAAGTCTTCGAAAATGCCGGGTTCCATTGACCGGTCTTCGAACGAGGGCTCATCAAGCCGTTCAAAATGTGATCGCGATTAGATGGGTTCTGGGTAGCGCGGTGCCAGCGATCCTTCTGAATGTCACGCCGTCTTCGCCAGCTTCATCTCTTCGATCCTCGCAAAGGCCGCCTCGCGCGAGGAGAACTGATTGGAGTCGCGACCGTCCGATCGCCTATCGACTTGCTTGCCTTCTTCGTCGGCATCGCGCTCGGCGTAGCGCACGGTTCCGAGTGCATGTGTGACGTTGATGCGCTTGCCACGATGGGCAAAGGCCACCCAGGCTTCGGGCCAGACGCTGCAGTCCTTGAAGTTGACCACAAAGTACCAGTCACGTTCCGTGTGATCGACGATCCACTCGATCACGTCATAGAATTCGTTGACGATTGTCGAGTTGTTGAACGCGAAGTCGCTAAAGTCGATTTCGATGATGTTCAGTTGATCGAGCACATCGACGCGGTCGGCATAGGCCCGATACTGTTCCGGTTTCAGCCCGGCCGACGTGCCGGGCTCCGCATGTTGCCCGGCGGCATAGACGGTCTTCGCAAGATCCTCGACACTTCGTTCCAGACGGGCACAGCCACTCAGAGCGGTCTTCAGGAATCGATCGCGCTCATCCTCCGACAAATCCCGAAAGTCACGAAGTATTTCCAAGGCACCGCGCAGCGACGTCAGCGGCGATACGAAGTCTTCCTCAACCTTGGTGCTGAGCGCCAGCGTTGAGAGAACGCTTGACCGATCTTCGGGCATGGAGGCGGTTTCCAATGACGGTCTTTAGATCGCCAGATATTGCTGACGCAGATCGGCGTCGTCGAGCACCTCCTGCGAGGTGCCGTCGAACACAACCTGACCCATGTCCAGGATGATGGCACGGTCGGCCAGATGAAGCGCCGCGATCGCGTTCTGCTCGACGATGATGGTGGTCATGCCAAGGGACTTGATCTGCTGCAGCGTTTTTTCGATTTCCTGAACGATCACCGGTGCGAGGCCCTCATAGGGCTCGTCCAGAAGGAGGAGCTTGACATCGCGCGCGAGCGTTCGGCCGAGCGCCAGCATCTGCTGTTCGCCGCCGGAAAGCGTGGTGCCCTCCTGATTGCGACGCTCGCCGAGCCTCGGGAACAGGTCGTAGATGCGCTCGATCGACCAGCCAACCGGTGGTGCGATCTGGGCGAGCTTGAGATTCTCCTCGACGGTCAGGCCCTGGATGATGCGCCGGTCTTCCGGCACCAGCCCGATACCGGATTGTGCTGCCTGATGCGCCTTCATATCATGCAGCGGCTTGTGGTCCAGCCAGAGCTCGCCTTGCTTGAGCCCCGGATCGTCAGCGCGAGCGATGGCGCGAAGGGTCGAGGTCTTGCCGGCGCCATTGCGGCCAAGGAGAGCGACGATCTCACCCTCGCGGACGTCGAAGCTGACGCCCTGAACGATGTAGCTCTCGCCGTAGTAGGCGTGAATGTCCCAGCAAGAGAAATAGGCCGGCTGGCCGCCGGCGGCCATCGTCGGCCTGGTGCCGGGGGCCTTGGCGCCCGCAAAGGGTTGGTCGCCCAATAGTGTCTGCTGTTCGTTCTGCGTATCCATCTTGCCCTCTGCCAGGTTCGACGCACTCATAGATGAGCCCCGCCGAGATAGGCTTCCTGGACCTTCGAATTGCCCTTGATCTTCTCCGGAAGGTCCTCGGCGATCACGGTGCCCTGCGCCAGAACGGAAATCTTGTCGGCGAGCGAGAACACCACATGCATGTCATGCTCGATGACGATCATGGTAACACCCGTCTCGGCGATGCGCTTCATCAGATCGATGGTGTTGTTCGTATCCGCGCGGGCCATGCCGGCCGTGGGCTCGTCGAGCAGCAGGAGCTTCGGGTCCTGCACCAGACACATGGCAAGCTCGAGCCGCCGCTTGTCACCGCGTGACAATTGCGCGGCGATATCATCAGCCTTGGCGTCAAGCCCGACATCGGCGAGCATCGCCATCGCCTTCTCGTGAAGATCGTTCTGCCTGGAGACTGGGTTCCAGGCATTCATCGTGAAAGACCCGTCCCGCTTGGCAAACGCCGGGATCATGACGTTCTCGAGCAGACTGAGATCGCCGAAGATCTCGGGTGTCTGAAAGACCCTGCTGACGCCCGCCTGATTGATCTCATGGGGCTTGATGCCAAGGAGGGACTTGCCGTCGAACATGACGGTCCCAGTGTCCGGCACAAGGCGGCCGACGAAGCAGTTCAAGAGCGTCGACTTGCCAGCACCATTGGGGCCGATGATCGCGTGAACCTTGCCGGCCTCGACATCGAGATTGACGTTGCTCAGCGCCTTCAGACCGCCGAAATTCTTGTTGACGTTCTGAACCGAAAGAATGGACATGCCCACCTCCCCTAGGCCGTCGCCGGCTCGGCTGCGCCGCCGCTACCGCCACCGCCGAACCGGCCGAAAATCCAATTACGCAGCCTGTTGAAGCCTTCCATCAGCCCGCCAGGCAGGAAGATCACGATCAGCATGAAGAGCGCGCCGAGCGTCAGATGCCAGCCCTCGCCGACAAACAGCGAGGAGACGGACACCGCGGCATGCTGCAGTGTCTCCGGCAGGAAGTCGAAGAAGCGCATCAGAATGCCCTCGTTGAACGCCGAGAAAATGTTCTCGAAATACTTGATAGCGCCCGCGCCGATGACGGGACCTAGCAAGGTGCCGGAGCCACCGAGAATGGTCATCAGTACCACCTCGCCCGATGCGGTCCATTGCATGCGTTCGGCACCAGCGAGCGGGTCGGTGACCGCCATCAGGCCGCCGGCGAGCCCCGCAAACATGCCCGAGATGACAAAGGCCGCCATGGCATAGGGTCGGGTGTTGAGGCCGGTGTAGTTCATCCGGTTCTGATTCGACTTCACCGCGCGCAGCATCATGCCGAAGGGCGAGCGAAAGATACGTAGCGTGATCAGGAAGCAGATGATCAGGACGGCGCCGCAAAAGTAGAAGCCAGGATAGCCGGTCATGGTGATGCCGAAGAGATCGGAGGACGGCAGGACCGCGCCGTAGTCACGGCCGAACATCGCATCGAGAACCCGTGGGTCGGACTGAGCGAGTTGCAGCCCGGTTTCACCATTGGTAATCGGCGTCAGCACCGAATAGGCGAGATTGTAGCTCATCTGGGCAAAGGCGAGCGTCAGAATCGAGAAGTAGATGCCTGTTCGACGCAAGGAGATGAAGCCTATAGCAGCGGAAAACAGTCCGCCAGCTACCGTCGCCAGGATGATGGCGGGAATGGGGTTCATGCTCAAAAGCTTGAACGTCCAGACCGCCGTATAGGAGCCGACCCCGAGAAAGGCTGCGTGGCCGAAGGAGAGGTAGCCGGTCAGGCCGAAGAGGATGTTAAAGCCGAGGGCGAAGATCCCAAAGATAGCAAACTTCTGCAAGAGATCGGGGTAGCCTGCACCCACCGGCGCCAAGATGATCGGGCCGGCGAGCACGGCCGCCGAAAAGCAGACAAACAGGATCAGGTCGTTGCGGTTCAGGGCGAAGAGGTTCATGGCGGGCTACTCCATGACGCCCTTGCGGCCCATGAGGCCACGGGGGCGAACGAGAAGGATGACGACGGCGATCAGGTAGATGATGATCTGGTCGATGCCGGGGAGGATGTTCTTGACCTCGTTCATGGAGGCGAAGCTCTGCAGGATGCCCAAGAGGAATCCTGCGGCGACCGCACCGCCGAGCGAGCCCATGCCGCCGACCACCACGACGACGAAGCTCAAGACCAGAAAGTCCATGCCCATGTGATAGTCGGGACTGAGGATCGGCGTGTACATGACGCCTGCCAGACCAGCGACCACGGCGGCGAGGCCGAAGACAATGGTGAAGCGCCGGTCGATGTCGATGCCGAGCAAGCCGACGGTTTCTCGATCCGCCATGCCGGCGCGAACCACCATGCCGAAGGTCGTGAACTGGAGAAAGGCGAAGACGGTGCCGATGACAACAAGCGAGAACAGGAAGTAGATGAGGCGCCAGGCGGGATAGACGACATTGCCGGCCTGAAGGCCGATGGCGGCGCCGAAATCAACCATACCGCGCGCCGCATCGGGGGCGGGCTGCGGGATGGGATTGGCGCCGAAGAAGCTCTTGATGATCTCCTGCAGCACGATCGCGAGGCCGAAGGTCACCAGGATCTGCTCGGCATGGGGGCGCTTGTAGAAAAAGCGAATCAGCCCGCGCTCCATCGCGATGCCAATGAGAAGCATGACCGGGATGGCGACGAGAATGGAGACCGGTACGGAATAGTTGACCAGTGTCGCTCCGAAGTCCCCGAACCAGGCCTCGACATAGGGTTCCCGAATTTCGCTCGGCGATCCCCAGGCCGTCAGATTTTCCTCATCGAGGGTGATTTTTTCCAGGCTCAGCAATGACTTGATGGTGACAGCGCAAAAGGCACCCAGCATGAAGAGCGCGCCGTGGGCGAAGTTGACGACGCCCAGCGTGCCGAAAATGATCGTGAGACCGAGGGCGATAAGCGCATAAGCGCCGCCCTTGTCCAGACCGTTCAGGATCTGCAGCAGTATAGCGTCCATCGCACCGCCCCCGTCGCAAAGTGTCGGCTACGCCCGGGCGGACCCGGGCGTAGCCGTGTGTTGCGGATCGCCGATCAGGCGCCGTCGTTGAAGGGACCCAGCTCACCACCGAGCAGGTCGGCCGGATACTCGACCTGGGCCCGCGGCGTGACCTCAACCACCTCGAGGACGTCGAACGTGGAGTCCGGGTTTTCCTTGCCCTTCACGACCAAGACGTCCTTGAAGCACTGGTGATCGTCGGCGCGGTATTCGGTCGGCCCGTTACCGAGACCATCGAAGGTGAAGCCTTCGAGGGCCGCACCGACCTCGGACGGACGGAACGTGCCGGCGCGCTGGCAGGCATCAGCATAGAGGAGTGCCTGGCAGTAGCAGGTGTGGGCAGCCTGGCTCGGCGGGAAGCCGTATTTCTGGCCGAAGGACTTGACGAAGGCCTTCGAACCCTCGTCTTGGAGCGACCAGTGCCAGTTTGTCGAACCGAAGATGCCCTTAACGTTCTCGCCGGCACCCTGCGCCATGAGGCGGCTGTAGAGCGGCACGACCACGGCGAAGTCCTTGCCGTTGGCCTGCTTGTCGCGCAGACCGAACTGCACCGCTTGGGTTAGCGAGTTGACCATGTCACGACCATAGTGGTTCAGCACCAGCACGTCGGCGTCGGAGTTGAGCACCGGCGTGATATATTGCGAGAAGTCGCCAGCGCCGAGCGGCGTGCGCACGGCGGCCGTGGTCGCCCAGCCGAGTTCCTCGGTGTATTTCTTGATCGAGCCTTCCTGCGACCAGCCCCAGTTGTAGTCTGCGGTCAGGTGGTAGGCGACGCGATCCTCACCGAAGGCGTTCTTGAGCACAGGAGCAAGCGCAGCACCGGACATCTCGGTGTTGAAGAAGTGCCGGAAACCGTTCGCGCGCTTGTCTTTGCCGGTGGTGTCGTTCGAGTGGGTCAGGCCGGCCATGAAGATGACGCCCATTTCCTGGCAAAGGCCTTGGACGGCAACTGCAACACCGGAGGACGAGCCGCCGGTGATCATGACAGCGCCGTCTTTTTCGATCATACGCTTGGCGCTGGCGCGGGCGGCGTCGGACTTGGTCTGGGTGTCGCCGGTGACGAAGGTAACCTTCTTGCCGTTGATGCCTTCGCCCTTCAGCTCCTTCGAGGAGAAGGTGCTTAGCATGCCACCGTCGCCTTCGCCGTTGATATGCTCTACGGCCAATTCGTAGGCGCGCAGCTCATCGGCGCCCTCATCCGCATAGGCGCCGGTCTGCGGCACGTTGAAGCCGAGAATGACCTCGCCACCTGTCGGCTCGTTGGTATAGGCCCATGATTTCTTGGTGAAGATCATCGGCGCCGCAAGGGCCGTACCGGCGAGCGCCGTACCCTTCAGCGCACTGCGGCGGGTGATGTTGAATTTGCTCATTACTAAGCCTCTCCTTTCGGGCATGCTTGGCTAGATCAAAAAGATCCGAACCGAAAGCGGGCGTCTTGGGCGCCTCGCTGTTTCCGGCTCAGGACGATATCGCCCTGCACTGACGATGAGCCTCCCTTGTTAATCAGTCAATAAGTATTTGACATTGCTAAAAATATTTGTCATTAAATTTTCAGAAGTCAGATTAAATCTGTCAATCATTTACATACCCTACGGCTAACCTCAGGAAATCCAGGGAGAGTCACCGTTGCCGGACACCATCGTCGGAACCCGAATCCGGCAGCGCCGGCGCGAGGTCGGCATGACGCAGGCAGATCTGGCGAAGGTCGTCGGCATTTCCGCGTCCTACTTGAACCTCATC
Organism: Pseudomonadota bacterium; assembly: GCA_039028235.1. GTDB lineage: Bacteria > Pseudomonadota > Alphaproteobacteria > Geminicoccales > Geminicoccaceae > JANQPX01. Next base: position 7,588 of record JBCCIN010000127.1, read on the forward strand.
GAATGGAACAAACGACGGATTGCCGGCGGACGGTTGAACAAGATCGCCGAAGCGCTCAACGTACAACCGGACGACCTGGCGGGTTCCGCGGAACGACGTCTCATGGAGGTTTTGACGGAGATCGGCCATCTTCCGTCGATTCGAGCATTGGGGATCGAGACCGATCGGACGAGCGAGTTGATTGCTCGCTTTCCTGGCTGGGCAAGAGGCCTGGCAGCATTGGCACACTCGGAGCGCGAGGCGGTGGGTCGTGCACAGACGCTATCGGACCGGCTGTCGAACGATCCGTTTTTGAACGAAACGGTTCACCGCATGCTCACGCGAATCGCCGCGATACGCTCGGCGGCTGATATTCTGACCGAGTATCCCGAACTGCCGACCCATCGCCGTGACCGGTTCGACCGTATGATTCACGATGAAAGCCTTGCGCTATCAGAGGTTGGCGAGGCCCTGGCGACCTATTTGGATAAGGCGGAAGACGTCGATCGCATTCTGACGCCTATTGATGAAGTGGAGGCGCTTTTCGAAGCCCGTAACAACCACTTCGGTGAGATCGAGACGGCGGCCGGTACCTTGACACCCATGCTGATGGACGCGCGCCCAATCTCACGGCGGCTGAAGGCTGTTGAGCTCGTGGATGAGCATCTTGCCGGACTCATCGACGACGTCGTCGCCGGGCAGCCGCAAATCAAGACAGCCGCCGCGCGCCGCCGCGCCCAAAAGGCCTTGTCCGATTATGGCATTGGCGCTGTGCTCATGCCGATAACAGATTTTGCTGAGCGTGCAGCGGCGCTTCGCTACGACATCGAAGCTTTGGCCGAGACGTTCTCGGTCGAAGTCGAGACGGTCTGTCACCGCCTGACAGCCCTGCCAGAAGGCAAGGATGTCCCACGCTTCGGCTACTTTTGCGCCAACGCGGCGGGAACCATTATCGAAAAGCTGGGCTTGGAAGGGCTCGCTCTGCCACGTTACGCGGCTGCCTGCCCGCTATGGGTGCTTTACCGCGCTCAGCAATCGCCGGAAGCCGCCATCCGCCAACGCGCCTTGTTCCCGTCAGGTGCCCGGTTTGTGTTTGTTGCGCGTGCGCGGCACCAGGGTACGACAGGATTCGGCAAGCCTCGCCACTACATCACCGACATGATAGCGATGAATGAAGGGGAGGCACGGCACACGGTTTACGCCCCGGATGCATCGGCACCGGTTGAGGAAGTCGGCCCGGCCTGCCGCCTCTGCAATCGTCGGACATGCCAACACCGGGTGGAGGATCCGTTGGCCGCCTAGCCGATCGCCAAGATGGTGGCAATGTGCTCAAGATTGCAGCAGCGTGCTATGTGGGGTCTAATGGGTTCGTCAAAGCGCTGCGGAAGTGAGCGTCAGGGAGAGGAATTCGAGAATCATGACCAAACGGGTGCTCCTGGCCGAAGACGAGCCGAACATCGTTGAGTCGCTCACCTTCCTACTGGAGCGGGCCGGGTTCGCGGTGATGGTGGAGACCGACGGACGAAAGGCGCTTGGCGCGGCGCTCGAGGATCAGCCCGACGTTCTCATTCTCGACGTCATGCTGCCGGAGCTGGACGGCTACGAAGTCCTTCGCCAACTCAGATCGGATCGGCGGACAGAAAAACTTCCGGTTGTAATGCTGACTGCCAAAGGACAGCGCGAGGACCGCGAGACTGCCCTCGCATGCGGCGCCGACCTCTTCATAACAAAGCCCTTCGCCAATGCCGAAATCATTCAGGCGGTCAAACAGCTCGTCGACGACAGCTGTGATGAATAGACAAAGGGAGCGTCCTTGATGGATCGCGCCGAGCTGCAGCTCTCGCGGCGCAAGGCTCGTGACCGGTCGATTGCGCTGGTGCTCGTCGGGATCGTAGCCCTGACGCCGCCGATCGTCGGTGTTTCCCTTATCGATGGTGGTATCGGCGGCATTCCCGCACCGTTTCTCTACGTCTTCGGTGTATGGTCGGCACTGATAGCCGGCGCCGCAGCGTTGGCTGGCCCACTTCTCGACACCGAAGATTCCCCGTCATCGGCGGAGCCTCTTGATCCCGACAGCTGATGCTTTCTCTCAACGTCCTTCTCGCGGTCTGTCTCGGCTATGTCGCCCTCTTGTTTCTGGTCGCGTTCATGGTCGATCGGCGCGCGCGCCGAGCACCAATACAGCTCCTCCACTCCCCCGTCGTTTATACTCTGTCGATCTCGGTCTACTGCACATCCTGGACCTTTTATGGCGCAGTCGGCTCGGCCGCCCGTAATGGTCTAGAGTTCGTCACCATCTATCTCGGGCCAACGCTCGTCTTCGTCGGCTGGTGGTGGCTTTTGCGCAAGCTGGTGCGCATCGGGCGGACGCAAAGAATAACCTCGATCGCAGATCTGATCTCCTCGCGTTATGGCAAGAGCACGAGCCTGGCCGTGCTCGTCACCATCATCGCGGTGATCGCAACCACGCCCTATATCGCTCTCCAGCTGCAGTCGGTCACCCGCAGCTACCAGGTGATCGCGGGCGGCGTCGATGAGGTGACAACAGCCTTTTGGATCGCCGCCGGCATGGCCTTGTTCACGATTTTGTTCGGCACCCGAAATCTGGATGCCAACGAGCGTCATCACGGCGTCGTCGCCGCCATCGCCCTCGAAGCGATCGTGAAGCTTGTCGCCCTCATTGCCGTCGGCATCTTCGCCACCTATGGGCTGGCGAGTGGCTTCAGCGATGTCTTTGCCGACGTGTCGGATGAGGCGATTCGCGGTGCCGATGACATCTTTGGCGCGCGCTGGGCCACCCTCACCTTCCTGTCCGCGACCGCCATCATCTGCCTTCCTCGACAGTTTCAGGTCACCGTCGTCGAGAATATCAACGAACGCCATCTGGCAACTGCCTCATGGCTGTTTCCACTCTACCTGCTTGGCATGACCGCCTTCATCATGCCGATCGCGCTCGTCGGTCAGCAAGTAATGCCGGAAGGCGCCAATCCCGATCTATACGTTTTGACCTTGCCGCTTACAGCACAGCGCAATGAACTTGCACTGCTCGCCTTTCTCGGAGGCTTTTCTTCGGCGACTTCCATGGTCATCGTCGCTGCGATCGCCGTATCGACGATGGTCTCGAACCACATCGTCGTGCCGGTAGCACTCAAACTGTTGGCAACCGGCAACGCCGTCAGCGGCGACGTTCGAAGCCTCGTTCTGACATCCCGACGTGTCAGCATTGGCGTCGTGCTCGGCCTCGGCTTTCTGTATTTCTACGCGAGCGGCGGCTCCGATGCGCTCGCCGCCATCGGCCTCATCGCTTTCGTCGGCGTGGCTCAATTCCTGCCGAGCCTGCTTGGCGGGATTTTCTGGCGGGGTGCTACGCGGGCCGGCGCGCTGAGCGGCCTCTTGGTCGGTTTCGTGCTCTGGGCCTACACCTTGTTTCTGCCAAGCTTCGGCGGCGACTTCATCCTCAGCGTGAGTGCGTTGAGCGGTGGGCCGTGGGGAGCGGAGCTTCTTCGCCCGCAAGCGCTATTCGGCCTTCAGGAGATGGATCCGCTGGTGCATGCCGTCGTTTGGAGCATCGGCGCCAACGCGCTCACCTTTGTGATGGTCTCCAGCCTTACCCAGCCGGGTGACCTGGAGCGACTGCAGGGCGCTCTCTTCGTCGACGTCGATGTCGACCGATCAGCCGGTGGAGCGCTCTCCGGGTTTTCTTCCGGTTCTGCGGATTCGGAGGACTTGTTCGTGCTCGCGCAACGCATTCTTGGTGCCGATCCAGCAAGGCGACTCTTCGACGAGATGGCACGAGCTCAAGGCACGGTCAGAGGCCTACCCCATGCTACCGATGCCGTCATCGCCCGATTGGAACGCGAGCTTGCGGGTTCAATAGGCGCGGTCTCCGCGCATGCCATGGTCACGAGCATCGCCGGGCGTCAGACCGTGGGCATCACAGAGCTGATCGACATCGCCGATGAGACCCAGGAGCTGATCGAAACATCCAGACAGCTTGCGCAGAAGTCGGACGAATTGGAACGCGCGGCCCGGCAGTTGCGCCAGGCCAATGAGCGGCTCCGGGCGCTCGATGCGCAAAAGGATGCGTTCTTAAGCCAGGTCAGCCACGAGCTTCGGACGCCGATGACATCGATCCGGTCGTTCTCCGAAATCCTGGTCGATGATGCGGAACTCTCCGGAGGCGAGCGGAAACGCTTTGTTTCCATCATTCATGAGGAGAGCATTCGTCTGACGCGCCTCCTTGACGAACTGCTGGACATCAATCGCCTGGAAGCCGGCACGGCAGAGCTCAGCGTCGAGCCGATTGAGGTGAACACAGCCATCTCATCGGCTCTCGAAACCATATCCGGCATGACCAAGAGCGCTGGTGTAGTCGTGAGCACCGCACCCGGCCCGGACGGGCTCTCCGTGCGCGCCAATCACGATCGGCTTCGCCAAGTTCTGATCAACGTCTTGTCGAACGCGGTCAAATACAACGACGCCGACGATCCGAAGATCGAGGTGCGCGCCGGGCTTCGCCACCGCGCCGTTCATGTCGACGTGATCGACAACGGCGGCGGAGTCAGCCGAGAGGACGCTGCCATGGTCTTCGAGAAATTCGCCCGCGGCAGCCGTTCCGGCCGCAGTCAGGGTGCCGGCCTGGGATTGCCGATCAGCCGTGCGATCATGCGTGCAATGGGTGGTGACCTGACGGTCGAGTTCACGCCCGAAGGCGCAAGCTATTTCCGCCTCAGTTTTCCA
>JBCCIN010000128.1:0-12298 GCA_039028235.1 Pseudomonadota bacterium
GACCGCCTTTCATCTTGTCGTCGCCGCAGCCGCCGTACATGTGGTCGTCGCCACGACCGCCTTTCATCTTGTCGTCGCCGCAGCCGCCGTACATGTGGTCGTCGCCACGACCGCCTTTCATCTTGTCGTTGCCGTAGCCGCCGTACATGTGGTCGTCACCACGTCGGCCGTACATCTTGTCGTTGCCGCAGCCACCATACATGTGGTCGTCGCCACGGCTGCCGATCTCTCTGCCGCCGCCGGTGCCCTTGCCGCAATGACCGCCTTGCTCAAGCAGCTGACCAAGCATGTCCTTGATGTCGCCGAGAAGGGCGTTGGTCTGCGCATTGCCGCCAGGGCCCTGAGAACCGCCGAACAGATTGTTCAGGAGATTGGGCAGCCCGCCGCCCAGAAGCTGGCCGAGCAAGGCTTTGCCGCCCATGCCGCCAGCGAGCGTTCCGAAGAGTTGTGTTCCGCCAAGTGCGCCCAGAACCGGACCCAAGAATGCAACCATTGTTCCCTCCAATCATTGTTTGATGGCCGATTGCGCACCGCCAAGGACGAATGGCGGGTCGCATCGCCACATCCACGCACCGATGTCTCCAGCACCCGCGCGCAGACACTTTGTTTATGACCGAAATAACAGCATCGCCTTCGAAATTGCCGGCGGGCTCTCTATTTCAGCCCTTGCCCCGCAGGTTGCTCCCACACAGCCTTTAGAGTGCCGCGAGATTGATCACAGAAGTTGCGTAGAATCAACGAAGACTCGCAACCTCTCCCTTATTTTTTCTTTAGAATCAACTGTGAAGGGGAAGCGGTTCGCATCGTGACAAGCGTGTGGTGACATGCGGCAGGTCATGACGCCGATCGTGCCTCTTGATCCCGGCGAGGTGCCCGCGTATGCCCGTTGTCCAGATGTCGGGAGCGACCATGCTGTCAGCCGAAGCGCGAGATAAGGGCCAGTCACGGCCGAACGTCGCCGAGTTCACGGTCAGCGAACTCTCAGGCGCCCTCAAGCGCACGATCGAGGACGCTTACGGCTATGTGCGCGTGCGTGGCGAGATCTCCGGTTTCAAGCGCGCCGCGTCCGGCCATCTCTACTTTGCCCTCAAGGACGAGAAAGCGCTGATTGACGGCGTCTGTTGGCGTGGCACGGCCGGAAAGCTGGGCTTCCAGCCTGAAGATGGCCTCGAAGTCATCGCCTCAGGCCGGATCACCACCTATGCCGGCCGCTCAAAATATCAAATCATCGTCGACCGTCTGGAGCCGGCTGGTGCCGGTGCCTTGATGGCGCTCCTGGAGGAGCGCAAGCAAAAGCTTGCTGCCGAAGGCTTGTTCGACCGCGAGAGAAAGCAGGACGTCCCCTTTCTCCCTGACGTGATCGGCGTCGTCACCTCGCCAACCGGTGCCGTCATCAAGGACATCCTGCATCGTATCGGTGAACGCTTCCCCCGCCACGTCCTCCTCTGGCCAGTCGCCGTCCAGGGCGATAAGGCCAAAGACGAAATCACCGCCGCCATCCAAGGCCTCAACCGGCTGGCAGCCGGTGGCTCTACACCGAGACCGGATGTGATCATCGTGGCACGTGGCGGCGGATCGCTGGAGGATCTCTGGGCGTTCAACGAGGAGATCGTGGTGCGTGCCGCTGCGGCCAGCGAGATCCCGCTGATCTCGGCGGTCGGCCATGAAACCGACACCACCTTGATCGACCTCGCCGCCGATCACCGCACGCCAACGCCGACCGCTGCCGCTGAACTGGCCGTCCCGGTGCGCGCCGAGCTTCTGGCCCGTACCGCCGACCTCGGCGCGCGTCTCTTCGGCGGCGTCGATCGTGGTCTTCGCGAACGCCGACAGACCATCGACGGTCTCGCCCGCGGCCTCCCTGACCCTGCCACCCTTCTCGGCCAGGCGAGCCAGCGCCTCGACGAACTTGCCGAGCGCCTGCCCCACGGTCTCCGCTCGCGCATCGATCGGGCACGCGGCACGCTCGCCGAAACCGCAGCAAGGCTGGGCCGGCCTGACCGCCTGCTTGCCGACGCCGCCCTTCGCCTGCAAAACCCCGCAAGCCAGCTCGATCAGCTGTTCAAAGCCGAGATCCGCACGCGCGAGCGTGATCTGCTGCGGCTGGGCCAGCGCCTGACCCTGGACGAACTCGGCACCCGCCTGCCGCGCCACCGGACCGCTCTCACCGATTTTTCCACACGTGCGACTCATGCCTTCGACGGCCGCCTCGCCAAAGCCTCGGACCGCCTGCAGAACGCTGCCAGTCTTCTCCAGAGCTACAGCTATCAGGGCACGCTCGCCCGCGGTTTTGCTTTGGTCCGGGACGAGCGAGGCGAGCCGGTCACGACAGCCGCCGAGGCGACGAAGAAAACACGCATCGACATCGAATTTGCCGACGGACGCACGCCGGCGATGATCAATGCCGAGGGCATGTCTCGAACGCCATCGCGTCAGAAGCGAGCACCGAAGAAGCCCGTGCGCGATGATGGTGGCCAGGGGAGCCTGCTCTAGCCAAGAAACCGATCCAGCACATTGCCGAGCAGTGTCGACACATTGTTGTCGAAGTCGTTCCAGGGGAGCGAGCCGCAAAAGGTGATGGAGCCCGTCGAAAAAACCGCCCCGCCGCCCGGCAGTTCAAAATAGACCATGTCGGCGCGGAGCAGATCCTCCTTCGGCTCGTCCGGCCAGACGGTGATGTGGGTCAGCACCTCCTCCGGCACCAGGACGAAGCTTTCGCCGTGGCCTTCCGAGCTGGCCAGCACATAGACGTTGTCCGGCGTCCCGAGCCTCGGGTCCGCGCGGTCGAGCTCGAAGCCCGCTGCACCGCCGCCAGACAAACCGAAATCGCCGATGATCTCATCGTCGACGTTCGAAAAAATCCAGCCAACTTCGGGATCATCGGCCGCGACCTTCCGCCGGTAATACGAGCCCTCGAACTGTCCCTGGGCAGAGAAGCCGACGCCTGCGAGCGCTTGCGGCGGTCGGCCGTTTCGTCGCCAGAGCCCGCCATAGGCGCCGTCGAAGGCGTTGTAATATTCACCGGGCTCCGCCGCCCAGGCGCGAATGCCGGCTTCCGCCCGTCGGATCTCGATCGCGCCGGGCTCGTTACAATGCAGCGCCACCCGCCAGTAAAAGCCATTGCCGCCGAGATAGGCGAGCTTGCCGCCGGTATCACGATAGCCCTGGAGCGCGTCCAGTGTCTCCGCGGTGTGATATTCGGGATGGCTTCCGGTAACGAGCGCCTTGTAGCCGCGGATCGCATCGGCCCCATCGTCATGCAGCTCCTGATCGGTGACGATGTCGTAGGCATAGCCCTTTCGATGCAGCCAGGCCCAAAGGTGACTGTCCGCCTGAAAATGCCTGTGGCGCGAGCCCGGACCATAGCCGAAGGTTACGTAGCCTGGCCGAAGGTTGAAGAGCGGCCGTCGATGCGAGGCGTGGCAAATGCCGGAGCCGTCGCTGTGATAGTTGTAGGTCGAAAGCCCGTACTCTTGGTGTTCGGCAGGATTGTGCGGATAGGCACCCCAGCGTGCGAACTCGTCCTTCCATTCGGCCGAAAAGTCCGGGCGCGCGTGGTTGCCGTAGACGGCATAGGTGAAGGTCGAGATCAGCACGCAGAGCGAGGCGCTCGGCCGTCCCCTTGGAGGGCAGACGAAGAAGGGAATGGCGTCTTCGTGCTGGCCGCATCGAAGCCGCATGGCATAGACGCCCGACGGCAGATCCTCGGGGATCGTGTAGGAAAAGTCGGTCTCCCAGCCGAAATCGTAGATGTCATCCTCGTGGAAGTGGATGGCGGCGTAGTGCCCGGGCGCGTGACGCCAGCATTGCTCGCTCCCATCCCAGCGCGCACCGGTCATGCCGCGTGCCGGCAGGTTCACGATCTCGCCGTGCAATCCGGCTGGACCAACATCTCTGGCAACAGTCGCCGAGATTTCCTCAGAAAAATCCCAACGGGCGGCGATCTCCTGCCCGGCGTAGATTGTGGGCGCCTCGATTTTGCCATTGAAGAAATCGCACGCTCGCCCGTCTTCGAGACGTGCGGCGATCGAGACGACGGCAGCACCGCCTGGCTCGATATGGACACCAGCGGCTCGTTTGATCTCCTCGCCAAAGTCGCCCCCCGGCCCGGTGACGCGCTGCACCAAAACCACCTGCTTGGCCGCGGGGTCATAGGAAAATCTCACACGATACCAATGCCTGATCTTCAGCGGCACGCCGGTCGAAAACCGATGCTGCCCAAGCGTGCCGCCGAGTGATCCGTCCGCCAGCACCATCAACGCCATGTCGCCCGCTGCCATGACCACCTGGTCCCTGCCGTTGATCAGCGTCGGCCAAATCACCGCCTCCAAGGCGGGTGCGCCGGCCAGCGTCAACGAGTGGTCGATGCGAACGTAGGAACCGGGATAAAAGGGCTGCGGACGTGATGGATAACGTACGGCAAATGGCGCCGCCGCCTCTTCCTCGATCATGCCCGGGCCGTCGGGATTGGGATCGGCCGATATCACCCGCACCAGCCGTGCCTCGTAATCCTCCGGGAGATACGACGAAACCTTGAAGGCGATGCTGTCGCCGGGACGACCGGAGAGCCGGTCGGCATAGCCGAGGAGAGGGATCTGTTCTGACATGGCGAACCTTCAACTAGGTGAGAAGGCCATCATGACAGATCCGATCGCAGCCCGCATCGGGATCTGCTATCGGCAATGATAGAGGCTGCTGCTGACCTGCAAATCTGACAGGCCATGCAGCTCAAGGCAGCCGCAAGGAGCTCAGGCCGAGGCGGACTGGACGCCGCCGAAGATCTGGTGGTTCGATCGGCCGAACAGGCTGAACGACCGCCTGGCCGCCTTCGGTCGCTCCGCACTGGGCATATCGCGCGCATTCTGCAGCACCCGGGCCTGCTGCTGAAGCAGGTCACGCAACTGCTGGCTGGTCTGTCGCGTATCTTCCTCGATGGTCTGGGCAGGCGTCATAGGCGTCATCTCGACGACCGTGTCCTCACCTTCGTCATCGGCAGGAGGCTCGTCCTTGGCGCTCGTCGTCAGCTCGCCGATCAGCGCCCTGTCAATGCCGAGATCGTCGCAGATTTCGAAAGCGCGGCCGGCGAACTGGTCGGATAGTTCCTTGTCGTGGGCACGGAAATCGTTGCTGGTCTTCAGCAGATCCTTCGCCAGGTCGATCGCCTCAGAAACATCAATTGACATGCCGTTCCCCTTCGCCAGTGACGTGATCGTTGAGAGGCCTTTCCTTGTTTACAGATCTTGGCGCGATTTATTCCTGCGCAGACCTCACGCCGGTTTCTGCCGGGTCTCAAAGGAAGGCAAGGGGAACGGTCGCTGCCGGCTAGACTTGCCGTCACTCAGCTGGCGTCACTCTTGTAGATTTCGAACCGGGTGGAGCCGGTGAATTCGCGGCCCTCCTGGTCGGCGGTGCGATAAAGATCGACCTTCATGACCAGACGACGATCGTGAAAGGCCTTTTCGCAAAGGCGGTCGATGAACATGCCGCCGATCGCCTTCTTGCCATCGCTGGGCTCGCGTTCCTCGCAGGACCAGCCATCCTGTCCATAGCGGCCCATGATGCGGATCGGCAGCAGATAGGCCTTCTTCTTGATGTACATGCGCCGCCCATTGGTGACGATGCGAATGCCTTTGACCATCCCGTCTGCGGTGATCAGCAGCGAAGGCTGCACCGGGTGACCGGCGACTTTGGTGCCCTCCCATTTGTCGCTGACCGCGGCCCAGGGGTTGTCTTCGGCATATTCGAAGGCAACCTCGTGCAGGCCGTTCTCATCGACAGGGCAGCTGGCATAGGCCGTCCAGCTCTGAAGCGCCTCGCCGGGCTCGTCGCCTTTGTTGCCGCAGGCGAAGTTCACATAGCGCTCGGCCGGCAACTGGTCGACGCTCACCCCGACCTTGAGGTCACGAAGGTCACCCTCAAGCGGGTCCTCCGCAGCCGACGCTGACTGATGACCCAAGGGCAACATCACGGCCACGGCCAAAGCGGCGAGAAAATAAGCCATGTCACGCATCGTTCGGAGCCTCCCTGTCGTTCGCTTTTTTGTCGTCCATCCCTATCATCAATTTATGTCGGACCTGGATCGAGGCTAGGTTCGGAGCCAAGAAATGGCGAACCAAGACGCCTTGGGGAGGGATGAACGATGCGCGGTCGTTGGAGCGTTTCACCACTGCTCGCAGGCATGGCAATCACGATGACGCTGGCCTCGCCGGTTCCTCTCGTCGCCGAGCCTGATCTCGAAGCAGGCAAGACCGTCTACCGGGATGCGAACTGCATCGGCTGTCATAAATGGCATGGCGGTGGGGGAGGCGGTTACGGCGGTGCCGCGCTGTCCCTGCGCGAGACTGAGATGGACCGTGATCTTCTGATCGAGGTGATCGCCTGTGGGCGGCCTGCGACCCGCATGCCCTATCACAGCCGAGGCGCCTATAAATCGGTCGACTGCTATGGCGGCAGCACCAAGGCGGACTTCGGGGATGACTTTCCGCCGAAAGCGGCGAAGCTCCTTAGAGACGCGCAGATCGAGGCGGTTGCCGACTATCTGATCGCCAAGCTGCAGGGCCAGGGGGAGCCCGATTTCGAGCAGTGCACCGATTTTTGGGGCGAGGGCTCCCGCCAATGCGCCAGCATGAAAAAATAGGGAAAAAAGGGCGGACCCGAAGACCCGCCCAAGCTGGTTGCTGAAACGCTGGTAGCTAGATGCTGAAAACGAACAGCATCGAGCCTGGCTGCATCTTCTCGAGGCCCTTGGTACCGTCCACGAACCATTTCGGCCAGGCACCGCCGAGGCCGACCAGGAGGCCGACATACTGCTTGCCGTCCACCTGGAAGGTCATGGGCGGTGCGTTGATGCCGCCGCCCGTGTCGAAGCGGAACTTCTCTTCGAGCGTCTGGGCATCGAGGGCCACGAACTCCCCTGAGGGATGGCCGGTGAACACCAGACCGCCGGCCGTCGCCAGGATGCCGCCGAGCATCGGATATTCGGTCTCATGCTTAGCCGCGATCTCGCCTGTCGTGACGTCGATCGCCGTCACGGAGCCGGTGATCGGCTGATGCTGCCGCGGACCGCCGCCGGTGAACCACTCACGCGGCTTGTAGCTCTCGCCCGGGATCATCTCCTCATTGGTCATCTCGTTGCAGCTCTCGATGACCGGGATGTACCAGTATTTCAAATCCGGGTGGTAAGCGGTCGGTGGCCAGTTCTTGCCGCCCATATTGCCAGGGCAGGATACGCCCAGCGGGTTGCTACGGGAAGGCGCTGTCCCAGGCAGGTAGGTCTGCAGCTGCGAGTTCGGATCATAGTCGAGCGGCAGGCCTGTTTCCGGATCGAGGCCGCGCGTCCAGGTTAACTCATTGACGAACGCCGTGCCCCAGATGAAGGCACCGGTGGTGCGATCGAGAGCATAGCCGAAGCCGTTGCGGTCGGCATGCAGGGCGACTTGCTGATCGACACCGTTGATGGTGACATCCACCAGCACATGCTCGGCGACGCCGTCATAGTCATAAGGATCGTTTGGCGTGTACTGGAAATGCCACTTGATCTCGCCGGTATCGGCATCGAGGGCCAGGGCACTGTTGGTGTAGAGATTGTCGCCCGGACGATACTCCGCATCCCAGTCCGGACCCGGATTGCCAATACCCCAAATGATCAGATCCTGGTCGGCATCGTAGGAGCCGGTCACCCAGGTGGAGCCACCGCCTGTCTTCCAGGCGTCGTGATCGTCGGCCCAGGTGTCATGGCCGGGCTCGCCGGGAGCCGGGATGGTGTGACGCCGCCAGATCTCCTGACCGGTGCTGAGGTCCGTTGCGGCGAGCCAGCCGCGAATGCCGTACTCAGCGCCGCCGACGCCAGTGATCGCCATGTCTTTCACGATCAATGGGGCACCGGTGATGGTCTCGGCGATGGCAGGATCGGCGACCTCGCGTTCCCAGGTCACCTCGCCGGTCTCCTTGTTGGTCGAGATCAGCCGACCGTCGAGGGTATGCGAGACGACCTGGTCTCCCCAAAGGCCGACACCGCGATTGTTGACGCCGCAGCAAGCGACCGCACCGGACCAGTCCTTATCGGTCTCAGGATCCATCTTCCAGACCAGCTTGCCCGAGCCGCCGGTCATGTCGAGCTTGTAGACCGAGCCCCAGCCGTCGGTGATGTACATCATGCCGTCTTCGACGATCGGCGTGCCTTCGAGCCCGCCATGGGGCCAGATGCCGCCGCCTTCGACCCCGCCGAGCGCATAGGTCCATGCGACCATCATGTCGCCGACATTGTCCTTGTTGATCTCGTCCAATGTCGAAAAGCGCTTCGACGCATAGTCGCCGTGATGGGTAAGCCAGTTAGCGGGCTCGTTAGGTGCCTGCAACAGGCGGTCATGGGTAACATCGTCGGCAAGAGCCGCTCCGCCACAGGCGAGCAAGAATCCGCCCGCCATACACGCCGTCAGGCGCCAGCGATCGTGAAAGGACATCGTCTGCCTCCCTGAGAGGTCCGTCGCCTTCTTACAAAGGCGCGCCAATTGGAGAGTTCCCCAATATAATTATCTCAAGTCTCGACATCACGGCGTCAATATTCGCTAAGGCTATAGTCAGTATAGATGCAGCCTATTGTAGAATCGGATAATGTAAATTTCCGGTGCTGGCTTGACATAGGCGATGTTGGGGGAAGCGTGCGAAACCTGATCAAAACCATGCATCAGCCGTCACGATGGCGTCGAGCGCTGCTGGCGACACCTCTGATCGCTGCCGGACTACTGAGCGGCATCGTCTCCTCAGAGGCGCACAACAATCCGAATTTCAGGGAAGTGCTGCTCGTAACTGTCGATGTCCGGGCCGAGGCGATCGTCGAAGGTGCGATTGCAGCCCATAGCGAGCCCTTTACACTCGATCTCCCGAAGAAGACGATCGAGCTTGTTTGGCGGGTCGCCGAGGGGAATGCTGACGGGGTGACCTTTGGCGTTGCCCAAGGGGATGCCTTGCATGCGGAAGGGCTGGTCGATGGGGCAAATTCGAGGATATTGAAGGGCGGTAACATCCGCATCGTCAATGTCACGGGATCGTCAGGAGCGTTTTCGATCGAGATCTATGCCAACGTTATCGATCGCAGCACTTCGAAAGGAAGCTGAGCGGTTAGCCCAAAGAGCCCATCCCAGACGTTTCAGGCGGCGATGTGAAGGATTTCATCGGATCGTTTCTGCAGCATGCCCGGTATCCATTCGAGTCGATCATCGCCTAGATGCGCGTGATCGACCAGGCCGCCTTCGATGCGATAGATGACATGATTGGGTTGGCCGAGACGTGTAACCGTCGAAGGATCGAGGTCGAGCAGACGGCCGGTCAGGATCATGTTGATGGTCTCATGCCCGACGATCGCGAGCGGGGCTCTGTCTTCGGTCGTCAGATCGCTACCGAGCACGTCCCGGCAATAGGACGAAAGCCGCGCATCGGCATCCTCATAGCTTTCGCCGTTCGGCCAGCGGACATGCCATTTGTCCCGCTCCCGGCGCTCGCGCAGATCGGGCCAATGGCGATCGATCTCCTCGACTGTCAGGCCTTCGGCGTCACCGAAGCGGACTTCCCCCAGCCTTTCGTCCGCCTCGACGTCGACTCCCGAAGCCTTGGCGATAATGTCGGCCGTGGTTCTCGCGCGACCAAGCGTGCTTGACAGGATGCGCGATGGCGGCCGCTCTTTAAGGCTGGCTGCTGCCGCTTCCGCCTGGCTTCGTCCGAGCGCCGTCAGCGGCGAGTCCTTTCCTCCCTGCAGGCGCCTCTTCAGGTTCCACTCGGTCTGGCCGTGGCGGATCAGATAGAGCGTTCGTCGTCCTTTCATCGGTGGTCAGGCATCGGCGGCCGCGCCGGCCATGCGGTTGAGGCCATGCCAGACGATCTCGGCAAGCTCGAAGTCTTCAGGCGTGTTGATGTCGAGCACTTCCAGCTTGGAAATGACCAGCGGGTAGCAGTTCTCCGTGTTCATGCGCTTTCGATGGGCAAGCGCATGCGCCGTCTTGGTGACGTAGAGGCCCGTCGTCTCAAAAATCAGCGGTTCCAGCTCAAAGCTGTTGGGGATGGTGCCATCAGGACGAAAATAGGCCGGCCGTCCTTCCTTCCAGGGATAGAACGCTTCCCTGCCGACCGCGCAGACGCTGTCCACATCCTGCTCGTCGATCGCGCGGATCGCCGCGGCATAGGTTTCCGGGCGAATGAACGGGGCGGTCGGCACGGCCTGCATCACCAGGCGCGAGCTCTTGTAGTTGCTTGCCTGCCAATACATCAGATCGTCGCCGCTTGCAGCATTGCTGGCAAGCTCGTCCGGGCGTTTCAACGGTGTCGCGCCATAGCGCTGACCCATCTCGAGGATCTCGTCGTTTTCGCTGTCGATGACCACCAGATCGATCAGCTCACAGGCAAGCGCATGGCGGATCGCGTGACAGAACATCGGCGCATCGCCGAGCTTTCTCATATTTTTGCCGGGCACGCGCGAGCTTTGCCCCTTGGCGTGAACGAAGGCGACGACCTCAGCGTTCGAACTTGGCTTTGTCATGGAGATATTTCCGCCCGTACTGGTGATCGACCAGAAAATCCTTCTCGGATGACGACATGCCGAAATTGCTGGCCAGCGCTTCGCGCGGCAGCTTCTCGACATAGCTCCCGAGATCTTTCACCGAGCGCGCGATAGCGACCATGCGCTGAAATTCGTCTGGCTCCAGGCTGCATTCGATGTGATGCACGAAGGAGTGACGGGAGAGCGCAAAATGACGCTCGATCATCTCGGCGCCGAGCGCGATCGCCGCCAAGGACGGCTCGATTCCGATCTCATGGCCGGAATAGCCGATCTTGATGCGCTCGTCACCAAAATGGCGCTTCAGAACGGGGATGTTGCCGAGGCGGAGTTCCGAGGGCGGGCAGGGATATTGGGCCACGCAATGCAGAATGTTGATCTGATGCCGCGGAAACATCTCGATGGCCTGTTCGACCTGATGAAGCTCGCTGCCGGCCACCGAGATGACGATGCGCTTGTCCGGCGGGATGAGCTCGGCCGTGGCCTTGAGAAAGTCGGCATTGCGCGCATTGATCGATGCGACCTTGTAGATCGGCAGATCGTATGGCGCCATGAAATCATAGGAAGCCGCGTCCTGAATCGTCGAGAACCAGGAAATGTTCTCCGCGACGCATTTGTCGTCGAATCGGCGGTAGTCCTCATGGTCGAATTCGAAGATTGTCCGGTAGTCCCGATAGGTCTTGCCGTAAGGACTTTCATAGGCGGAGCTCAGCTTTTCCTCGCTATAGAAGGTCTCGACGTCCTTCTTCTGCATCTTGATGATGTCGGCACCGGCCCAATTCGCGGCCTCGACCATGCGCAGCAGAACATTGAGGTTGCCCATGTGATTGGTGGTGAATTCGGCGACGAATTCCATCAATGATCCCTTTTCCGGCTCTCGGACCCCGCTACTTTGGTCCGGACTGATCATTTCGCCCGTTCAGCCAATTCCCGTCTGGCTGATCAACCTATCCTGCTGGCGGTAAAAAAGCGAAACGGGCGCATCTCTTCCTCAGCGGCCAGGCGAGGGACGGGACGATCGGCGCCTGTCGATCGCACAGCCACGACATCCTTCAGCGGCTGTGTTTTAACACAACTGAAAAAATAAAAATACAAAAAGAAATACAACTTATAATATATAATACCGCTCGTCCGAGCGGGCCGGTCGATCGTCAAGCACAGGCGGGGACGGCTGAAGGAATCTGCGGTCGAAACTCGTCGAACTGGCCTGCTACGTCATCAGACCTCGCGAGTGCGATGCCGAAGCGCTCGGCATAGCGGCGAAAGATCGCGTTGAAACAGGGACCACGGATGCGCAGCGCTTCAGGTGTGGTGATGCAGAACGTCGGCAGATCCTCGTGCAGACAGCGGGCGGCAGCGAGTGACGTGCTCGGGCAGCCGACCACCAGTTCCGGCCGCATCAGCGCCAGCACCTCCTCGGCGCAGATGATCTCGTCCTCGATATAGACTCGACCGTCGATGTCGATGCCGCCGTCCCTTCTGGTCGCGACGTAGCTTTCGACACCGAGGTCGCGGGCGATGCGTTCCGCGGTCAGATCAAAGCCATCGATCACCAATGCGCTTGGTCGCTTTGCAGCAAGGAGAGTCTCCAGTGCCCGCCTTTTCTCAGATGCGAAAGGAAAGGTACCGACTGGCAGGCTCCTTTTCGCATAGGGCGTCTTCATCGGATGGAACAGGTTGAATTCGACATCAGCGCGGAGGGCGCGAAGCTGAGGGATCACCAAGGCTGCCTTCGCGAGCGCCGTTCGC
>JBCCIN010000129.1:0-12294 GCA_039028235.1 Pseudomonadota bacterium
CCGTCATCCTCTTCGAGCATGGTGCGGACAGCCGAAGCGACTCCGCTTCGAATGCTGCTGAGCTCGTCCGAGGACTCGGCCGCGTCGACATGATCAACGAGCATGATGACGTTGCCGGGCTGATCATGGACGCCCAGAAGAACCGGTCTGCCGATGGCATGCTGTCTTTCGTCGATCAGAGCGGGACAGCATCGTGCAGGCGAACGACTTCTTCATGCGCGTGTTCGTCAAGTTAACCGATCTGCTCCTGAACTTTTCCAAACCGGTAACCCCGAGTTTTTTGGTTTAGCCATTGGTCCCGCTATTCGTCGCCTGGTTCTTCTCCACGATCCGCTTCGATCTGATGCTCTGGCTTCTCGGCCATTCTATGATGGGCATGCTGTCCTTTCCTCTTGAGGGGGAAGTCGCACGCATGCTCCAGCTTCTCTTCGGTCAACAACGGCAGTCGGTCTGACAAAAAGATCAATGCCTCCAGCCGCGGGCCGTCGCCATACTCCGCGTTGAGAATGTTCGACAGGATTCGATAGGCGCCTGCGACAGGGCTGATCGGAGTCATCGCATCTGATATCCCCGCGTATCGCGCGCTGCTTGGCTTGCACCTCTGGCGTTGCACTGGCGTTTGTGGATAGGTTCGTAGACGCTCCGGCAGCTCAATCGACAGAGGAACTCGCGATGACGGCTCCATTGCACGGGCCTCTCCACCATCCAGCCCACCGCTTCGTGCTTGGCGCTTTCGAGGTAACGACAATCCTGGACGGTACGATCCGCATGGGGGTAAGCCCGCCCTTTATGCTGGATGAGAGCGAGGATGAGATTGCGACCATCGCCCACGCGGCGCGGCTACCAGCGGATCGGCTCGAGAACAACTTCGTGCCCGCCCTGGTGAACACTGGCGACAAGCTCGTGCTGATTGACACTGGCTGCGGACACTACCGCCGCGCCAAGGGGGCTGGATTTCTTTTGGAGCGGCTTGCCGATGCCGGCTATGCGCCTGACGATGTCGACGTGGTCGCGTTCACCCATGTCCATCCCGACCATATCGGCGGTCTGTTCGAGGACGGTTCGATTGCCTTTCCGAACGCCGAGCTCATGATCGGACGACAGGAGTTCGACGCCTGGAAGTCGGGGGAGAAGATTCCGCCGCAGCGCGTCGAGAATCGAGAGATGTTCCTCGAGATCATCGCCCCGCTCGAAGACCGCTTTCGTTTCCTCGATGACGGCGATGAGGTCGTGAAGGGGATCATCGCGGAAGCTGCCTTCGGCCATTCGCTCGGGCATATGACGTTTCGGGTCAGGAGCGGTGACAAGGAGGCGCTGATCTGGGGTGACGTGGCCAATCACTTCGTCTTCTCGGTCGGCCATCCGACCGCCAAGGTCGGCTTCGACGATGATAAGGCGATGGCGATTGCGACAAGGCTGCGTGTGCTGGATAATGCAGCCAGCGACGGCACGTTGATCGTCGGTTTCCACATGCCCTTCCCGTCGGTGGGCTATGTCGAGCGCGACGGCGACGGCTATCGCTGGATCCCCGCTGCCTATCAGATCCGGCTCTGACCGCAGACGTTTGATCCCGATTGAAGCCTCGCAGGATCGCTTTCACTTGACTTCGTCAAGCGCGAAGCCTTGCACCGACCATAAAGAGTGTCGATCTATGTGTTCGCGAAATCGGCTGCATTCATCCTTTCTTAACCCGCCTTGGTTATCTTCCGGCCTACCTTGCTGGTCCATGCGATCGTGGGAGTCCGATCCCTGCTCAACTTTTCCTGGCGGGCGGATTCCCACGATCGCATGGACCAGAAAACAGTCTGACATCAAGGCGTTAACGAAAACCTAAAGTCGGATAAGACTCGACGCAGACTGCATCGCGAACCGAGCCATCAATGATTCGTTGAGGCGGCCGGTAAAGCGTGTGATTCTGCCTCAAGGGCGACGATAGGCGATACGGCTGGTGGTACGACTACTTTGGAAGACTCTCCAGATTTCCTCGAAAACTTGGCGGCATACCGTCTCGTCGCGCGCTTATGGTGGGAATCCAATGAGGTGGTGATAACACTAGATGCTAATCCGCGCCTGCCGCAGGGCATGCCTACCGTCCGTCCAAACGACGGCCTCAGGTGAGGCAAGGTCAACCATATCCAGCGTGCCAGCGGCTTCACCACCGATGGCAGCTTTTGCGGATGTGCCGTCAAGAAGATCATTGCACTGCGGGACGGAAGCAAAATGGAAGGTAAGCAGACGAAACGCTTTGATGTCATCTTTGAAGGCACCGGGCGTTCCAGCGGTAAGATGCGCAACGACGTCTCAGTTACCTGGCCGATGATGCAGGAAACCTTCGAGCTTGCCACTGACGAAGGACCGTTTCATGGGGGCGATGGGACAGCACCGCCACCGCTCGCCCTTTTTACGGCTGCGCTCACCGGCTGCCTGATGACTCAGATCAGGGCTTTTGCGAAGAGGCTCGGGACGCCGATCCGCCATGTCGAGGTCAAGGCTCGCCTCCACTGGAACGGCGAGCAACGGGGCGACGATCCTTACGAGACGGCACCGGTCGCTTTCGATCTAGATGTCGACATCGACAGCGATGCGGGTGCCGACGAACTGGAGCGCTTGTTGAACGCAGCCAAGAGAGGCTGTTTCATCGAGCAGACGTTGGCGAAGGGGTTGGTCGTCGGCCACCGCCTACGCGTTGGCGAGGATTGGCGTGAGGTCTGACGGACCGAGCCTCAGTAGTTGCCTCGGGCGGGGTATTTGTTCTCGATGGCAAAGGGTACCTTCGAGAGCAGAAACTCAACGTCCGGACGCGCCCAAGGCATGTTCGAGATGTCGACGAGATAAAGCCGTCCGTCGGGTCTGATCCAGAAAAGGCCGGGCTCGCAGAAGATGTCGGCTTCCGCATCCTTGATCGCCTTCGAGATGTAGAGGCCCCAGGTTCTGGCCGCAGCCTCGCTGAGCCCGAAGCCGATCCGAAGGTTCGAAAGCTCCCACTCTCCGGCACTCTTGGAGGCGCGCTCCGCACCGTCCATGGACACGGCGACGACGGAAAAGCCAGTGTCCTCATAAGCTCCGACCAAGCCATTCAGCTTTTGCAGATAGCCTTTACAGACGGGACAGTGATAGCCGCGATAGAACACGACCATGGTGAACGCTTCAGGCTTCTCCAAAGCGAGGTCGAAACGACCGCCGCCGACGAGATCGACGGTCAGGTCGGGTGTTTTCGTGTCGGGTGTCAATGTCGTGGTCATGGGCCGCCTTCAAGTTGCTGCTGATGTTGTGCTGACTAAGGACGCGTCACGTTCCAGTTTTCGGTGACGTTGATGCCGCTGCCTCGGAAGACTTTGGCGACCGGACAGAACTTTGCGAGATCAGACTTGATCGCCGACATCTGCTCGTCCGTCGCGTCGGTGGTGATGTCGATATCCATGACAAGATCGGAAAAGGGACGTTCGACTTCCTCTTCCAGGATGACGCCGCGACGATCGAAGTTAACGGAAACCCGGATATCCATCGCATTGATCTCGACGCCCATTTTATGGGCGATTTTCTGCGTGATGACATTCGTGCACCCGATCAGCGAGGACATCAGCGTCTCGGTCGGCGATGGTGCCTGATTGGTACCGCCGCGCGCTTCAGGCTCATCGATCAAGCCTTCGACGTCGCGCACCTTGACTCGCGTGCGCGCATGGGTTTCTGCGGATGCCGAGAGCTTCATCTGAACGGTTGTCTTTTGCCTGATCGTCACCATCGCCCCACTCCCAAGATCTTTGCGGCGCTGTTAGTTTGTCTTGAGACGTTATGGTCGTTGCGAACCGAGGCAATGGCAAGAGTGCCGCGATCATGTTCGCGTGATCCGATGATGGGATGGCATGAAAGCACCTGATTTCGACTATGTCTCACCACAAACGCTGAAGGAGGCGCTGACGCTGCTCGACGAAGGCGATGGCGACGCCATGCCGCTTGCCGGCGGGCAGAGTTTGATGCCGATGCTGAATTTTCGCCTGGCGACACCTGACCTGCTGGTCGATTTGAACCGACTGGATGAGCTTTCCGGCATCGCCGATGCGGGTGGCATGATCGTGATCGGTGCGATGACGCGTTATGCAGATCTGGAGCAGTCCGATCTGATTGCGAACCATGCGCCGCTTATGGCCAAGGCGTTGCCATTCATCGCTCATCCCGCAATCCGCAATCGCGGCACCATCGGCGGGAGTGTCGCGCTCGCCGATCCCGCCGCCGAGATGCCGGCGCTTCTGATGACACTGGATGCAACTGTCGTCGTCGCATCCCTCCAGGGCGAAAGGTCGATTGCGGCAGGCGACTTCTTTCTAGGGCTTTACGACACAGCGCTTCGGCCAGGGGAGATCGTCAAAGCCATCTCGATTCCGAAGGCGGCTGGTATCAGACGCTTCGCCTTTGACGAACTCACGCGGCGGCATGGCGATTACGCGATGGTCGGCCTGGCGGCGACAGCAGACAGTATCAATCCTTTGAACGAGTTGCGGCTTGCCTTTTTCGGCATCGCCGACCGTGCGTTTCGTGCGATCGAAGCTGAGGAAGCGCTCAACGGCCACACAGCTGATGATGAGCCGGCGACGAAGCTGGCGACGGAGGCGGTCATGGCGCTGCCTTTCGATGGTGATGTGAACGCATCCGCCGACACCAAACGGCATCTGGCCGGTGTTCTTCTAAAACGCGTTTTGCAGGCGCTTTGACCATGGCGAAGACGAAGGACATCAAACTTATGGTCAACGGCGAGATGGTTGCCCGGACGGTCCCTTTCCGGCTCAACCTCGTCGATTTCCTTCGGAAGGATCTCGGTCTTACCGGCAGTCATGTCGGCTGCGAGCATGGCGTGTGCGGCGCCTGCACGCTCGAGGTTGACGGCAAGATGGTGCGGGGATGCCTGATGCTCGCGGTGCAGGCGGACGGGGCTACTGTCGCCACCATTGAAGGCCTGAGCACTTCAGGTCGGATCGCAGAGTTGCAAGCGGCGTTCCACGAGCGAAATGCGCTGCAATGCGGCTACTGTACGCCCGGCATGCTGGCGAGTGCGCTTGAATATGTCGAGCGCGATGGTGCCGCCGACCGACACGCGATTCGAGAGCACTTGTCGGGCAACTACTGCCGCTGCACCGGCTACCAGGCAATCGTCGACGCGATCATCGATGTCATCGAAGGGCGGACCGCCCCATGACCGAGAAGCTCAGCCTGTTCGATCGCCCCAACAGCTATATCGGCCGCTCCGTGCCCAGGCCCGATGCACGCCGGCTGCTCTCGGGGCGTGGCCGCTTTGTCGATGATCGCCAGCTTCCGCGCATGGTCCACGCGGCGTTCCTCCGCTCCCCCCACGCCCACGCCCACATCGACGCGATGAGCGTTGACTTGGCGAAGGCGCTGCCGGGTGTCGTTGCCGTCTTTACGGGCAAAGATCTCGCCGAGCATGTCACGCCCTGGTCCGGCGTGCTCACCCACCTCCAGGATCTGCGTTCACCAAACCAGTACCCGCTGGCCGTCGATACGGCCCGCTGGCAGGGCGAGCCGGTCGCGATGGTGGTGGCCGACAGCCGAGCGATCGCGGAGGATGCCTGTACGTTGATCGAGGTCGACTATACGCCGCTGCCCGCGGCAGCCGATATGGAGACGGCACTCGATCCGGACGCCCCCGTCATCCATCCCGACTACGGCAACAATCTCGCCTGGGAGCGCCTGGTCGAGGCCGGCGATGTCGACGCCGCATTCGCGCGGGACGACGTCGTCACCATCGAGCGCCGTTTCCGTTTCAACCGCCACACCGGCGTCACCCTGGAGCCGCGCTCCTCACTGGTCGATTTCGATCCGGCCGAGGGCGCGCTGACCTATTGGTATTCCGGCCAGGCCCCGCACATGATGCAGGCGATCCTGGCAAAGCATCTCGATCTGCCTGAAGAAAACGTCCGCCTGATCGCGGAAGATGTCGGCGGCTCCTTCGGCATCAAGATCCACACCTATGGCGACGACATCGCCACTGCCGCGGCAGCGATGATCCTGGAACGACCGGTGAAGTTCATCGCCGATCGCTACGAGAGTTTTGTGTCGGATATTCATGCCAGGGATCATCGCGTCGATGGCAAGATCGGCGTCACCCGCGACGGCGAGATCGTCGCCCTTGAGATCGACGACCTCACCGGCATTGGCCCCTACAGCGTCTACCCGCGCACCTCCGCGATCGAGTGCAACCAGATCCTGAACCTCACCGGCACTCCCTACCGCATCGAGAACTATCGCGCACGCGGCCGCGTCGTTTTCCAGAACAAGAACGTCATGTGCCAGTACCGCGCCGTCGGTCACCCTGTCGCCATGGCGGTCGCGGATGGGCTCCTGGAAGATGCGGCGCACGCGATCGGCATAGACGTCGTTGAGATCCGCAAGAAGAACCTGATCGCCGACGACGCCTATCCCGTCACGACAGTGACGGGCATGAAGCTCGACGACCTCTCCCACCAGAAGTCGCTCGACAAGCTGACGGACATCATGGGCTACCAACAGCTGCGCGAGGAACAGCAGGCGCTTCGGAGGAAGGGCGTCTATCGTGGCATCGGTCTCGTTTCGATGGTCGAGGTCACCAATCCGAGCCCGATGTTCTATGGCGTCGGCGGGGCGCCGATCGCGGCCCAGGACGGCGCTTCGATCCGCCTGGACGCAGCAGGTGCCCTGCATGTCGCTGCCTCGATCACCGAGCAGGGCCAGGGCACCAATACCGTCATCGCCCAGATCGCCGCCGATGTGTTCGGGACAGACCTCCACCGGGTGAAAGTCACGACAGGCGACACCGCAAACGTCCCCTATGGCGGCGGCACATGGGCATCCCGCGGTACAGGCATCGGCGGCGAGGCGGTGCTGCAGGCGGCCTTCGCTCTGAAACAGCAGGTGCTGGACGTCGCCGCCACCATCCTCCAGTCCGACCCGGAGAAGCTCGACATCGAACGCGGTTCGATCGTGAACTTAGCCGACAGTACCGAGAGACTCTCGCTCGCCGAACTCGGACGAATTGTCTACTATCGCGGCAACGAGCTGCCGCCCGACGTCAAGCCGGAGCTGGTGGCCACGCGCCATTACCGCGTCACCGATTTTCCTTTCGTTTTCACCAACGCCGCCATGGCCACCCATGTCGAAGTCGACATCGAGACCGGTTTTTTGACCGTTCTCGACTTCTGGGCCGTCGAAGACTGCGGTCGCGTGATCAACCCGCGCCTGGTGGACGAGCAGATCCGTGGCGGCATCGTCCAGGGCATCGGTGGAGCGCTCTATGAAGAGTGCGTCTACTCACGGGACGGCCAACTCCTGAACGCCTCCATGGCCGACTACCTCGTCCCCATGGCCGCAGAAATGCCCGACATCACCATCGAACATATCGCCACCCCCACCAAGACCTCGACCCTAGGCGCCAAAGGCGCAGGCGAAGCCGGTACGGGCGGCGCCCCCGCAGCCATCATGAACGCCGTCAACGACGCTCTCCGACCGCACGGCGCCAGGATCTCCGAA
The DNA here is from genome assembly GCA_039028235.1 of Pseudomonadota bacterium. GTDB lineage: Bacteria > Pseudomonadota > Alphaproteobacteria > Geminicoccales > Geminicoccaceae > JANQPX01. Next base: position 7,519 of record JBCCIN010000129.1, read on the forward strand.
CAGCCGATGACGCCAGAGCGAGTATTAAGGGCGCTCAGCGTGGTGTGAGTGGCTCGCCCATCTCACGGACTTGGACTTCTATGGCTAAGACCGCCAGGTTTGACGGTACTGGTGGAGAGATGCTCTCCAACTCGCTATAGCTCGACGTGCTCATTTCGAGGTTCACTCTCGCCGTAAGCAACAATGTCAATTGGGTTGGATCACTACTTGTTGGCTGGACGTTACATGGCTGGTCGCAACATCGCGTATCGGCTGCTCGATCGGCGACCTGTCATTGCCAGTGAAATGCCGAAATCTTCGGTGCGTCATCACGACTCGTGTCTGGTTGCTCCGGCAGGATCGCGAACAAGCTGAAGCCCAACACGGTGGGTCTCGTGTGCGAGAAGAAGACGTCGCTCCTAGCAAGGATCAAATGTCGGTTGCGCCCGGCCGCGTGACGGAAGTCAGCCAATCTCGGAAGGCTTGGATGCGCTGATCGGCTGACTGCCATGGCGACGTGATCAGGTAGTAGCCGATGTCGACTCGGAACGACACATCGAACGGCATCACAAGCTGGCCCGTGCGCAATTCATCGGCGACCATCATCGTGTTGACCAATGTGATGCCGTGACCCTGAACGGCCGACATAATGGCATAGTTCTCATAGTTTACTTCGATCCGGTCTTTGCAAACGATCTCTTCCCTGCCGGCCGCCCTGAACCACCGCCGCCAGTCCGTACGCTGGCGATAAAACTGGTTGTCCGGCCGATCGATCAGGGTGTGAAATCGGATGTCATCGGGGCTTTGCAGCGGATGGTCGCCCTCTAGAAGCTTCGGACTGCATACCGCGGCGATCTCTTCATACTCGGCGATGGGATCGACTTGAAGGTCGGGGTAATCGCCATGGCCATAGCGGATACAGATGTCGACATCATCGACGCGCGGGTCCGCCAGAGCCGCGTTGGGTTCGATCCGCACGGAAATCTCCGGGTGCAGGACCCTGAAGCTTTCGAGCTTTGGCAATAGACAGTGGAGACCGAAAGTCGGCTCCACCGAGATCGTCAACGGACGCTCTTGCAGCCCGTCCCGAAACGTTCGAACTGCACCGCGCAGATGGTCGAATGCCGTCTCAAGTCCGGGCAACAGTGCGTGCCCAGCCGGCGTCAGCGCCAGCCGACGATGCTCGCGCAGGAAAAGACGCGCGCCAAAGAACGCTTCGAGGTCGTTAACCAGGTGCCCCACGGCACTGGCGCTGACATGCAGTTCGCTCGCGGCATGCTTGAAGCTCATATGCCGGGCCGCCGTTTCGAAGGCGCGCAATGCGTTGAGCGAGGGGAGCGCTGTCTGCGGCTGTTTCATAGCGGAAGTTTTCTCCGCTTACTATGAGATCATATCGTTTGGAACCAAGGCTATCCTTGCCTATTTTGATCTCAACAGCAACTTTGCCTGGAAGAAAATTCTTTCTCGGAGATCGAGAAATGGCCGACTTTCGCCGATTCTACAATCCCGGTCTGGAACACACATTGCATCTGGAAGAGCTGCAACGCTCGGCGTCACGTCTGAAGATCAGACAGACCGAATCACGACAGAAGTCGCAGGCGATGAGGCGATGGCTGGCGCTAACGCTAACGGCCTTGGCCGAACGGATCGATCCGATTGACAAGTCAGTTGCCAGCAAATCTCCAGAAGCGGCCTGACAGCGACCGCCGACGATCGTGCCTACACGATCATCGACCTGCCAGTGTGAAAACCTCTTGATCACTTTCGATGCCACGCAGTTGATAGCGACCGAGTGAGCGCACTGCGTCAGGACAATGGCGTGCGACTTCGGCTGATATGATCACCTCCTGACCAACATCGCGGGCCAGTCCTTCCAGCCTCGCAGCCCGGTTGACCGCCAGGCCGATGGTCGTGAAGTCGAGACGATCTTCGCTGCCGACATTGCCGTAGAGCACGTCGCCGAGATGTAGCGCCATGCCATAACGCGGCCCGCCGCCTGCAAGCGAAGCAAGGCGGGTGCGGCTGTCCTCGATCGCATCAAGTGCCATCCGGCAAACCGGCCCCGCATCGTCGTCGGCCGGGAAGATCGCCAGTAGACCATCACCGATGAATTTGAGGATCTCCCCGCCTCGGGATTCGATTGCCGGCACCAGGCAATCGAAATAGTCATTCAGTTTTTCGACGACGACATGCCCTGCAAGTTCTTCGCTCATTTTGGTGAAGCCGCGCAGGTCCGAAAGGAAAATAACCGCGGGTATTTCGTTGATGTCGCCGCGCCGAATCTGACCAGCGAGAATCCGTTTGCCGGTCTGTCGCCCGACATAGGTGTCAAGCAGGTTAGCCGTCGTCCGCCGAAGGCCATAGATCTCGGCGATACGGGCCAACGGGCGGCAGACGGCTTCCAGAATGACAAGATCGGCATCCTCGAAACCGTCCGGATGCTTGGTGCACCAGCTCACAGCATGGATCTGACCATCGAGAAAATGCAGCGGTTGTATCAGATAGTCGGTAAAACCCTCTGCGCGCAGATCGGTGATGATATTGAAGTCCGACGGGCAATCGGGATCGGCCAAACGGCGCCGCACCGGTTCACCGCTCTCATAAACGGCGACGACCGAGCTTCTGCGATAGATGTCTTGGTTCAGAATGTCGTAACGACCCTCTGATACGACGACCTGCTCGCCCGCCTCCCAAAGGAAGCGTCGTCCCATGACATTCGGGTGCAGGGTTCGGACGAACACGGCCACGCGATCGAGAGGCAAACCCGCCTGTCGAAGACGATCGCAGACGACCTGGAGCACGTCCTGCGGTTGTTCAGCGCCACGTGCTCCGTCGATCAGCCAGTCGACGACCGCTACTGATGCTGGGTTGTACACATCGTTGGTTGGAGACGAGCACAAGACATCGACAAGCGACAGGCTTGCTGAACCGCCGTTTGCCATCATGATCGTCCTCCTCGGCTATCTCTCGCTTGCCCGACGCGAGTGGCACGACCACATCGGAAGGTTCCCTTGGCGGCCGGGGGAAACTTGGCGGCATACCGTCGATCCTGGCCTACAGGGTTGGAATCAGATGACATGGTCACACCACTGCCATTGCGGACTACATATCCATAGCTTCGGCGATTTCAATCGTCCCGCCTGCCTGCAGCAAGGGGCAGCCCTTGGCCTTTTGATGCGCGTCTTCGAGGCTCGATGCCTCGATCAGGCTGTAGCCGCCTGCTGGGTTAGGCCCACCGCCATCGACCAAGGAACCGTCCGGCTGGACCGTGCTCGACTTGCCGACCGGGTTGCCGCCGTCGATGACTGCAGCGCCCATCGAGCCGAACCAGGCACCCCAGGCATCCATGACTTCCTTGACGGTGTCGGGATCCGAAGGATGCTCCACGCCCGTGCTGTGATAGACAAACAGGTATTTCGCCATCGTCATTCTCCTATAGCTTGTGGTGATCAATTATGCACATTGACCACTATCAACATCGAATGACATTGAAAATAGCAAGAATGCGCCTAGAATTCACCACATGACTGTGAAGAGTACACAAAATCTTACGCCGAGACAGCATCAGCATCCAGCTCTTCGGCAGGTCATGTCTCAGCTTGCCGGGACCGGCTTGATTCCAGGCGCTACCGCGGCACTCGACGACGCCATGAATGGGGCCGGAACGGCACTACGCGAGACAATTCTGGCCGATGTTCCGGCATTCAGATCCTCCGGCAATCCAGAGATCCTCCCTGAACTCGGTCAGCATGTCGGCGATCATATCGGGGAAATCCGGCGTCTGCTCGCCGGTGGCGAGGTTCGTGACTTCGAATTCGTCAGAACACATGCGCAACATCGCGCGGAACAGCGTTTTCCCCTCGAAGCGATCCTGCACGCCTATCGCTCCGGCCATAAATTTCTGTCTCACTGGCTGCGGGATGCCGCGATGGCCTTAGACCCGACGAGCCATGAAGCCGCGGTCTCCGCGGTGGCGGATTTTGCCCTTGAGTACACCAATGCGGTCAGCACAATCGCGACGTCGGAATATGTTGCGCAAACTCGCCTGCTTGCTGAGGCTGAGGGCGATCTGCGGACAGAACTCTTGAACATTCTCTTGAGCGGTTACGACGAGTCTGACGGGCGGATTGCCAGGCTCATGAAACGCGCTGGTTATCTCGAGCAGCGTCAGTCTTACTGCGTTGTCGTCGCTCAGTCTGCCAACGCCTCGGAGATGGAAAACCCTGCGCGTGCCCAGCGCATCGCGAGTGCGCTGTCGGATGCTGTGGCCGGCACGTCGATACGGGCGCTTACCGGAATACGTGACAATCTCGTGATCGCCGTTCTTTCCGCTGCACGCCGCCAGTCTGGCTGGACACCTGCACAGGCCGACCTAAACGAACGGCTGCACGCGATGCTCCTCGTTCTGGGACCCGCCGTGCTCGTCGGCATAAGTGTGGCTCACCCCTCGACGTCGTTCGTGCCGAAGGCTTTGCAGGAAGCGACGATCGCTTTGGACTTCGCCGATGTCACCAAGCGGGTCGCTTCCTTCGCAGAATTGCCAGTCCGCAGCCTGTTGGTGCATCGCGGCGCGGATTACGTACGCGCAGCGTCGCCTGCCTGGATATCCGCACTGATCAATGCGGATGTCCAGGCATCCGGCACACTTCTCCAAACCCTGCGCGCCATTGCAGATGCCGATATGAACATCCAAAAAGCGGCACGCATCCTCGGCAAGCATCCCAATACCATCTACCATCGGCTCGAGCGCATCAGAGATCTGACGAGCTTGGACGGCCAACGTTATCACCACCTGAC
>JBCCIN010000130.1:0-12195 GCA_039028235.1 Pseudomonadota bacterium
AAGATGACCTATCGCCATTGATCGGATTGCCCGAGCCTTTATCAGTGCTTAGCCTGGACTCGCGAAGCCATCGCGCATGATTATCTTGGTGGAAAGCCGTTTTGAGGCTAAAAGAAACGCTTCGTGTGTATTCGGGGATGCCTTGCGAAGGGTGTCGCTTGCTGGATGCATCGGATTGCACCCGTCGGAGACGGGTCGAAACGAGGACGTTTGGACGTGAAAACGCTGACGAAAGCGGCTTTCCTCTCTGCGGTCCTGCTTTTAGCTGCAGCACCGGCCAAAAGTGTCGTCACCGAATATGTCGTGCCGTCCGGACCGCTGATCATTCTCCAGGATGGGCGGACGATCGATGGCCATGTCGTCGGGATCGACCAGACGAATGTGGTCGTCCAGAGCAATGACGGCGTCTCCGAAACGCTACCGCGCTCGACCATCCGGACGGTTACCTTCAAAACGGTGACGGGCAGCACGCTGACCGGTGAGCTGGTCGGCTGGACTTCCGGTGTCTATCAAATTGCCACGCCGGAAGCAGCGATCAAAATCCACAGCACCATGCCTCAGGTCGTGGTGCCAGCCGAACCGATTATCGCCGCCGATGATGGCAAGGTAGAGGAGGTCGTCGTCGAAGATATCGCGTCGGACGATGTTGTCGACGAGGAAGATGTCGCCGCCGAGGATGTCACGGCGGAGGAGGTCGTCGAGGAGGAGGTCGTCGAGGAGGAGGCGCAGGCGGCAACGACCGAAGATGCAGGACAGGGCAACTCACAGACGATTGCTGCGGTGACCGTCGATGAGGCCAACGCGAACGGTATCGCCGAACCGTCCGACGATGTCGCCGAGGTCCAGGATGCCGCGGCCACGCCGACCTCTGATGTCAGAATCCAGGTTTCGGTTGAAAACTCCAAGGAAAACGGCCCGCCGATCGCCTTCAACATCGCGCTTTCGAAGGCTGCTGAGAGCTCTGTAGTGCTGATCTACGCGACGATCGACGGCACAGCGATCAACGGCCAGGACTACGAGCCCAACCGCGGTGTGGTGGTCATCAAACCCGGTGAGCAAACCGCCAGGATCGAAGCGCCGGTGATCGATGACGACGAGAAGGAGGAGCAGGAACACCTGCAGCTCTTCCTGACGGTCGATCCCACGGTCGCGGTCGTGGAAAACCGTCAGATCATCGCGACCATCGACGACGACGATCAGGGCTGATAGGCGGCGAACCATCCCCGGCGTTACGACGCCGGCCAGCGTCCATGCGGTTGCGATGCCGCGTATCCATACTATAAAGGCGTCAAGCTGCCAGCGAGACGCAAGCCATGACGACGTCACCGATCCTCATATCGTCGGATCACGCCGGGTTCGATCTTAGAGCAGAGCTTGTCAAAGCACTGACAGATCAGGGCCATCAAATACGAGATCTGGGCACCGAAGACCGCTCGTCGGTCGACTATCCCGACATGGCCGAAAACCTGGTCGAGGCTCTTCGCGCCGGCGAGGCTGAGCGCGGTATTCTGATCTGCGGCACCGGCATCGGGATCGGCATCGCCGCCAATCGCCACCCTGACATCAGGGCAGCGACCTGTCACGACGTCACCACGGCACGTCTTGCCCGCGCGCACAATGACGCCAATGTCCTCTGTTTGGGAGCAAGAGTCGTAGGCCTGCAGGTGGCGATCGACTGCGTCGACGCCTTCCTCACAACGCCTTTCGAAGGTGGACGTCATCAGCGCCGCGTCGACAAGCTGGGCGGCTGATCGAACCATGACCATCAACAGACCCGTTCCGCTGAGCCAGCTGCCGATGCCACCGCACCGGCATGCACGCGCTCCGGAAGCTGCGGGCGGAGAACGGACGGATGCAATGTCCCTTTTGCGGATCTGACGACAATCAGGTCAAGGATTCCAGACCGGTCGAAGACGGTGGCGCCGTGCGAAGGCGGCGTCACTGCAATGCCTGCGGCGCAAGGTTCACCACCTTCGAGCGCATCCAGCTGCGCGAACTCATGGTGGTCAAGCGCGACGGTGACAAGGCGCCGTTCGACCGAGACAAGCTCAAGCGCTCGATATCGATTGCCTGCCGCAAGCGCGGCGTCGAGGAGGAGAAGATCGAGCGCATCGTGAACGGCATCGTGCGCGAGCTGGAGATCTCCGGCGAGACGGAGATCGATACGCGCAGGCTAGGGCGTCTGGCCATGGAGCGCCTCGCCGAGCTTGATGAAGTCGCCTATGTCCGCTTCGCCTCGGTCTACGAGGACTTCACCGATGCTCGCGACTTCGAACGCTTCATTGCACGGCTCGCCGATCAACGGGACAGGGATGCCGCTGAGTAAGCCGGCGGCAGATGAGGTGACGCCAAGTGAAGCGGACCGTCGCTTTATGGCGGCAGCGCTCGCTCTCGGCGAGCGCGGGCTGGGACGCACCTGGCCGAATCCGAGCGTCGGCTGCATCCTGGTTAAGGACGGCCAGGTGGTCGGCCGCGGCTGGACCCGCCCGCCGCCCGGCAATCACGGCGAGGTCGAGGCGCTGAGACGGGCGGGTGAGCGAGCGCTGGGCGCCACCGCCTATGTCACCCTCGAACCCTGCTGTCATTATGGCCGTACGCCACCCTGCACCATGGCGCTGATCCATGCCGGCGTGCGCCGCGTGGTGGTCGCGGCGACCGATCCCTTTCCCAGGGTCGATGGCCGCGGCATCGAACAGCTTCGCCAAAGCGGCATTCAGGTGGATGTCGGCCTTTTCAGGGAGCGCGCCGAAGAGCAGAACGCCGGTTTCTTCTTGAACGTCACCGCGAAACGCCCGCTGGTCACGCTGAAGCTGGCGACATCGCTCGATGGCCGCATCGCGACTGCGTCGGGCGAAAGCCAGTGGATCACGGGAGAACGCGCGCGTACGTGCGGACACCAACTCAGAGCATCCCATGATGCCATCATGGTGGGTGCCAACACCGCGCGCGTCGACGATCCGAGCCTCACCTGCCGTCTTCCCGGCATGAACGATCGCTCGCCAGTGCGTGTGGTGGTCAGTCGAGGCGGCCGGCTGTCACTCGAAAGCCGGCTCGCGCAAACGGCGTCGACCTATCCCACCTGGATGATCGTCGCTTCGGGCATGCCGCCGGAAGCGCTGCTCGCCCACGAACAGGCGGGTATCGACATCCTGCGCATCGGTCATGATCCTGAAGACGAAAGGCTCGATCTCCGCCTCGCCCTTCGTGCGCTCGCCGAACGCGGCATCACACGCCTTTTGGTCGAGGGCGGGGCAGCGCTCGCTGCCTCCCTTTTGCGGATGAAGCTGGTGGATCGGCTGGTGACCTTTCAATCCCCGATGGCGCTCGGTGCGGAGAGCCTGCCGGCGATCGGTGAGCTGGCCGTCAATCGCCTCGCCGATGCCCCCACTTTCGAGCGCCGAACCATGGAAGTGCTGGCGTCGGACCTCGCTGCCACGTATATCACCAGGGAACCTTAGGATACGCCCAATGTTTACCGGTATCATCACCGATGTCGGCCGCATCGCCTCGATCGATGATCGAAACGGCCGGGAGATGACCATCGAGACCACGCTTCCGCTTGCCGACGTCGCGATCGGCGGCTCGATCGCAACCTCGGGAATCTGCTTCACCGCGGTCGAAAAGGACGACAACTGGTTCTCGGTCGTCGCGTCTGGCGCCACCCTTGAGGTCACGACGGCCGGACGCTGGAAGGTCGGCGATCGGGTCAATCTCGAACGCTCGCTCCGGATCGGCGACGAGCTCGGCGGCCATATCGTCTTTGGCCATGTCGATGCGGTCGGCACGGTGCGGGCATTGGACGCCGTGGCCGAGAGCCACCGCCTGGAGATCGGGGTGCCGACCGACCTCGCTCCGCTGATCGCCGTCAAGGGCTCGATCACGGTCGATGGCATTTCACTGACGGTCAACGAGGCGGGCCACGATCGCTTCGCCGTCAACATCATCCCCCACACCTTCGCCGAGACCAACCTCTCGAACAGGCAGCCCGGTGATCCCGTCAACATCGAAATCGACATGCTGGCCCGTTATGTCGCCCGGCAGATGGCGTTTCGCATGGAGCATCAACCATGACCGATAGCAGATTGGGTGGCCGTGCCGTCGGGCTTCGACCAAATATCCTGATTGTCGAAGCCCGCTATTATGACGAGATCGGCGACATGTTGCTGCGCGGTGCCGAGCGCGCGCTCAGCGATGCCGGCGCCACGTTCGATCGCGTCAACGTTCCCGGCGCTCTGGAGATTCCAGCAGTGATCCGGCTCGCCCTTGACGCCGGCCGTTACGACGCCTTCGTCGCGCTCGGCTGCGTGATCGAAGGCGAGACCTGGCATGATCGCATCGTCGGCGGCGAGAGCGCGCGCGGCCTGATGGATCTTACTCTCCACCACGGCGCGCTGATCGGCAACGGCATCCTCACCGTGCACGATGAGGCGCAGGCGAAAAAGCGTGCCGACCCCAAGGGCAAGGCCAAAGGCGCCGACGCCGCCAACGCGGCGCTCGCCCTTTTGGACGTGAAGGCCAGATTGATCCGATGAATCGCAGGCGAGCCGCTCGCTTCGGTGCCGTTCAGGCCCTCTATCAAGCTGAGTTGTCCGGTCAGGACATCGAACTGGTGGTCGCCGAGTTCCAGGCTTTTCGCCTTTCGGATCTGCTTGAACCGCTGGAGCTGGAAGACGCGGCCCCGGAGGTCGATCGCGACTGGTTCCAGCAGATCGCCATGGGCACCTTCGGGGCGATCGACGATCTCGATCGGCATATCGAGCGAACCCTGACGTCGGGCTGGTCGCTCCCAAGGCTCGGTTATCTCCTGCGCGCCTTTCTGCGTGCCGGCGCTTACGAGCTCTTTCATCGTCAGGATGTGCCACCGAAAGTGACGATCAATGAATATCTGGAACTAGCCCATGCCTTTCTGGAGCAGGACGATATCGGTTTCCTGAACGCCGTTTTCGACAGACTCGCCGCCGAAGCCCGCTCCCAATCGCCCAAGCTCGAGGCAAGTCCCGATGCCTGACGCTGATCTTGCCGACGCCGAGGGCGAATTCGGTTTCATCGAGCGCCATCTTCGGCCTCTGGCCGCAGGCCAGCCGGGTGCCCTCGATCTCGCCGACGACGCCGCACTGCTCGAACCGACGGCCGGCATGCAGTTGGTGCTCGCCAAGGATGCGCTGGTCGAAGGGGTCCACTTCCTTCCCCACGATTCGCCTGAGAACATCGCGCAGAAGGCGCTCCGCGTGAACCTCTCGGATATGGCGGCGATGGGAGCAACGCCCCGCGGCTATCTGCTTGCGCTGATGCGACCGAAGCGCCTGCCGCCGGAATGGCTCGGGCGTTTTTCTCATGGTCTCGGCCAGGACCAGGGGGCCTTCGGCATTACGATGCTCGGCGGCGATACCGTGGTCACACCCGGACCGCTCACCCTCTCCGTGACCATGTTCGGCGATGTGCCGCGTGGTCAGTCGCTTCGGCGCGCTGGCGCGCGCGCAGGTGACGATGTCTACGTCTCCGGCACGCTCGGCGGTGCCGCTCTCGGCCTGCAGGTTCTCCACGGACGCCTCTCCCCACCCATGTCCGCGTCCGAATTCCTGATCCGCCGCTACCGTCTTCCCGAACCGAGGATCGGCCTCGGCGAAGCGCTCCGCGGCGTCGCCCACGCCGCCATCGACATCTCCGACGGCCTGCTCGCCGACCTCGGCCATGTGCTTGCGGTCTCTGGCAAAGGCGCCACCATCCACACCGACTGGATCCCGCTCTCGCAGGCAGCAGCACCGCATCGCGGCGCCCTGGAGGCCGCACTCACCGGCGGCGATGACTACGAGCTTCTGTTCACCGCACACCCGGAACAGCGCCCCGCCATTCAGGCCATCGGCGAACAGCTCTCTCTACCGCTCACCGTCATCGGCCAGATCACCGAGGGCACCGATCTCGAAGTTCTGGATGCCAGGGGCTATCCGATCTCGATCGACAGAAAAGGCTGGCAGCATTTCTGATCCCGCGATCGCCCGCCATGGCCTATGGGACACGGTTGCTCGGGCAACACCTTAGGTCTCGCTCGGAGCCGTTGTGAATTTCGCTCTTTTTGCTATACCCGCAAGTCTGATTTCGACTTGAAACGCCCTCTCGATCGGCATGTGAAGAACATCGGATACTGGCCTTGAAGACGCCCATTTCGGCTTTGATCGCGGGAGCCGCGCTCGGCCTTGGCGGTTGCAGCCTGACGCAAAAAGACCTGAACAGCCAGGTGGATGCCGCCGGTCTGGCGGGCTTGGTCAGGCAGATCGAGATCGAAGTGGACGATCCGAGCCGTGGCCTTCCCTGCCGGGTGATCGATCGCCCGGGAGCGGGTGCGACCGACGTGCTCTGGCGCGCCGAGTTCGAACAAGGCTTTTGCGAACGAAAAGCGAGAGAGACCCTGTTCGTTCTGCGCACGCGAGGCTGGGCCTGCCGACCTTTGAGCCTCGATGACCGGCGCGCCTCATCGCCGAGGGTCGCTGCCATTTGGCAGTGCCTCGAAGGCTTGGAGCCGGTCGAGCAGCCGACGATCGCGCGCCCGAGAGTACCCGCACCGCGTCCCGGCCCTCAAGGCACCCTTCCGCCGCCAGCCGACGAGGACTTGCTCGATAAAGCCGTTGAACGGGACCTCGCCGCGATTGGTCAGGATATCGTCGGTGATAGTTCGGCCTTTATGACGGCGCTTGGCGATCTGAACGACGACGGCCTTGAGGATGCCGTCGTCCTGTTGACGCGCGGCGCCGATCGAGAGATCCCGCAACGCATGCTGATGGCTTATCTGCGCAACGATCAGGATTACAGCCTGGTCGACGTCTGGATCCTGCGGCCGCCCAGTGAGCAGCAGGGAGATCAGCTTACGATCGCCATCGAAAACGGGACCGTGCAGCTTGGAGCCTGCTGCGACGATCAAGAGGGTCCGACGGCGCTGGTGTTGAACGACCGAAAACTCGTCTATGCCGAAGACGGCTGAGCCGACAACGAGCGCAAGTTCCACCCCCTTCTGGCAAGACAAACCACTTGTCGACATGACCTCGGAGGAGTGGGAAAGCCTCTGCGACGGCTGCGGGCTTTGCTGCCAGATCCGCCTTGAGGACGAGGATAGCGGCGAGATCGCTCTCTCCGATGTCGCCTGCCGCTTTCTCGATCTCTGCAGCCATCGCTGCAAGGACTATGCGAATCGGCAAAAGAACGTCCCCGACTGCGTCAAGGTCACACCCGGCAATGTGCAGGCCCTTACCTGGCTGCCGCATACATGCGCCTATAGGCTGGTCGCCCTGGGGCATGATCTCCCGGACTGGCACCACCTGATTTGCGGCGATCCCGAGCGCGTGCACCGAGACGGCCCGTCGATGCGGGGCGATCTGGCCAGCGAGGACGAGGTGGATTGGCGGGATTATGGCGCGGAGCAGGACTAAGTCCCCTTCGAGCGATCAACGACGATGGATCATCTGGAATAGACATTGGCATCAAGCCATTCCGTCATGGGCTCCAAGAGCACGCGGTTGATATTGTCGCGCCCGTAGGCTTCGCCCAGCTGCGTCAGTTCAGTTGTCCACCCCGGCGTCAGATCCAGCATACGGCGCATGGCCGGAAGCTGGTACGCGGCAGTCAACTCATGAAGCTCGTCTTCTGAAAACGTCTCGACATAGTGCGCCACGAGCCGCTCCTTTCCGACCGCACCAGCTTCGTCCATCAGCACACGGTAGCGCTGACCGATGAAGTCGCCGAGTTCTTCCGACTTGTCGTCGGCCAGTTCGATGCCTTCCTCCGACAGCTTCTTTTTGACATTCTTCAGAATCCCACTTCTCACGGCCTTGACCAGAGGCTCGGTCATGATCTGCTGGAGCTGGTCCGCATTGACGAGTTCGAACAACTGGCGCGCAAGACGCTGTTTCTCGTCATCCGCCAGAGCTGATCCCCATGAGAGGATTACGGAACAGGCGACGACCATGCCTAGAAAGCGGTTCCTGACATCCATATCGTTGTCTCTCAATTCATTGATTCGAAGATGAGGATGGCGTCGATCATAGCGCGCGTTGATCGACGACCTATGATTTTCGTCACAATGTCACGGTACGTGCCCGACTGGATGGGCGATAGCAACCGCTTGCCACTTTGCGCTTTCGGCGATGCAGCGGTAGTCTGATCTGCCGTCACGCGCAGACGCAGACCATGGGAGGCATGATTTGTCGCTGTTGCAGGTCGAACTCGACGACAAGTACGAAAAGAACGACGGCCGCATCTTTCTAACCGGGATCCAGGCGCTCGTCCGCCTGCCGATGCTGCAGCGCCAGATCGATCAGGCTGCGGGGCACAATACCGCTGGCTACATCTCCGGCTATCGCGGCTCGCCGCTCGGCAATCTCGATCAGCAGATGGCGATCGCCAAACGCCATCTCGACGCCCACCACGTGGTCGCCCAGCCGGGCGTCAACGAGGATATGGCGGCGACCGCCCTCTGGGGCACGCAGCAGATCAATCTCTTCGGCGACGGCGCCTATGACGGTGTCTTCGGCATGTGGTACGGCAAGGGTCCGGGCGTCGACCGCACCGGAGATGTCTTTCGCCACGCCAATCTCGCCGGTACGGCTCCGTTGGGCGGCGTGCTGGTGCTGATGGGCGACGATCACACCTGCGAAAGCTCGACCACGGCGCATCAAAGCGAGTTCGGCCTGGTCGACTCCATGATCCCGATCCTGAACCCTGCGGGCGTGCAGGAAATCCTGGATTTCGGGCTGATCGGAACAGCGCTCTCCCGCTTCAGCGGCTGCTGGGTCGGTGTGAAATGCGTCCATGACACGGTCAACACCGCCGCCTCCATCGAGGCGACGGTCGTGCCGGACATCACGCTGCCTGACCGCTCGATCCTGCCGCCGGACGGCCTGAACATCCGCTGGCCGGATACCCCGCTGGCCCAGGAGGCAAGGCTTCACCTGTTGAAGCACGATGCGGTCAAGGCTTTCGTTCTGGCGAATCGGCTGGACAGGCTGGTGTTTCCGACGCCCCGCGCCAAGATCGGCGTCATCTCCACGGGCAAGTCCTATCTCGACCTGATGCAGGCGCTCGACGATCTCGGCATCGACGAAGCCATGGCGAAGAAGCTCGGCCTGCGCGTTCTGAAACTCGGCCTCACCTATCCGATCGCGTCTGAAACCGTGACGGCTTTCGCCAAAGGGCTGAAGCAGATCGTGGTGGTCGAGGAAAAGCGGGGCCTGATCGAAAATCAGGTGAAAGAAATCCTCTACGGCATGCGCGCCGCGCCGAGCGTCGTTGGGAAGAGGGATGAGGACGGCAACTGGCTATTTCCTTCGAACGGCGCGCTTTCCTCGAACCAGATCGCCGAGGCGATCGGATCGCGCCTCCTCGCTCTTAGCAAGAACGACGACCTCAAAGCCGCGCTCGCTGTTCTGGAAGTCCGAGAAAAAGCTGAAGCGGCGATCGAAAGCCCTATCCTGCGCACCCCCTATTTCTGCTCAGGCTGTCCCCATAACAGCTCGACCCGCGTGCCTGATGGCTCCGTGGCACGCGCCGGTATCGGCTGCCACTACATGGCGCAGTGGATGGATCGGGACAATCAGGGTTACACCCAGATGGGCGGTGAAGGGGCGAGTTGGATCGGCGAAGCGCCGTTTTCCAAGCGGCCTCATGTCTTCCAGAACATCGGGGACGGCACCTATTACCATTCCGGCTTGATGGCAATCCGCTCGACCATCGCATCCAAGGTCAATATCACCTACAAGATCCTCTACAACGACGCCGTCGCTATGACCGGCGGCCAGGCGGTGGACGGACCGCTCACCGTGCCGCAGATCAGCCGTCAGGTGGCGGCCGAGGGGGCTACGCAAATCGTCGTCGTTACCGACGAGCCAGAAAAATACCCTCTCTCCGCCGGCTTCGCGCCCGGCGTTGCCGTTCGCCACCGCGATGAGCTTGACCAGGTGCAGCGCGAGCTGCGCGAGGTCGAAGGTACGTCAGTGCTCATCTACGATCAGACCTGTGCTGCGGAGAAACGCCGGCGGCGCAAGCGCGGCCAGATGATCGATCCACCGAAACGCGTGGTCATCAACGAAGCGGTGTGCGAGGGCTGCGGCGATTGCGGCGAGGCGTCGAACTGTGTCTCCATCCTGCCGCTGGAGACCGAATTCGGGCGCAAACGCCAGATCGACCAATCCAGCTGCAACAAGGATTTCTCCTGCCTCAAGGGCTTCTGCCCGAGCTTCGTCACCGTTGAAGGCGGCAGCGGCAGCGACCCGCTACTGGGTAAACACAAACGAGACCTGCCTGAGCTTCCCGATATGCCCGAGCCAGCTTTGCCCGGTGTGGAGCAAGGCTACGGTATCGTTGTCGCTGGCGTTGGCGGCACGGGCGTGGTGACCATCGGCGCCCTTCTCGGCATGGCGGCGCATCTGGAGGGCAAGGGTGCGGCTGTACTCGACATGACCGGCCTCGCGCAAAAAGGCGGTCCGGTCACCAGCCATCTGCGCATCGCTGCGTCGCCCGGTGAGATCCAAACCACGCGCATCGCGTCCGGTGGCGCCCACCTGCTGCTCGGCTGTGACCTGATGGTCGCGGGCGGCAAATCGGCACTGGCGACGGTCGATCCGGAGAAGGGTCACATCGTCGCCAACGACAACCCATCGATCACTGGTGAGTTCACGCGCAACGCCGATCTCACCATGCCCGCGGACGATCTTCGTTCAGGCATCGAAAAAACCGCTGGCGGCCGCGCCGCCTTTGTCGAGGCCAATCGCCTAGCGACCACGCTTCTCGGCGATGCCATCGGCACCAATCTTTTCATGGTTGGCTATGCCTGGCAAAAGGGCCTGATCCCGCTCTCGGCCGACGCGATCGAACGCGCGATAGAGCTGAACCGGGTCGCCATCGAGATGAACCGGCAGGCCTTCCGCCTCGGCCGCCTCGCCGCCCACGACCCCCAGGCCATCGAGGCCATGGCAGCGCCTCACGATACGGCAAAGCCCATGAGGTCGGCATCCGATTTGGACGGCATCGTCGCGCGGCGGGTCGCTGTTCTCACCGACTATCAGGACGCCGCCTATGCCGAGCGCTACCGGACACTGGTCAACCGCGTGCGGCGGGCAGAAGCAGACCAGGCAAAGGGTCTTAGCGGCCTCGCCGAAGCGGTCGCCCGCTATTACTTCAAGCTGCTCGCCTACAAGGACGAGTACGAGGTCGCCCGTCTCTACAGCGACGGATCGTTTCAGCAAAAGCTCGCCCGGCAGTTCGACAGCGGCGGGCGCATCAGCGTCTATCTGGCACCGCCGCTGTTCGCGGAGCGCGATCCGGTCACCGGACATCTCAGGAAAAAGGCTTACGGTCCCTGGATCTTCACGGCTTTCAAATGGCTGGCCAGGTTGAAGGGGCTGCGCGGGACATCGTTCGATCCCTTCGGTTACACGACGGAGCGCCGCACGGAACGTCGTCTGATCACCCACTACGAAGCGCTCATCATCGAGATCCTGACCAAACTGGATCACGACAACCACGCGCTCGCCGTCGAGATCGCTTCCCTTCCGGAACGGATTCGCGGGTTCGGCCATGTCAAGGATCGGCATCTCGCCGAGGTCGAAGAACGTGAAGCCGCGTTGCTCGATGCCTTCCGCCAGCCAGCCTCGGCTTCGACTCTAACGGCAGCCGAGTAGCGCCACCTAATCGGACTGGCGCCGCGACAGTGTCGAAAAACTATCGGCGGGGCGTGGCGAAATTCGGAAACAGGAAGGCCAGCAGACGCTGCCAGCGCGGCCTTCTGCGCGCACGTCGCGCAATCGCTTCGTGCATCTGCTCGACATGGCGATTGAGCACATGCTCCTTGCCCAGATGGGCAAGCGCATAGCGCCTGGCCGCTTCACCGAGTTCCGTGCGCCGCACGGGATCAGCCGCAAGCTTGCGCACCGCAGCTGCCATGGCCTCGGTCTCGCCAGGGCGCACCACCAGGCCACAGGTCCGACCGACACGCGCCAGTTCGCCTTCCTCCGCCTGGATCACCGCCGGCCGGCCGCTCGCCAGCATGCCGCCGAATTTGGAGGGCAACGCAAAGCTCGCCGTGAACGGCCGCTGCGGCAAAAGGTGGATGTCGGCGAGGTTCAGGAGGTCATTGAAGCGCTCGCTCGGCTGCAGCGGCAGCATGGTGACATTGTCGAGATCCTGGGTCCTGGCCTCGACCTGGTCACG
>JBCCIN010000131.1:0-12136 GCA_039028235.1 Pseudomonadota bacterium
GCGAGCTAACCATCAACGCTGCTGCCTCACCTCAAGCACGGACGTGCAGCAACGACGCCAAGCTGTCCCGGTCTCAATAGCCTAGGGTCAACGCCCCCGCGCGCCGCGGGTCGGAGGCGCCGTAGAGACCGCCTTCGGTCACCATGATCGACTGGGTGCTGCCCATGGCATTCTTGACCACGATATTCTGACCACGCTGTTCCAGAAGGCTGATGGTATCGGCGCTCAGGCCTTCCTCGATGCGAAGCTCGTCCGGCAGCCATTGGTGATGGATACGCGGCGCATGGGTGGCTTCGGCGACGTTCATGCCGTGATCGATCACATTCATGATCATCTGCAGCGTGGTGGTGATGATGCGCGAGCCGCCGGGACTGCCGGTCACCAAGAATGGGTTCCCATCCTTGAGGACCAGGGTCGGGCTCATCGAGGACAGAGGCCGTTTTCTTGGCTCGACGGCATTGGCGTCGCCGCCGATCAGACCATAGGCATTGGGAACGCCGGGCTTGGCTGAGAAGTCGTCGAGTTCGTTATTGAGGAGGATGCCTGTGCCGTCCGCGACCATGCCTGTGCCATAGCTGAAATTGATGGTGTAGGTGTTGGCAACGGCATTGCCATTCGCGTCGACTACGGAGAAATGGGTGGTCTCGTTGCTCTCGTAAGGTGCCAGATCACCGGGCGCGATTTCGGCGGCGGTCGCAGCCCTGCCACGGCTGATCCGGCCGAGAATGTCGGCACCATAGGCCTTGGAAGTCAGCGCCTCGATCGGGACGTCGACGAAATCCGGATCGCCCAGATATTCGCTGCGATCGGCATAAGCGAATTTCATCGCCTCGGCCATCATGTGAATGCTATCGGCGCTGTTATGGCCGAGAAACGACATGGGCACGCCCTCGAGCGTGTTCAGAATCTGGACGATATGCACCCCACCTGAGCTCGGCGGCGGCATGGATTGGATCTCGTAGCCACGATAGCTGCCGGAAACCGGCGCGCGCAGCTTGACCTCATAGCTGGCAAAGTCGTCCATGGTGAGATGGCCGTCCGCAGCACCGACGGCGGCAACGATCTTCTCGGCGATCGGGCCTTCGTAGAACGCTGACCGCCCCTGATCGGCGATCAGCTTCAGGGATGAGGCGAGATCGCTCTGCACCAACGTTTCGCCGGGCTCGAAAGGGGTCCCGCCGTCCTTGTAGAAAACGGCGGTCGAGGAAGGCCATTTTTGCAGGCGATCGGTAAGGCCTTTCAGGGAGTCGGCAAGGTCAGGCGTCACCTCAATGCCGTCCTCGGCAAGCGCGATCGCCGGTGCCAGCGCATCCGCGAGACTAATCGTGCCATAGCGCTCAAGCGCCAGCGCCATGCCGGCGACGGTGCCGGGAACGCCGACGGCAAGCCCGCCAAAGCGTGACTTCTGCGAATCGGCATTGCCCGCTTCGTCGAGATACATGTCGCGAAACGCCTCAGCGCCGGACATTTCCCGATAATCGATGGCGACCGTCTCGCCACTTTCGGCGTCGTAGACCATCATGAAGCCGCCGCCGCCGATATTCCCGGCCCTCGGCAAGGTTACGGCGAGGGCGAATGCCACCGATACAGCAGCGTCGACGGCGTTGCCACCGTTCTCCAGGACGTCGACTCCGACCTCCGTTGCCAGTGCCTCCTGGCTCGCGACCATACCATTCGCGCCATAGACGGGATGAACGCGGTCGCGCGCGCTGAAAATCGCCGCTTCCTGAGCGCGAACGCCTGCACTGCCAGCACTGGAAGCCACCATGAACGCCAAAGCTGTGATCCAAGCCGTCGCCGCCGTCCTGCTCATCTCCATTCCTTTCGGTGTCTTTTTATCCGATTCTGGTTAACCGATCGTTAACCCTGAGACGCTATTCTTCGAGACTAGAGCAACGGACGAAGGATGAGCAATTGAACTTCTTGAGATCATCGTTAGCTTGTCGGTTTCCCGTCACGCCGATGATTGTTGAGCCATGTTCTACCCCAAGCTTTCTCTTCTTGCCGGTCAGGATCGACGCCTGCGCGCAGGGCATCCGTGGGTTTTTTCGAACGAGCTGAAGATGGATGCGGCCGCCAAAGCCCTCGATCCTGGCACGACGGTGCGCCTTGCCAATGCGGCCGGCAAAGCGATGGCTGTGGCGCAGTTCAACCCACATTCCCTAATCGCGGCGCGGATCATCAGCCGCAATCAGGATGCGACCATCGATGCCGCCTTTCTGGAAAGGCGGCTTAGCCGGTCGCTCCGCTTGCGCGAGCGCCTCTTCGTCGAACCCTATTATCGATTGGTTCACGCGGAGGCTGACGGGTTGCCAGGCCTAGTAGTCGACCGCTTCGGCGGGACGCTGGTCATCCAAACCAACAGCGCCGGCATGGACCGGCTGAAGGCCCAGATCGTCGACGCCGTCGAACGGGTCGTCGGCGTTGAGCGGATCATCTTCAAGAATGACAGTCCGGCGCGCGCGCGCGAGGGGCTGGATCTTGGCGTCGACGTCGTCAAAGGCGATCGGACGGACATGGTCGAGCTTCAGGAAAACGGCCTCTTTTTCTATGCCGATCCGATCGACGGTCAAAAGACCGGCTGGTATTTCGATCAGCGTGACAATCGCGCTTTCGCCGCCCGCCTCGCCCGCGATCAGCGTGTGCTCGATCTCTTCAGTTATGGTGGCGGTTTCGGCATTCTGGCCCTCGAAGCCGGAGCCAAAGAGGCGATCGCCGTCGACCGATCGGATGGTGCGCTCGATCTTGCCAGTGAAGCGGCAAAGAAAAACGGGGTCGATGCCCGCTTGATCTGCCAGCAGGAAGAGGGGTTTGCCGCTCTCGACCGGCTGACCAGCGAAAAGCAGCGCTTCGGCCTGGTCATCGCTGATCCGCCGAGTTTCGTCAAAAGCAAGCGCGAGCTGAAACCTGGGCTGAAAGGATACCGGAAGCTAGCACGCGCCGCGGCAGCGTTGGTGCGTGACGAGGGTTGCCTGGTGATCGCGTCCTGCTCACACAACGTGCCGATCGATCTGTTTCGCGACGAGGTACGGAAGGGGCTCGCCGACGCCGGACGCGGTGGCCGGCTGATCCGTCAGTCAGGCGCCAGCCCGGACCATCCCTGCCATCCCATGCTACCGGAATCCGCTTATCTTAAATGCCTCACATATATGCTCGATTAAGTCGGCTTTTTTTGTCTTTTATTCAGAGAGTTAGGCTGCATATTAATTTCTACTTTTGGTTGATTTTACCATGAAGAATCGTCCATAATGCCTCTCGTACCCGGTCAAAGCACAAGGATGCGGTGGCGAGAGCATGAATTCTTCAGAACATCGATCAGAAACGTCTGCACAAGCCGGAACTGGCACGAATCACGATGGACCGAAATCGACACGACCCGATGAACTCTGCCTCGCCTTCGCGCAGCTTTGTCACCAACTGAAGCGGCCTTACTCGCCATCGCAAATTCTCGCCGCTGCCCCGCCAACGCTGAGCGGATCGACGGCAGGCACGATCCGTCTGGCTGCCGAACGTCTGGGTCTGAAAACCAGGAGCATCAAGGCTTCGGCAGACAATCTTGCCCAGGTGCCGCCTCCCTTTCTGCTAATCGGCCGGACGCCCGGCGAGGGCTGGCTGGTAACATCGAGGCTTGAAGACAAGCTTGAACTGTTGCCAACCAGCGGAGGCGAGGCGTCTCTTCAGAGCATCGAGGAGCTGACCGAAGATGCGACTGAGATCCTTCTTGCCAAGCCGCTGACCAGTGCGCCTTCGCCCGGCAATTGGCGAACGCCGATCATGATGCGGCTGAAGCCCGTTCTCTGGGAGCTCGGCCTCGCCTCGGTGGTGATCAACCTTCTGGCGCTCGCGACGCCGATCTTCTTGATGACGGTCTATAACAAGGTGATCAATCACGGCGCGCTCAAGACGCTTGACGTGCTGGCGATCGGCATGCTGACGCTGTTCGCGTTCGACTGGGTCCTGCGCAGCCTGCGCAGCTACATCACCAGCCATGCCGGCGGCCGCCTCGACGCAGCACTGGGCAGCGAAGTCACCCATCATCTGGTCCACCAGCCGCTCAAGACGTTCGAGCAGATGCCGACGGGACAGATCATGGAGCGCCTTCGACAGCTGGATCAGCTTCGCCTGTTCTTCACCAGCCAGATGCCGCTGCTCCTGGTCGATCTCGCCTTTGTCGGCGTTTTCCTAGTGGTCCTGTTCTTCCTCGATCTGCGGCTTGGCCTGATCACGCTAGGGGCGATACCGCTGTTTCTGCTGATTTCCTTCTTCGCTCGCGGCCAGCACCGCGCCCTGACCGAGGCGAGCTTCAAAGCGTCTGCGGCGAAGGCGTCCTCGCTCGGCGAAACCGTCTCGCAGGCGTTGACGGTCAAGGCGCTCGGGCTCGAGCCGGAGATGGAACAGCGCTTCAAGCAGCGCCTTGCCCACGCGGCAGAGACCAACTTCAGGGCCAGCCATCTTGGCGGTCTGATCGTCAATTCCGGCCAGGTGCTCCAGCAGTTGGTGGCCCTCCTTCTGGTCTATGTCGGCGCGCGCGCCATTATTGCCGGTGACATGTCGATCGGCGCGCTGATCGCCGCGACGATCCTCGCGGCGCGCACGCTTCAGCCCATGCGTCAGGTGCTCGGCGCCTGGCAGCAGCTACAGGCGGTGCGCATCGCTTTCAGCCGTCTTGATGAGCTGATGAAGCGGCCGACCGAACTCCTCGATATGCCGATGCCCAACCTGCAGGTCCAAGGGCGGATCCGCTTCGAGACCGTCACCTATCGCTATGCGACCGGCACCAAACCGGCCCTGGACAACGTCGATCTGGACATCGCACCCGGCCAGATCGTCGGCATCATCGGCCCACCGGGCTCGGGCAAGAGCACACTCACCAAGCTGCTGCTCGGTCTCGATCGCCCGGAGGAAGGACGAATCCTGGTCGATGGCCTCGACATTCGCCTCTGGTCACCGACCACCCTTCGCCAGCAGATCGGCGTCGTGCCGCAGGAGATCCAGCTGTTCGCCGGCAGCATCGCCGAAAACATCGCGATCGGCGCTGCCGACCAGCGGATCGATCGCGTGATGGCGGCAGCCAAGTTCGTCGGTGCCCATGAGTTCATTCAAAATCTGCCCGACGGCTACGCGACCAAGCTCGGCGAGCGCGGTGTCGGCCTGTCGTCCGGCCAGCGCCAGCTGATTACGATCGCCCGCGCTCTAGTGCGTAATCCAAAAGTCCTGGTGCTGGACGAAGCGACCAGTGCTCTCGATGCAACCACGGAAAATGAGCTCATGGCCAACCTTAAGAGAGCGTCTCGCGGCCGCACAATCATCATCGTCACCCATCGGCTGACCGCACTCGACTTCGCCGACAGGGCTTTCTCGCTCAGCGGTGGGAAGATCGTGGTCGAACGCCGCCTGGATCGCCACGTTGCACCGATGGCGGCCGGCGCCGCTTCGCATCTCAAGCCGGCTTGAGCGACATGGACAGGATCAAGGATATCAAGACCTGGCTGGACGATCGGATTGCGCAGGCGACCGGCGTGCTTCACCGACTTGCCGACCTCCCGTTCTGGCAGCGACTCCGGCAAAGGCGGCAAGCCAACCGTTTTGCGGAATTCCTTCCGGACACGGAGGGCATCGTCGCCGCAAGGCACTCACCGGCGGCGGGCTATCTTATCCTCGCCATCACCGGCATGGTGATCACAGCCCTTCTCTGGTCGGGCCTCACGGAAGTCGAGCAGGTGGTGCGCGCCCAGGGTCAGGTCGAGCCTGCTGGCCGCGTCAAGATCGTCAATCATCCCAGTGGGGGGCGGGTTGCCGAAGTGCTGGTTACCGAGGGCGAGCATGTCATCGGCGGCCAGCCGCTCCTGGCCTTCGACGCCGAACTGATCGAAGCTGAGCTGGATGATCTCCGCGGCCGCTGGCAGATCAAAGTCGCCGAAGCCGACCGCCTGCGGGCGGAGGCCACGGACGACAAGCTGGCGTTCAACGAGAGCCTTGCGGAAAACAGACCTGATCTGATCCTTCAGCAGACGGACCTCCTCGAGACCCGCAGGCAGAGCCGGGACAGCCGGCGTCTCGCGCTGACTCAGGCCATGGAGCGTCAGGCGCACGAGATCGAGTCCCTGATCGCCGAGCGCGCGCGTCTCGAAAACAGTGAGAAGATGCTCGATCATCAGGTCACCGCGGTCAGAACGCTGACCGATCAGGGCCTTTATCCCCGGCTTCGGCTGCTCGCCGCCGAACGCCAGCTCGGTGAGCTTTCCGGCGACATCAGGAAGGCCGGTGCCAGGCTGGCGTCGGCGAAATCAGCCTATGCCGAGGCAAAAAGCGAGCGCGACGGATTCGAGCTGGAGTGGCGCTCGCTGGTTCTTGCCGAACTCGCAGAAGCCGAGGCCGAGCGTGACCGGCTGCATGAGGCGGTAAGGCGCCAAAGAACCATGCTCGACAATCTTCTCGTGCGTGCACCCGTCGACGGCGTCGTGCAGGAGCTGGCGGTCACCGGGGCAGGCCAGTCGGTCGGCTCCAACGAACCCTTGATGAAGCTGGTTCCGACCGGGTCGGGTCTGGTGGTGCGCGCGAAGGTCGACAATAGGGATATTGGCCAGCTCAGGATCGGCCAGCCGGCCACGGTCAAGGTTCAGGCCTTCGACTTCCTGCGCTTCGGCAGCCTCGACGGCGAAGTTCAGCACATCGCGGCCGACGCCAGCGCCGATGCCGCCGACGGCGCGCTTCGGTACGGCATCACGGTCGAGACGGAGCACGCTGCACTCACCGATGGCGAAACCTGGCACGACGTGGTCCCGGGCATGCTGGTCGATATCGACTTCCTGGTGCGCGAACGCACTATTCTGTCCTATCTGACCGACCGGATCTTCCGCATGCCGGACGAGGCTTTCAGGGAAGGCTGATTCGCTCAGCGCACTGCAACACCGGCCCTCTCTCGAACCCGGGCCGGCGGCTTCAGGCGTCCACTTCGCCACGCCTTGCCTGCTGGTACATTTCCGGCGGCGGCCGGTGCAGGTCCTTGGGCGGCAGGGCCGGCTGCGGCATCGCGTAGAATTTCGGTTCGAGTTCGTCGAGCGACGGCTCAAACGGCAGGCGCATCTGCAGCTGACCGTCCTGCTCCTCGGCCTCGCGCGCCGCCTCCTGCAGCTGTTCCGCAAGATCGCGGTTCCAGGGAAGAACGTAAGCTCGAGGCTCGGAGGCCTCGGCAAGCTGCAGCCAAAGAAAAATGCCGACCTCTTCCTGGATCGAGCTGGACAGCACCGTGGCTTCCTCGGCCTCGCCCATCCACCATTCCAGCGAGACCGGTTTCGGCTTGGACAGCAATGACGCATAGCTGACATAGGCGAGGGGCAGGAAGAGGAAGGCCGCGCCGAGCGCACCCGCCCGGATCCACGAGCGATGCCGCGACCAGACGCTGATCATCGAGAGCAGGCCGGCAAGCGCAGCGGTCAGCATGAAAAGATAGGAAAGCTCGGTCATCATCGACGTCCTTGGGCTCATGTTCTCCTGTGGGCCTATGGTCTCCCCTGGGCTCAGGTCCTCCAGGCACGGAGCTTGCGATGCAGGCTGTGCACGCTGCCCGGCACCAGGTTGCCCTCGCTCTCGAGCTTGAATCGGTAGACGGTGATCTCTTGGCCTTCGCGCACCAGCTCGATCTTGCTGGCGAGCAGCTGGCGGGTGGTCGACGACGGTGTTTTCTTGACGGATGTCACCACCGTCACCGGGATCGGCGAGACTCTCGTCTTGTTGCGGTAAAGATGGACATTCACCGTATATTCGCCGTCCGGAATGCCACGGGAATAGGACACTTCGTAGTTCATGCCGGTGACATCGGAACGCTTGCCGAGGTCGTCGCGCAGCAGGTTGAAGATGCTGCCGCCCTTGTTGGAATAGCCGACCGGCCGGTCACCCGGCGCTTCGACCCAAAGATCGATGTCGGCATCCACCTCCTCCGGCCAGGTCAGTTCGACAATCACATTGCCGGGCGGCGAGGTGTTGTCCTCCTCCGCCTTGCCGACCGGATTGAGATGCGGAAGGAGCAGCACGACCATGGCGACGAAGCCGGCAAGCGCCAGCATGATGACGTCGCGAAAGACCGTTCCGCCTTCATCTTCGTCAAAGGGTTCAAGGCCGAGCATGCCGTTCTCCGAGCTCGATGATGGAGGTGAGCAGGCGAAGGGTGCCGCTCTCGAGGAGCCTGTAGTTAACCATCAGCCAAATATTGAGAACGGCACCCACCAGGGTCGTGCTCAACGCCACCGACATGCCGCTGATCAGGGTGGAGACCATGGGGCCGATGGCGCCGATATCGGCGGCATCTTCGGGATCGACGCCGGATAGTGCGATCATGAAGCCGATCACCGTGCCGATAAGACCGAGGAAGACCAGGCTGCCGGCGATGTGGCGGACGACCGCGATGCGGGAGGCGAGTTTCAGCCGGAGCGCGGAGGCGGCGAGCTGGCGGCTCTGACCATCACGCCCGTCGATCGACGCCAGATAACGCGACACCCTGGAGGCCGGGTAGGCCTCGGGCGCACGGATCCGATCGAGTTCCGCACCCACCTTCTGCACTTTCGAGGCGCAGATGAGCAGGCCGGCCAAAAACACCAGAACGATCACCAGAGCGAGCTTCGTGGCATCGCCTTCCAGCACCATGCCGAGCCATCCCTGCAGCCAAGCGGCGGCAAGAAGGGCGATGCCGACCAGATTGACCACGGCAAAGCGCATGAACAGGAGGTGGCGATGCGCTGACGGATCACCCTCACGATAGGCGCCGAACCATCCGACGGACGAGGCGGCCTCCGCCTCGCCGAACGCTTCATCTGAGGCGCTGCCGGCGACAGGAGCTGATGTTGCCAGGGATGAATTCACGCGCACTCTCCACGCCTGATCAAGTCCACATTATAAAAAATATGCTGCAGTGACTAAGTCGACCAGAGGTTCTAATTTACACACCACTTGGATGAAACTGTCACAGACTTGATAATATCCCGATTTATAACCAAAAATTTGTGACATGCGTCACAACAAGAAAATTTTTATTTATACGACTTGACAAAAGGGGACGGCCAAGAGCCTCCACAGAGCCGTTGGGCTTTGCCGGGAGTGCCCCAAGCTCAGCGACCGGTGGGACCGGAAAACTCTGCCTTCAATGGGACTTGACGCCAGCCCCTGGATGGGTGGCGATCGTCGTGCCTGTCGGTCTGGGCGGCGTTGTCAGCGCCCGAGGTCGAACCAGGGTGCCGCTGTCAGAATTCTGTTTTCCTGCGCGATCAGATGACCGGCCTCGGCGCTCATGCTCAAAAAGGCCTGCCAGTCGGGATCGGCCTGCATGGCGGCCCGGCGCGCCGCGCGGTCGGCGGCGTCGTTATAGGCCCAGACGTGGATATAGGTGTTGATCGGGCCCGTCTCGGTGATGCCGTACAGCACGGGCTTGCCCAGATGCTTCTCCTGCGGCCCCTTGCCATGCTTCTCGTAGAGCGCCAGCTGCAGCGGGACGGTGCCGGGTTTGCAGGTGTAGGTGCGATGATCGAAGATCATGGACGTTTCCCATTGCAGACGGCGATCGAGCCGTGGTCACGACGATATCGGATGATGCCTGACCGGTCAGACGATCAAGCTGAGATTGTGCATCAAGGGGTCATTGAGGGCCAGACCCAAAACACCATGGAGGGCCAAGCCGAGGGCTGCGGCCACAGGCACCGAGACGACCAGCAGAAGCCACCAACGCCGCTCGCCCAGCAGCAAGGAACCGGCGGCCAGAAACAGGGAGGTGGCCACCAGAAAGCCCAGCGGCTGCAGGATGACGGCGTAACCGACTACCAGCATCCCGAGGCCAAGGAGCTGCGGCCAGAAGGTTCGGAGCGTCGAGCGCAGCGACCGGCGGGCCTTGCCGGGCGACAAAAGCATCAGAACGGCGATCAGGCTTCCGGCGAGCGCCGCCGCGACCAGCAGGCGATTCGACGGCGTCTCCTGATCGACGCTGTGGGCAACGGACCCGAAATCATAGGCAAGCACACCGAAAATCGTCGATGCGGCCAGCAAAATCAGGGCCGTGGTTTTTTCACGGCTGTCGACGCTCTGCATAGTGCAGCCCCCTGACAAAGGCTTCTTGACTGATCGGGTTAGTTCAGCGCTCAAAAAAAAGCAAGCGGAATATTAAGGGAACACTTGAGACGAGTACCTGGTTGAGCTTGCGGCTACCGCAAATTATCTTGCCTGCCAGCGTTGCGAAGACTTATCGCTGCACGCGCTCTTCCGAGGGCTTGCCAAGAAGTTCAGGCTCTGTAAGGAGAAGGCTAGTTCTACAGCCAAGCCATGTGGAGGGCGTCAGAAGTGGGTATTTTCGATTTCGTTAAGGATGTGGGTGCCATGGTCGGCATCGGCAGCGCGGAGGCGGCTCCTGCCGCCGAAGAGCTGAAAAAAGAGGCGGAAAAGCACGGTCTCGATACCAAGGATCTGAAGATCGAGGTCGACGGTGACAAGGTGAAGGTCGAAGGCGACGTGCCCGATCAGGCGACCAAAGAAAAGCTGATCGTCGCCATGGGCAACGTGAAGGGCGTGGCCCAAGTGGACGAGAGCATCAAGGCTGCCGCTGCCGAGCCCGAGGCCCAGATGTACACTGTGAAGTCCGGGGATACGCTCTGGGCGATCGCCAAGTCCCACTATGGCGATGGAAACAAATATCCGGTGATCTTCGAAGCCAACAAGCCGATGCTCTCCGACCCCGACAAGATCTATCCCGGCCAGATGCTCCGAATCCCCCCCGCATGACGGGGAGCCTGGACTTGGGTCGGTGATGGCGACTCGGGTTTGCACCCAAGGTTTTGGGAAAGGTCGTCCTTCGGGGCGGCTTTTTTCCTTGAGGCTCTAGAGCGGATCCCGATCGGATTTGATCAGGATTCGCTCTATCTCTTTCTATCGCCGCATTTCCTTGTCGAACAGGTGTTTCCACCTATTCGGGAAAAGCTCTAATCGGCGGCGCGGCGCTCCAGCAAAAACATGCGGGAACCGAAGGAATAGCTCTCCTCGAGCGGGATCGCCGATATGTCCGGTCGCGCCTCCAGGAACTCCGCGAACGCCTTTTCTTCGCCCAGAAAACGGTCCTTTCGGCCGCCCGGGTAATATTCGTCGAAGATGATCAGCGTGTGCCGGCCGATCAACGGCTCGCAAAAGCTGAGCGCCTCGACGGCTGATGAGTAGAGATCGGAGTCGACCATGATGATGCCGGCTTTCTGCATTCCATGGCGGGTTTGCGTCGATGGAGTGCAGGTCTCGGAGAACCATCCCTTGATCAACACGACACGCTGCCAGTCGATGCCGCGACTGGTCAGAAAATCACGGGCGAAGTCCTCGGGACAGCGATACTGGCCGGGCATCCAGATATTGTTGTCGTCGACGTCGGCCTCTGCGGGCAGGCCTTCGAAGGAGTCGAAGCCGAACAGCCGGGATCCGGTCTGGCCCTTTTCCTTCAGCAGGTCATGAACGATGGCGAGCGTGCTGCCATTGTAGACGCCGAATTCGAGGTAGTCGCCGAGTTCGTCCCCGCCAAGCCGCCCGAGGAGCTGGTCGATCGCCGCCCCGACGGCCTCTCTGAACTTCCCCTCATCGACCAGCAGATTGCCCTCGCTGACACGTTTAAGCATCAGCCTGTTGCCGAGATGCACGCTTCGACATTTCCGATAGAAGCGGTGCACCACCTTAGCGGCACCCAGCATGCCGATCTTGTCCAGGGCCGTCTTGGTCGTGCTGGTCGTAAGCATGAGCCTCTTTCAACGTGTTGCAGGGAGGTTAGAGCCATTGATGACTAATGTAATCATAGCGTGATTTATGATACAAATAAACGCTTTTTAATTGATAAATTACACAACATCACTTCCTGGATTGAACCGTCGCGGCGTTACCGCTTCAGACCGGGAGACGCGGCCTGCCTACAAAGCCTCACATACCGACCGCACAAAGTCTTGACCTATGCGTTCAGAAAGGCCGGCTGCGTTCATCTTTCCTTAACCCGCCATGGCGATCATCGCGCCTGTCTCGCTGGTCCATGCGATCCTGGGAGTCCGAGCCTCGCCCAACCTCCCAAGCGGAGGACGGATTCCCAGGGTCGCATGGACCATGAAGCAGCATGCCATGGATGGGTTAACGC
>JBCCIN010000132.1:0-12104 GCA_039028235.1 Pseudomonadota bacterium
GCCCAGGCTGTAGCAGCACCGCATCGACAGACGAGAGTCGACCATGTCCCAAACCAGTCGTGCCCGCGCCGTACAGGGCGCCACGTTCGAAAAATCGTTCACGCAGCAGGAGCCGATATCCGAGGCAGCGATCGCTCGTGCCGTCGACATCATGCGGACGGGTCGGCTGCATCGCTATAATGTCGCTGAGGGCGAGCTGTCCGAGGCCGCTCTGCTCGAACAGGAATTCGCGAACTGGCAGGGCGCACGCTATTGCCTCGCATGCACATCGGGCGGCTATGCGCTCCATGTGGCGTTGCGATCCGCCGGTTTGATGCCGGGCGACAAGGTTCTGGCCAACGCCTACACCCTCGCCCCGGTCCCCGGCGCCATCCACAATGCGGGCGGCGTGCCAGTCTTCATCGAGATCGATTTGACCTATCACATCGATCTCGCCGACCTCGACGCCAAGGCAGGCGCCACCGGCGCGCGATTTCTGTTGCTCTCGCATATGCGCGGGCATATCGCAGATATGGCCGCGATTTCTGGGATTTGTGAGAAACACGGCCTCACCCTGATCGAGGATTGCGCGCATACGATGGGTGCGCGCTATGACGGTGTGCGCTCGGGCAATTTCGGCAAGGTCGCCTGTTTCAGCACGCAGACCTACAAACACATCAATTCGGGCGAGGGCGGTCTGATCACGACCGATGACGCGGCCATCGCGGCGCGGGCGATCATCCACTCCGGCTCCTATATGCTCTACGAGCGGCACGGCGCCGCTCCCGCCCCCGAGATGTTCGAGCGAGTAAAGCTGGAGACGCCCAACTACAGCGGCCGCATGGACAATCTGCGTGCAGCCTTGATCAGAGAAGGTCTCAAGGGCCTCGATCAACAGGTCGAACGCTGGAACCGACGCTACCGTATCCTGGAGGAAGGCTTTCGTGCGATCGACGGCATCACCCTCCCCGAACGCAGCCGGCGCGAACACTATGTCGGCAGCTCCATCCAGTTCCGGGTCGAGACACCCGACACCGTCGACATCCCCGATTTCGTCGCGGCAGCCGCCGCACGCGGCGTCGAGCTCAAATGGTTCGGCGAAGCCAAGCCCCGCGGCTTCACCAGCCGCTACGACAGCTGGCGTTACTTTTCGGACTTGCCCGACCTTCCATCCACCCTGAACGTGCTCTCGAAGACCCTCGACATGCGCGTGCCGCTGACCTTTACCGATGACGATTGCCGCCTGATCACCGAGATTATCGGCGAGGTGATGGCGGTGTTCTCGGCAAGACGCTGACCATCGTAGTCGTTTAGCTGCAGGTAAGCGGACACACCAATGAAGGACTGCTTGGGTCTGGACATGCCCCGAAGCTGTCTCAGGATATCGACTGGGCCTGTGCGACCAATCAGCGGGTGGCAATCGTTATGGTTGATTGCCCTTGTCGCAGATTTAGTCGTTTCTTAACACCTTGGGGATAGAAAATGATGGTTCGCGGTTAGCTTGCGAATCGATCGCCACAATGTTGATGCGACTGCCTAATCGCCTCCGGTGACTATTGGTAGCATACGAATTGCCTGGGGCCATGAGTGATATAGTAAGTGTGAGGAGGTTCACTCTGATATGCCCATCCTAAGAATTGGCCGCAATTAGATAATCAGAGGTGGAAGACTTTCGAATATCGTGTCCGCGACGGGACCATTATTTGACCAGATCACATTCCATCGATGACAAGGTCTACTATAATTGTCCGTGCGGTCAGATAATCTTGCCCTCGCAGATTTTCGACTATCTCGAACCACGTCTCGACAGGGATGGCAAGCGAGCCGAGATCTTGTCCGATCTCATTGCGGAGGCATGGGACCAGGAGAAGCCGTCGGCTTGCATAAACGTTGCCATGTTTGATCGTCGTCTTGCCGAAGCACAGAGGGGCCTAAGCTGGTGGAAGCGATTCTTTCGCTCCTGTGTAGGCTTCCGAAAGCCGACACATGGCTGAGAGGCGTCTCAGAGCACAAGACGCATCAGCGTCGGGCAGCCGATCATTGGCCAGCTGCCCGAACACCGAAAGGCCATCCCCGCTGCGCTAGCAGCTAGGCGGAGAGGGTTGCTGGTGCAGTTTTCTGGCGCTTTGTCAGGAGCTTGTTCAGAGCCGTGACATAGGCGCGGGCGGCGCCCAGAATCGTGTCGGTCTCGGCCGCATTACCGACCACGGTCTTGCCGTCTTCTTCGAGCCTGACCGTCACCTCGGCCTGGGCATCCGTGCCTTCGGTGACCGCGTGGATCTGGAAGAGTGCCAGGGTCGCCTGATGCGGCACCAGCTTCATGATGGCGTTGAAAGTGGCGTCGACAGGGCCGCTGCCCTCGGCCTTCGCGGTCTGTACGCCGCTGTCCACCTCAAGCTCGATCGCGGCCACCGCCGTCGGCCTGGAGCCGCAGGCGACTTCGAGGGAGATCACTTTGATGCGCTGATTGGCGGCCGCGATCTCGTCGTCGACCAGCGCCACCAAGTCCTCGTCGAAGATTTCCTTTTTCTTGTCGGCGAGCGCCTTGAAGCGGATGAAGGCATCCTTCAAGGCATTGTCGCCGAGCTCATAGCCCAGTTCCGACAATTTCTGCCGAAACGCGTGCTTGCCCGAGTGCTTGCCCATCACCAGGTTGGAGCGCACCAGCCCAACATCTTCCGGCCGCATGATCTCGTAAGTGCCGGCGTCCTTCAACATGCCGTCCTGATGGATGCCCGCCTCGTGCTGGAAGGCGTTCACGCCGACGATCGCCTTGTTCGGCTGCACCGCGAAACCGGTGATCGCCGAGACCAGGCGGGAAGCCCTGGTGATGTGCTCGGTGACGACTGACGTCTCCACCGGCATGACGTCGCCGCGGGTTTTGATCGCCATCACGATCTCTTCCATCGCGGCATTGCCGGCGCGCTCGCCGATGCCGTTGATGGTGCACTCCACCTGGCGAGCACCCGCCTCGACGGCGCGCAGGCTATTGGAGACCGCGAGGCCCAGATCGTTGTGGCAATGGACGGAGATGATCGCCTTGTCGATATTGGGCACGCGGTTTCGGATCATGCGGATCAGATCCGCGAACTCCTCCGGGTAGGCGTAGCCGACTGTGTCCGGGATGTTGATCGTGGTCGCACCCGCCTCGATCGCGCTTTCGATGCAGCGGCAGAGGAAGTCGTGCTCGGACCGGGAGCCGTCCTCGCAGGACCACTCGACGTCGTCCACATGATTGCGGGCACGCGTCACGCTGTCGATTACGGCCTGATGCACCTCATCCGGCGTCATCTGCAGCTTGACCCGCATATGCAGCGGGCTGGTAGCGATGAAGGTGTGGATACGCTTTCGCTCGGCCGGCTGCAGCGCCTCGGCCGCCCGATCGATATCGGGAAACTGGGCGCGCGAGAGGGAGCAGACCACGCTGTTTTTGACCCGCTTAGCGATCTCGTTGACCGCCTGAAAGTCGCCCTCGGAGGCGATGGCGAAACCGGCCTCGATGATGTCGACGCCCATCTCCTCCAGCACCTCGGCAACCTTGATCTTCTCGGAGACGGTCATGGAGGCGCCGGGCGACTGCTCGCCGTCGCGAAGGGTGGTATCGAACACCACGATCTTATCGGCCCCCACCGGGGCCGGGGTTACTTCAGATCGGGAACTGTCAGTTTGCTGTTCAGCCGACATGGCTCTTGGTCCTTCTTGCAGAATGTCTGAATTTCGACTGGATCATCGGCGGGCTGGTGCCCTTTGGCCCCTGAACACGCGCGAAGCGCCTCGGCTCAGGGGCGAGTAAGTCGAAGCTCCGCAAGAAGAAGGAGGTCGAGGCGAAGGGCCGGAAGGGCTGAGCACCACTCCGTCGCACCATTCATGGCTGGCTGATCGATCCCCATCGGGACTTTTCGCTCCACCAACGCCTCTAGGGGTCGCCGACCCCAGGTTTAACCTGCAGACTTATTGTCCGCACGAACGATCATAGAAACCGATCATTTCGAAGTTGTAAAGAAGGGAATCGGGCCAAACTCGCACTTCGAGGACGCGGCGCCGGAAACGACTGGCATCGACCGCTAGGAAAAGATTAACGTTTTGCCGTCATGATCCCCTGACCGTAGCGAAGGGACATCAAGCCGGATGAGATCGACGATATGACGGCCGTGCAAAAGGCGATGAACGCCTATGGTCAGGCGGTGGAAACCGTTTCGCCCGCAAAGCAGATCGTCATGCTCTATGACGGCGTTCTTCGTCAGATCGCCAATGCGCGCAGCGCGATCGCAGATCGGCGGATCAACGAGCGCTTCCATGCCGTGCAGAAGGCGACATTGATTCTGGAAGGCCTGCAGGGCTGCCTCGATCATGAGAACGGCGGTGAGATCGCCCCCCAGCTCGATCAGCTCTACACCCACTACATTTTTCGCCTGCAAGCGATCAATGTCGAGGATGACCCGGCGATTTGCGACGAGTTGATCGCCCAGATCGGCGAGCTTCGGGAGTCTTGGGCGATCTTGGCCAAGCCGGGCGCCTCACCGGAACCGACAACACCTGCCGCGGGTCAGTCGCCGATATCCACCGCTCTGACGGCCTAAGGTCATCGCCAGAACCGAAGTGGCCTGCCGCCGGTCGACGGTTGGATGATGGCGGCGTTGCTTAGTCGAATTCCGCATGGCCATACCCGCGGCCTGTCATCGACAGAGCGGCAAATTCCTCTACATTGCGCGCATGCTGCATCTGAACGACGTCACGCTGCGCATCGGCGGTCGGCTTCTTCTCGAGGGCGCCACCGTGCATCTTCCCGCTGGTCAGCGCATCGGGCTGGTCGGCCGCAATGGTGCCGGCAAGAGCACCCTGCTGAAGGTGATCCGCGGCGAGCTTCAGCCGGATCGCGGCGATGTCAAGAAACGAAGCCGCATCAACATCGGTTGGGTCGCCCAGGAAGCCCCCGGCGGCGAGGCGACGCCACATGAAACGGTGCTCGCGGCCGATGTACGACGTGCGGACACCATGCTC
Organism: Pseudomonadota bacterium; assembly: GCA_039028235.1. Lineage (GTDB taxonomy): Bacteria > Pseudomonadota > Alphaproteobacteria > Geminicoccales > Geminicoccaceae > JANQPX01. Next base: position 4,981 of record JBCCIN010000132.1, read on the forward strand.
GCCGCCGAGCGCGCCGAGACGCCCGAGGAAATCGCCGAGGCCCAGACCCGCCTTGCCGATATCGGCGCGCATGCCGCGCCGGCGCGCGCCAGCACCATCCTGAGGGGGCTCGGTTTCGACGAGCCAGCGCAGCACCAGCCGCTGTCCAGCTATTCCGGGGGCTGGCGTATGCGCGTGGCGCTCGCGGCTGCACTCTTTGCCGAGCCCGATCTCCTGCTGCTCGATGAGCCGACCAACCATCTCGATCTCGAAGCGACGCTTTGGCTGGAGTCCTATCTTCGTCGCTATCCGCACACTCTCTTGCTGGTCAGCCATGACCGAGACCTTCTGAACCGCGTGCCCGAGCGTATCATCCATCTGGAGGCGCTGAAGCTCACGGCTTATGGCGGCGGCTATGATGACTTCGAGCGCATCCGCCGGGAGAAGCAGGTGTTGGCGGAGAAGGAGCGGGCCAAGGTTGAGGCAAAGCGCAAGCATATGCAGGCCTTCGTCGATCGTTTTCGCTACAAGGCGAGCAAGGCGAGGCAAGCGCAAAGCCGGCTAAAGGCACTCTCGAAACTGGACCCGGTCTCGCAAATCCTGGACGAGCCCGGCATTCGCCTCGCGTTTCCCGAAGCCGAAGTGCCGCCGCCGCCGCTATTGACCTTCGATCGCGTGCAGGCGGGCTATGGTGAGAAGGTGGTGTTGGATCGCCTCGATCTCCGGATCGATCCCGACGATCGCATCGCGCTCCTCGGCGCCAACGGCAATGGCAAGTCCACGTTCGCCAAGCTGATCGCCGGCAGGCTGTCGCCGATGGCCGGCGAGATCGTGCATCCGCCCAAGCTCGAGGTCGGCTACTTCGCCCAGCATCAGATCGAGGATCTGGATCCCGGGCACAACGCCCTCGACCATCTGGCAAGGCTCCTGCCTAACGAGCGACCGGAGCGCCTGCGTGCCCATCTCGGTCGCTTCGGTCTCGGTCAGGAGCGCGCGGAGCTTCGGGTGAGCCTTTTGTCCGGCGGCGAGAAAGCCAGGCTCACCTTCGCGCTCTTGAGCGCCGGGAAACCGCAGATCCTGGTTCTGGACGAACCGACCAATCATCTGGACATCGACTCGCGCGAGGCTCTTGTTCAGGCGATCAATGACTTTGCCGGCGCGGTCATTCTGATCAGCCATGACCGCCACCTCATCGAGCTGACCGCTGATCGTCTCTGGCTGGTCGCCGAAGGGCGGGTCAAGCCTTACGAGGGCGATCTCGACGATTATCGCCGGCTGCTTCTCGGCGGAGCGCGCGCTGAGACGTCTGCGTCACATAATCGTCACCGGGGTCGGTCCGGACAAACGGAAGCGCCGCCGTCACGTGCGAGAAAGCCCGCCGACCGAAGCGAGGTTCTGAAGAGGCGCCAGGTGGCAAGGGCGGCGGAGAAGGAGTTGGAAAGGCTCTCGACGGAGCGGGCGACCGTCGCGGCCACGCTTGCCGACGAGAAGACCTATCGCTCACTCGGCGACGAGCTCGACGGCTTGTTGAAGCGCCATGCCGAACTGGAGGCGGCGGTCGAGCTTGCGGAAATGCGCTGGCTCGAAGCGGAGGAGGCGCTGGAAGCCGTGGAGCGGCAATAGCGCTGCAGACGACTCAGCCGCTAAGATCGGTCGATAAGCGAAAATGGATGCCGAAATCCTGGAGATCCTCACTCTCCGGCGAATCCGTGTCGATGAGCGGCAGTCCGAAATCCAGCTTGACGTCGGTGTTGCCGACGATGTTCCAGCCGAGGCCGAGGCCCACACTCACCAACTCGGTGATGTCGCCGTCGGGGGCGTCGGTGTTCCAGCCGCCGCCGGCATCGACGAACGGGGTGATGCGGATGCGGCCATCTTCGAGGCTTTTGGCAACGCCCGGCAGGGCGACGCGGCCAGCGGGAATTTGCAGGCCTGCCGACACTACCCAGCCATTGTCGAACACAAGCTCATTCTGCCGATAGCCGCGCACCGTGTCGCCGCCACCTATGCCGATGCGCTCGATCGCGAGCAGCGGATCAGGGGTGAGCTGAACGTCCCCGCGAAAGGTGGCTTGCCAGTTGGTCGAGCCGAGCCGGCGGGCGTATTGCGCTTGGCCGAGCCAGGCGAAGAACTGCGCATCGGGAATGCCGCTTCGGTTCTGCGTGGCGCCCAGTAGATTCAGGCCGTAGCTAATCGTGCTCTGCAACGCGAGGGCCTGCTGCCGTTCCCTGACCCGAAAGTTTTGCTTGAAACGGAGTGCCGTGACATTGCTTCGCCCGTCACCTACGCCGAGCGAGAGGGACGTCGGCTGGTCGAACAGGAAGGTCTTGCTGCGTTTGTGCTCGAGGGAGGTGTCGACACGGAGCTCGCGCCTGACCGAACGGATCAGAGGCAGGCTGATGCCGGTTTCGATGTTGAGGGTCTCGCTTTCGATATCGATGGCGTTGAAGGGCTCTTCGATGATCTCGGATTCGGCATAGGAGGTCGAAATGAAGGCGCGGATGTCGCCTGCCGTCAGCGGTGTGTCGTAGTCGAAGCTGAGATCGCGTGAGCCAGCCGACACGCCGAAGCCGAACGACAAAAGGTCGCTTCGACCGGAAACGTCGACATAGGTGAACGTCGCCTCGCCGCGCTCGGCACCGACCGACGGGGCCCGGTCGTTGGCGATGACGAAGGCCATGCGGTAGGGTGGTGCTTCGTCGACATCGAGCGCCAGCCGACTTTCCCCCGGGCGCTCGCCGGGATTGAGCCTCGCATCAAGGCGGTCGATTGAGGGGTCGAGCAGCAGGAGTTCGATGCGCTCGCGAAGCTGGTTGACATCAAGCACAGGATTGAGCCGGTAGCGAATGCGGCTCTCGACGAAGTTCGGATCGAGGCGTGTCAGCCCACCCGTCGCGATCTCGCTCAGCCGTCCTTCAACGATTCGGATGACGATACGCCCCCGATCGATCGCCTGATCCGGAATCACGGCGCCGGAATTGACGTGGCCGGCATCGATATAGTGCCGGGTCAAAAGATCGCGCAGTTCGAGAAGTTCCGAGGTGGTGATTTTGCGGCCGACATAGGGCTCGGCAACTGTCGACAGCTCTTCGTCGCTGAAGACCGTGTTGCCCTCGAAGTCGATTCGGTTGATTTCGACCTGCACGCCTGAGGCGGCGCGGCGTTCGCTTTCGGGAGCCACGGGTGGCAGTTCGAAGCCCGGTTTCGGCAGGTCTTCGAGGGCTGGAAGCTCCGGCCTCGTCCTGCCCGGGCCGATATCGCGGCTGCTGTCATCAATGATGGATTGCTGCGCCGATGATGGCCCGATCATCATCGGGCCGAGGATCGAAATACCGGCAACGCTGGCCGCGAAGGCCACCTTTAACATCACCACGCCCATCCTCCTTGTCATCAGGAGGAAGCGTTGGGGCAGGGGAGCACCAGGCTCGTTCGCTGGTCCAGCAGCGCGCCCTTCGGCCTGGCCTGGAGAAAGCTCAGCCTGGGGGTGTCGAGATCGGCCGGGATCGAGCCGCCGGTGCCAAGAGTGAAGCTGCTGCTCTCGCTGGCACGCCTTGCGGCGCAGCGCTCGCGCAGGAGGGATGCAATGTCAAGAAAACGGCCGTCGAAAGCAACGATCCCACCGGTCAGATCGACCTCAGGCGCAGAGACCGAAACCGTGCCGTCGACACCCGTCGCACCAGCCTCCGCATTGATGATCGCGGTCGGCGACAGAATCAGATCTTCGACGGAAACTTGAATGTCACCGCCGCGGCCGGCATCGGCGCGGGCGAGGATACTGGCATCGCCAAGGCCAAGAATGGGTGTCTCGATCAGGATGTTGCCAGCATCGCCGCTATCGTCAGCGACCGTGGTCGCGATCAAAGCGCCAGGTCCGGTCGCCGAAACAAAACCGTCGGCCCTAATAGTGATGCCCCCTCCGTCGCCACTGGCGGAAATCGTGGTGATATCGGCGCCGTTGCCGAGAACCAGTCCTTCTGTCAGCCGAATGTCGATATCGCCGGCCGAACCAAAGCCGTCATTGGCCGACGTGATTTCGGCATCGTCGCCGCGTAAGAACAGTTGATCGGCAACGATGACGATGGACCCCGCATCGCCTGTTCCATTCTCTATGTCGGGCTCCGTCGCTGTCGAAATTCCAGTCAGGGAGCTGCTCGTGCCCTGGAGGGACTCGATCGAGATGATGCCCGCAGTGATCGCAATGTCGCCGCCACTCCCCGAGCCAAAGGCACTGCTGCTGAGCTGACTGTCATTGAGGATCGTCAGATCGTCAGCTGCCAGCGTGATGCTGCCGGCATCGCCGCTCGAACCCCGCGCGGCCTGGGTGGTAATGCCGCCGAACAATTCAGCATTGCGCCGGTCGAGCAAGACGCTGCCGGCCGTGATATCGATCGTGCCTGCATCGGCAGATCCAAACGTGGCGCTAATGATTGTACTGCTGTCGAGGACGATCAGGTCTTCCGTCGCAATAGTGATCGAACCGGCATCGCCGGAGTTCTCAGAGATGGAACTGGAGTTAATGCGACCATTATCTCGAACATCCAGCTGGCTTTCTGCAACAATATCGATATCGCCGGCTCGACCGACCCCTTGGGTGGTGCTGAAAATGCTCCCTTCCCCGCTGATGTTGATGCTATCGGAGATAATGGTGATATCCCCGGCATCGCCAGTCGCATCCGGGGTCGACGAGCTGATGATAGTACTGACTTCAGCGGAGTCGTCATTTCCGAGCGTGAGCTTGTCTGCGAAGATAAAAATGGCGCTGGACCCGCTCGCCGTGTCCGTAACCGTCGAGATCAGGCCGCCATTTTGGATGCTCAGGTCACCGGCGCGAACGACGATCGAGCTGGGCGTCGCGTCATCGCTGGCACTCGAAAGGGTAATCCCGGTGAGCGTGTCAAAGCTGCCGTCGATGCGGATCTCATCGGCCGTGATATCGACCGCGGCTTCGTTACCGTCATTACCATTGGATTCGCCTAAAACGGTTCCACCATCCAGGATGTCGAGGCGTCCAACGGCAATCTTTATTTGCCCCTCGCGGCTTTCCTCGTTGTTAGCAAGGGTTTGTATGGAGGCGCCCGCGAATTCGTTTTCGCCGTCCACAAGGAGCTGTCCACCACTGATCTCGATATTGCCAACGCGGCCCGAGCTGAAACTCGCCGTGCCGATGCGGCTGCTACCGCCTGGACCGCCCGCTGTGATGGCTGTTGCATCAGACGTTACGCGGATATCGCCACCATCGCCGGCCGACCCCACATCTGCCGCTGTCAGGAGATTGCCATCGGTCAGTGTCAACGTGTCGTCAGCGAAAACGTTGATCCCGCCGCTGTCACCACCGGCTTGTGTCGACGCGATCGCCGAGCTGTTTTCCAGCGCGATGCGGTCGCCGGTAATGTTGATGTCGCCACCATTCCCTTCGCCGATGGTGTTGCTGCCGATATTGACGCTATCGGTAATCCGCAACGTCTCGGCACTCAGGTCGACATCACCGCCATCGCCATCGCCATTGGCACCGGTCGCGATCAGCGAATTGCCTGTTATATCAATTGTTTCCGCGTCGACATCGATGCCGACGTCGCCATCGGTACTTCCAGTGTTACTACTGACGACAGCCGAGCCATCATCGACGATAAAGGCGCCGCCTTGGATTCGAATCCTGCCGCCGCCATCGCCCGTTGACCGGAGCGAGGAAGCCTCACGGACCGCCACAATGCCACCTGCAGCACCGGTCACATCGCCGGTTACAACGTTGGCATCAGCGGCACCATCGGCTGTCAGCACGTTCAGTTCGCCCCCGCCGGTGAACAGGGTGGCGCCAGCGATGTCGACCTCGCCGCCGACCACCGAAAGCGTCTCGCCTTCACCGACTTCGAGCTGGCTGCCGGCGATGGTGATGGAGGCTGGATCGGCGCCGAGAAAGCCGAACGACTGGGGTTCGGCCACGCTGAAACCGCTGGCGTCGGGATCGATTGCGCTGTACGTCCCGCCATCGGCAGTGCGCAACTCGTCGGCGGTGGAGACGTGAAAGGAGCCGGTGACGTCAAGGCTGGCATTCGGCCCGAAGACCACGCCTGCCGGGTTGAACAGCCAAAGGCTGGCGCCGGGAATGGTGGAGATGATCAGGCCGTCAATCGTGGAGAGCTCGCCGCCGGTGACGCGGCTGATGATGTTGTCGATGCCGCCCGGGCCACCGAAGGTCGTACTCTCGCCGGTGTCGATCGAGAATTGCTCGAAGCTGTGAAACAGATTGCCGCCGGCCTGGGTGCCGAGCTCGGCACCGATATCGTAATCAGGCCCCTCAAGTGCCACGCCCTCACCAGCGGTGCCGTCCGTGATCACCTGCGCATGGCTGATGTTCAATGAAAAGCAAAGACTGCCAATGAAAAAAGCGCTCAACCTGTAAGTTAACATGTCTATTGCCAGTTCTTCTAAAAGAAATGTTTAGATTAACTGAAACTACAAATGATATTATTCTGTTCAAGTATCGATTTGTAAAGATCACGACAAAGAAAAAAGAGCGAGCTCGACTGCGATTCCATGAAGTTTCCTGATGGCAGAGCGAGCATTCCGCGCGTGATGGCCGTCACATCGCGTCGGCCGGACCCCGGTCATGATCTCATCATTCGACATTTGAAGGATGAGACATTTCGATCATGACGGAGCTGGATCGCGATACCGTCGCCGAGGCGCTTGATGACAGCCTTCGGCGGCTAATCAAACCGGCGTCTGGTGGCGGCCTAGGATTCGATCAGGGCACCTATCTTCTTGATGTGATGAACCCCTTCACATTCGCTCAGCTGATCGCGGATCTGGAAGCGTCGCTCGACGTCGCTCTGCCGATGGATCAGATCGATGCGGAATCCATCGCCCGCATCGACCGGCTGATTGCCTTCATCTGCCGGCAGCGCTGAAGCCGCCTTCAGGCAGCCCGGCGAAACGGATTGAGCTTCTTCCAGAAGGCCGATCGTCGATGCCGCCGCTCGGATTGGCGGACTGCCGCTTCATCGGTGACCCAATTGAGCTGCAGCACGCGGCGAACACCATCGAAGGAGCTGTGGCCGTGCCAGGCATTCTCGCGGTTCCTGAAGCAGACCATCGAACCCGCCTCGGGGGGAACCTCGGCAATCATGTCTTCCAGAGTATCCTCC